>NZ_PYVV01000002.1:0-391359 GCF_003056325.1 Halomonas sp. BN3-1 | reverse complement strand
CACCAGTGTGCTGGAGGGCATGAACAACCGAATCAAAGTTATCAAGCGGATGGCCTATGGATACCGCGACACTGCGTACTTCTTCCTGAAGATCCGTGCCGCATTTCCCGGCAAAGTGCGATGAACCCAATATTTCGGCCTTCACCCACGGTCTGGTGGGCTACCAGACCCCCAATATCGACCGCATCGCCGACGAAGGCATGATGTTCACCGACTATTATGGTGAACAGTCCTGCACCGCCGGCCGCTCGTCCTTCATCACCGGCCAGAGCGTGTTTCGCACAGGGCTATCCAAGGTCGGCCTGCCGGGCGCCGCTCAGGGCATCAGCGAGAAGGACCCGACCATCGCCGCCCTGCTCAAGGCCGAAGGCTACGCCACCGGCCAATTCGGCAAGAACCACCTGGGCGATCGCGACGAACACCTGCCGACCAATCACGGTTTCGACGAATTCTTCGGTAACCTCTATCACCTCAACGCCGAGGAAGAACCCGAGCACCCGGACTACCCTGCCGATATGGAAATGCCGGACGGGCGTACCTTCCGCGAAGCCTTCGGACCTCGTGGGGTGATCAAGTCCAGCGCCGACGGGCAGATCGAGGATACTGGTCCACTGACCAAGAAGCGCATGGAGACCATCGACGAGGAATCCTCCGCTGCGGCGCTGGACTTCATTGAGCGCAAGACCGCCGAGGGCACCCCCTGGTTTGTCTGGTGGAACGCCACCCGCATGCACTTCCGTACCCACGTCAAGGACGAGCTGCGCGGTATCTCCGGTCAGAACGAATACGCCGATGGTATGGTCGAGCACGACATGCACGTGGGCCAGTTCCTCGACAAGCTTGACGAGCTGGGCATCGCCGACAACACCATCGTGTTCTACTCCACCGACAACGGGCCGCACATGAATACCTGGCCCGACGCTGGCATGACGCCATTCCGCGGTGAAAAGAACACCAACTGGGAAGGCGGCTGGCGGGTACCCGCCATGGTCCGCTGGCCAGGTCAGATCGAGGAAGGCTCCATCTCCAACGAGGTCATGCACCACATGGACTGGATGCCGACCTTCATGGCCGCCGTCGGCAACGATTCCATCAAGCAGGACCTGCTGGAGGGTGGCGTTCAGGCCATCGGTCGCGAGTACAACGTACATCTGGACGGCTACAACTTCCTGCCTCTGCTCACCGGGGAAAGTGAGGAAGGCCCCCGTCATGAGGTGTTCTACTTCTCAGATGACGGTGACCTGACCGCGCTGCGCTACGATGACTGGAAGCTGGTGTTCATGGAGCAGCGCATCGAGGGTACCTTCGAAGTGTGGGCTAACCCCTTCACCCCGCTGCGTGTCCCCTTGATGTTCAACCTGCGCCGCGATCCCTACGAGCGTGCTCAGCTGACCTCCAACACCTACTATGACTGGTTGCTGGATCACTCCTTCCTGGCTCTTCCCGCCCAGTCCTATGTGGCAAACTTCCTGGAGACCTTCAAGGAGTTTCCGCCACGCATGAAGGCAGCAAGTTTCAGTCTGGATCAGGTAATGGAAGCCCTGGAACAGCCCGCCAGCGTTCACTGACGCCGGCTTGAACGCCACGAGCCGCTCCCCCGGGGGAGGCTCGTCGGTGAAAAAAGACGGGTCGAAGAGCCCCTTCCATTCTCTCAAGGAACCGAGTGCATGAATCCCCCTAATCCGAGCATCCTCCAACGACAGTCACTGGCAACGCTGCTGCCCGCGGTACTTCTGTCCCTGCTTCCTGCGATGGCACTGGCCGACCCGCTGCCCTCCTGGAATGCCGGTCACAGCAAGAGCACCATCGTCGACTTTGTCGAGTCCACCAGCGATCCGGACAACGATGACTTCGTGCCACAGGAGCGACGCATCGCGGTGTTCGACAACGATGGCACTCTGTGGAGTGAGCAGCCCGCCTACACCCAGTTGCTCTACGCCCTGGACCGCGCCAGCGAGGCCGACCCCGAGGCGCTCGACACGCCGCTCAAGAAGGCCGCCGCCGAAGGTGACATCGACACCCTGCTGGAGGCAGGCGAGGAAGGCATCCAGGCGCTGCTGTCGCTGTCCCACCAGGACCTGTCGCTGAGTGACTTCCAGCAGGACGTGAGCGACTGGCTGGCCAACGCCACCCACCCCGCGACCGGCCGCTTCTACACCGACATGGTCTACCAGCCGATGCTCGAACTGCTCGGCTATCTGCGCGACCACGGCTTCTCGACCTACATCGTCTCCGGTGGCGGGCTCGAGTTCATGCGCGTCTTCGCCAGCGACGTCTATGGCGTGCCACCCCAGAACATCATCGGCAGTACCGGCGAGATGGAACTGGTCGATCTCAAGGACGATCCGCAGCTCTACAAGCGCGGCGGCGACATCTGGCTCGATGACGGCCCCGGCAAGGTGATATCGATCAACCGCCATCTGGGCCAGCGCCCGATTCTCGCCGTGGGCAACTCAGACGGCGACGTGCCGATGCTGATCTGGACCACCGAGGGCGAAGGCCCGCGCCTTGGCGTGCTGGTTCACCACACCGATGGCGAGCGCGAGGTCGCCTACGACAGCGACAGCCATATCGGACGCCTGGCCGATGGCCTGGAACAGGCTGAAGCGCGCGACTGGCAGTTGATCGACATGGCCCGCGACTGGCAACGCCTTTACCCGGAGAAACCATGAGCCTCAACGACGACATCAAGGGACTCGAGGCCGCCATCGGCGAGTCGATCATCGGCCAGCGCGACGTCATTCGGCGGCTGGTGATCGGCCTGCTGGCCGGCGGCAACCTGCTGATCGAAGGCCTGCCGGGACTGGCCAAGACCCGCGCGGTCAAGGCCATGGCGCGCCACCTGGAGGCCGACTTCAGTCGTATCCAGTTCACGCCCGACCTGCTGCCTTCCGACGTGACCGGCAGCGAGGTCTATCATCAGGGCGAGGAAGGCGCGGTATTCCGCTTTCACCCGGGCCCGCTGTTCGCCAATCTGGTGCTGGCCGACGAGATCAACCGCGCCCCGGCCAAGGTGCAGTCGGCCCTGCTCGAGGCCATGGAGGAGCGCCAGGTCACGGTGGGCGGCACGACCCACAAGATGCCGGCGCTGTTCATGGTGCTGGCTACCCAGAACCCGATCGAGCAGGAAGGCACCTACCCGCTGCCCGAGGCGCAGATGGACCGCTTCATGATGCATGTGCGGGTCGACTACCCCAGCCGCGAGGAAGAGGTCCAGGTGATTCGCCTGGTGCGTCAGGAAGAACAGGCCAAGAATCGCGAGGCAAGCCCGGCCGCCGGCGACGCTCCTGCTCAGGTCCCCGTGGCCCTGGCCCAGGAGGCGATCTTCGCCGCCCGCCGCGAGATCGCCGCCCTGCACGTGGCCGAGCCGATGGAGCAGTACATGGCCACGCTGGTGGACGCCACCCGTCACCCGGCGGACTTCAGCGACGACCTGGCCCGCTACATCGAACTCGGCGCCAGCCCGCGCGCCTCGCTGGCGCTCGACCGTTGCGCCCGCGCCCACGCCTGGCTCGAAGGCCGCGACTACGTGGATCCGGTGGACGTCCAGCAGGTGGCACCGGAGGTGCTGCGCCACCGCATCGGGCTGAGCTTCGAGGCCCAGGGCCAGGGCTTCAGCGCCGACGACGCGGTCGCCACCCTGCTTGGCTGCGTGGCGCTCCCCTGAGGTCTGGTCTCGTGCAAACCCGGTCCGTACACGCTTTCTAGCCGCCAGACTTCGCCACGGCTTTTGCCTCGCCCCGGCAAGGGACGGATCCCTGGACAAGAGGTATCGATGCGCCTGCCATTCGCCAGACACCCGGCTTCCCGGACGGTGCCCGGCTCCACGGAGCGAACCACGCTGGATCCGCGCGTGCACCTGGACCTGGCCCAGCTGACGGCGCTGGAACCCCAGGGCCGCCGCCTGCGACTGCTGCCGCGCCAGCCGGCTCGCAGCGTGCTCAATGGCCGCCATGGCTCGCACCTCCGGGGGCGCGGCCTGGACTTCCTTGAATTACGCGACTATCAGCCATCGGACGACGTGCGCAACATCGACTGGCGGGTCACCGCGCGCACCGGCACTCCCCATGTACGGGTGTTCACCGAAGAGCGCGATCGCCCCGCCCTGCTGGTGGTCGACCAGCGCATGTCGATGTTCTTCGGCAGCCGCCACGCCATGAAGTCGGTCACCGCCGCCGAAGCCGCCGCGCTGCTGGGCTTCGCGGTGCTGGAGCAGGGCGACCGGGTCGGCGGCATCGTGGTCAGCGACGAGGCCGTCGAAGAGTTCCGGCCACGTCGCTCCCGGGCCCAGCTGATGCGCTACCTGAGCGCCCTGGCCCAGGCCAACCAGGCCTTGCATCCACAGCGCAAGGCACCCGCGCCGACCTCGCTGGATCGGGTACTGACGTCGGTGGCACGCCTGGCCAGCCGTGACCACCTGATCATCCTGCTCAGCGATTTCGATGTTCCGGGCCCGCGCACCGAAGCACTGCTCGGCGCCATCCGCCGCCACAATGACCTGATGCTGGTGGCGGTCAGCGACCCCTTATCCGAGCGCTTGCCTGACGACCTCGCCTGCGTGGCCACCGATGGTCAGCGCCACGCCCGCTTTGATACCTCCGACGCCGATCAGCGCCGGGCGTTGGAAAGCGTGGCCAGGGAGCGCCGCCAGCAGCTCGAGCGCTGGTCACGACAGCTTGGCGTGGGCCTGGCGTCGCTGTCCGCTGGCTCACCCACCCTGCCCCAGCTGCGTACCTTGCTTGGACTGCCGTCCGAGGGTGCTGCTGGTTCAGACGCTGGCAATGACCGGGCGACAGGGGGCCGCGATGAGTAGCGCTGCGAGCAACGACGATATCGTGATGTTGCCCGACCTGATCGATCAGCTGTCCGAGGCACCGGTTCCCCCTGCGATCCCCTGGATACCCCAGACCTGGGGCTGGTCGCTGCTGGCCGTCGTGATAGTGGCGCTATTGGCGCTATGGGGCATCCGTCGGTATCTGCGCTGGCGTGCCGATGCCTATCGCCGCGCCGCCCTGATCGAGCTCGACCAGCGCCTGGATGACGAAGGAGCGATCGCCCTGGCGGAGATCCTCAGGCGGACCGCCCTCTCTGCCTATCCGCGAGAGCGTGTCGCCGGCCTGACCGGTCAGCGCTGGTGGCGCTTTCTCGATGCAAGCCTGGGCGACAGACGCACCCCGCATTTCGACGGCCCGCTGGGCCAGGAGCTGTCCACGGCGCCCTACCGGGCCACCACGACAGACGGCACCACACCCCCATCGGCGGAACTCGTGGCACTGAGCCGACGCTGGATCCGCCACCACCGTCGCGATATTCCCCAGGAGTCGGCGTCATGATCGAACTGGCGACGCCCTGGGCGCTGGCCCTGCTGCCGCTACCTTTACTGGCCTACTGGCTGCTGCCAGCCCACCGCCAACGGCTGGCAGCGCTGCGCCTGCCGTTCTTTCAGCGACTGGTGGAGGCCGCCGGTGTCTCGGTTCCACGCGGCCGCCAGCGCTCGCCGCTGGCTCGGCTGACACAGGCGCTGGTGTGGGGCCTGATCGTGCTGGCCCTGGCCCGTCCGGAGAAACTCAGCGAACCCATCGTCTGGCAGAGCGCCGCCCGCGACCTGATCCTGGCGGTGGACATCTCCGGCAGCATGGATGAGTCCGACCTGATCGATGCCGAGGGTGAGCCCCGCCAGCGCCTGGCGGCGGTCAAGGAGGTCATCGCCGACTTCGTCGCCGATCGCGAGGGCGAGCGTCTGGCGCTGATCGTGTTTGGCTCGCGGGCCTACGTCCAGGCGCCGCTGACCGAGGACCTCAAGACGCTGACCACGCTGCTCGACCAGACCGAGGTCGGCATGGCCGGCCCGCATACCGCGCTGGGTGACGCCATGGGTCTGGCCATCCGCCAGTTCGAGGCAAGCGACGTGGAACAGCGGCTGTTGATCCTGCTGTCCGACGGCGCCGACACCGGCAGCCGCATGAGCCCCATCAACGCCGCCTCCATCGCCGCCGAGCGCGACGTGCGGGTGATCACCATCGCCATGGGTGCCCCCCAGGGCAGCGGCGAAAACCGCGTCGATAGCGAAACCCTCGAGGCCATCGCCGAGATCACCGACGGCGCCTTCTTCACCGCCACCGACCAGCAGGCGCTTGCCGCCATCTACGCGCGGATCGATGAACTGGCACCGCGTGAGGTCGCCACCCACAGCTATCGCGAGCACCGCTCGCTGAGTCACTGGCCGCTCGCTCTGGCGGCGGCATTGGTGCTGCTGACCCTGGCACTCGATCGCCGGCAGTTGGTCCGCTCACGGACGGCTGGCGCTCCCGCTGGCGGGAAGGCAGATGCCCGGACAGACGTCGCCGAACACCCTGATACCAGCCGCGGTGACAACACGCAGGAGGGCACGCCATGAGCGAGTGGCTCGACGGTCTCTCTGCGCTACACCTGCTGCGTCCACTGTGGTGCCTGCTGCTGCCGCTGGTGGTGGTGCTGTGGTGGTGGCGCCGACGGATCCCCTCGGCGGACATCGGCGGTGACCATTTTGCCCCCCACCTGGTCACTGCCCTGCGTGCCGATGGGCACGACCGCCGCCGACTGCGGCCGCTGGACACCCTGGCGCTGCTGGCCATCCTGCTGATCCTGGGCGTTGCCGGTCCCGCCTGGACGCGCATGCCCAACCCGCTGATCGCCCAGAGCGCCCCGCTGGTGGTGGTGCTGGAGGTCAGCGCCAGCATGGACCAGAGCGACGTGCCACCAAGCCGCCTGGAGCGCGCCAAGCACAAGATCCAGACCCTGCTCGAACGTCGCGACGGCGCCCGTACCGCCTTGATCGCCTACGCCGGCAGTGCCCACCAGGTGGTGCCGCTGACCGACGACCCGGCGCTGGTCACGCCCTACCTCGAGGGGCTTTCCAGCGACGTCATGCCGGAAGACGGCGACGCCGCCGGGCAAGCGCTGGCGCTTGCCGCCAGCGTGCTCGACGGGGCTCGACGCGACAACGCAGGGCTTCCCGGCGCGGTACTGCTGGTGAGCGATGGCGTCACCGCCCAGGGTTCCGTCACGGCCGGTCTCGGCGAGGATGACACCCTGCTGGTGCTGGACATGAACGCTCCCGGCAGCTCCGGGACAAGCACGGCGTCGGTGGCAGGCGCGACCCGCGTGGGGCTGAGCGTTGACGACGCCGACGTGGACGAGATCACCCGCCGCCTGGCCGCCACCTACCAGCAGGCGCTACGCGATGACGACCGCCTGGCCTGGGAAGATCGCGGCGTATGGCTGGCCTGGCCGGCGGCGCTGCTCGCTCTGCTGGGCTTTCGCCGCGGCTGGCAGCTCGGCCTGTCCGGCCTGGCGCTGCTGCCGGTGCTGTGGGCCGGGCCCGTCACGCCGGCCCTGGCCCAGGAGGCGTCCAGGGCCACCGAGACCCTCGACACCAGCCTGGCGGGAAGGCTGACCCAGGGCCTCGCGGACGCCTTTCTGACGCCGGATCAGCAGGGCCGATGGTGGGCCGAACGCAACGACTACGGCCGTGCGGCCCGCCACTTCGAGGATCCGGCCTGGCTCGGCTATGCGCTCTACCGCGATGGCCAGTACCAGGCGGCGGTCGAGGTGCTCGAACGGCTCGACAGCGCCGATGCTGCCTTCACCCAGGGTCTGGCGCTGATCAAGAATCGTCAGTACCGCCCCGCCATCGACGCCTTCGAGACGGTGCTCGAGCGCGACCCCGACTACCCCGAAGGTCAACGCAACCTGGAACTGGCCAGGGAGATCCTCGCCTACGTCGAGGACACCCGTGAGCAGTCCGATACCGGCGAGGAGCTCGGCATCGGCGCCGACGACGTGGTATTCGACAATGAAGAGGCCCGGGGTGAGGACACCGAACAGCCGGTGGAGGAACCTGGTCAGCAGATCACCGCCGAGCAGTGGATCGAGACCCTGGACACCGATACCAGCGACTTCCTGCGCCAGCGCTTCGCCATCGAGGCGCAGGCTCCCGCTAGCTCTGATAGTGATAGCGACAACGACAGGGAGACGGCGCCATGAACCCACGTCGAGTCAGTCGCACCTCGCGCCCTGGCAAGAGTGCGCCGCGTCTGGCGGGGCTCATGCTGCTGTCGTTGCTGCTGTCGTCTCTGGCGCTGATGTCGACGCTTTGCTCGGCCGCAGCGACAGCGGCGGATACCCGCTCGTCCCCGGTCCGGCTCACGGTCGAACTCGAGCCACAGGAGCTGGCGCCCGGCGACAGCGCCGAGCTGCGTGTCCAGGTGCTGGTACCCACCTGGATGCCTGAGCCGGTGACCTTTCCGAGCCTGGACCAGCCGGGGCTCAGGGTGACCCTGGGCGATCGCGCCACCACCCCGACCAGCCAGCGCGTCGATGGAAAGACCTGGTCCGGTGTATCGCGCCGCTATCGCCTGACGCCACTGTCCGCCGGACGCTTCGAACTGGGCAGCGGCAGCCTCGAGGTCACCTACACCTCTCCCGAGGACAATTCCCCGACCCAGCAACGCCTCACCCTGCCACCGGTGACCTTGACGGCCCGGCTGCCCGAGGCCGCCGAGGGACTCGACCCCTATCTGTCGGCCCGCGACATCGAGCTGACCCAGACGCTCGAGATCGTGCGAGCGGGTGAGAACGGCAAGAGCGGCAAGAGCGGCAAGAGCGGAGAGAACGGTGAGCAGGCGAAGGGCCAGAAAGGAGACGATGGTGATGCTGACGACACCGAAAACGCGGGCGACGACCGACAGTCACCGGAGCAAGACGGTGCCGACGGTGACAGCGGCCCCATCGAGCTCGAGGCCGGCGACAGCGTCACCCGCACGGTCACCGCGCGACTGAGCGGCGGCAGCGCCCTGCTGCTGCCCGACCTGCTGTCTGCACCGGCCAAGGAGGCAGGCGACGAGACAGCGATGGCCCCGCTCGGGGTCTATCCCGAGACACCACGCCTTGAAGAGTCCAGCGATGGCGGCACCCGTACCGACCGCGTGACCTATGTGGCCGAAACCGGAGGCAAGAGTTCTCTGCCCGGAGTCTCGCTGCGCTGGTACGATCCCGAGAGCGACAGCCTGGAGCAGGCAGAGCTTGCGCCAATCGAGGTCAGCGTCTCGGCGCCCCGCGCCGCTCGCAGCGCAGAGGACTGGTCGCGCCTCGTTCTCGGCGTCTTGCCCTGGCTGCTGGGACTGGTGCTGCTGGTGTCGCTCACCGCCTGGCTGTGGCGGCGCCTTGCCATCGGTGCCAAGGTGCGCGCGCATTGGCAATATCACCAGCAACAACAGCGCCAGCGTCGCGAGGCCAGCGGCGTGGCCGGGCTTCAGCGCCTGAAGCGATCCCTCGATGCCCGCGACCTGGTCGCGGTGCGCCGACACTGGGAGGCCCTGGAACCCCATCTGGACAGCAATAGCGAGGCACGCGCCCGCTTTGCCAACCGACTCGACGCCCTGTGTCGGGCCCGCCTCGGTCCTGACCGCGAGATCGCCAAGCCAACGGCAGGTTTTCGCGATACTGGTGGCGACGGCGGCAGCGATGGGGATGGCGGCGGCGATGGTATGGACAGTAAAGAATCCCTCTGGCAACGCCTGGCACAGGCCCTGCCAAGTGCACGAGAGCTTGCATCATCGCGCCCCGCAAACCGACAGCTTGCCCACGACCGCCTGACGGCGTTGAACCCGACTGCACAAGTGACCCGACGTAATGCGTGAACCTGGCCGTTTATCCTTTCTCCGATGCCTGCGTGCTCGACTTGCAACGCTCCTTCCGAGCGTCGAGTCCACAGGGCCCGCACCAGCGCTTTCGTCGACGCTGGCACCAGCGCTTTCGATGGTATCGGCACCAGCGCTTGCCGTGGCCCTGATGGCGGGGTTGCTGGCCGCACCGGAGAGCATCGCTCAGACGCCCCAGGGGACGCCCCAGGGAACGTCCCCGACGACGGCCACCGAAGCCAGGGGCTACGCCCCCGAAGGAAGCTGCGCCTCCTGTCACGAGGCCGAGACCCAGGCATGGCAGGATTCCGACCACGCCTGGGCGCTGCGCGACGCCACCCCCGACAATGTACTGGGCGACTTCGACGACGCCAGCTTCGAGGATGGCGAGGTCAAGGCACGCTTTCACCGCCGAGGCGATACCTTCCTGGCGACCCTGGAAGGCCCACAGGACCCCGCCGAGACCTTCGAGATCCGCCACACCTTCGGCGTACGCCCGCTGCAGCAGTATCTGGTGGAGCAGCCAGGGGGACGACTGCAGAGTTTGACCATCGCCTGGGACTCGCGCCCCGCAGGCGAAGGTGGGCAGCGCTGGTTCTCGCTCTACCCGGGCCAGGCGTTTACCCCCGATGACCCCCTGCACTGGCGCGGGCGCTACCAGAACTGGAACGCCATGTGCGCCGACTGCCACTCGACCAACCTCGAGAAGCACTACGATCTTGAAAGCGACAGCTTCGCCACCACCTGGCACGAGCAGAGTGTCGGCTGCCAGAGTTGCCACGGCCCCGCCCAGGATCACCTGGACTGGGCGGCCCGGTGGCAGGCCGACGAGGACGCTCCCGCGTCCTCTCCCGCCTCAGCCGGCGATATGGGCCTTGCCCTCGATCTCGCCGATATGGACGCCCCCGAGCTGGTCGAGCAGTGCGCTCGCTGCCACAGTCGTCGCCAGATGCTGGGCGCGGGCCCGGTGCATGGTGCTCCGCTGACCGATGCCGCCCTGCCGAGCCTCTTGGGCGAGGGCATGTACCACGCCGACGGCCAGATCCAGGGCGAGGTCTACGTCTATGGCTCGTTCACCCAGAGCCGCATGTACCAGCAGGGCGTCGGCTGCGTGGACTGTCATGACCCGCATACCAGCGAGGTAAAGATCGAGGGCAACGGCCTGTGCCTGCAGTGCCACAACCCGGCGCCTCCGCCGCGTTTCCCGACCATGCAACGCAACAACTACGACAGTCCCGAGCACCATCACCATACCCCCGGCAGCGAAGGCGCCCAGTGCGTGAGCTGCCATATGCCCGAGACCACCTACATGGTGGTGGACCCGCGGCGCGATCACAGCTTCCGGGTGCCCCGCCCGGATCTCGCCGAGGCCACCGGTAGCCCCGACGCCTGCACCGGCTGCCACCAGGACCTGTCACCCGCCGACGCCGCGGCGCAGATTCGTGAGTGGTTCGGTGACGACAGCCGCAGCGCCAGTCGTTCCCACTACGGTGTGGCGCTTCAGTCTGCCCGCCAGGGCCGCCCCGAAGCGCCGGACTACCTGAAGGCGCTGATCGAGGATGACGATACTCCGGACATCGTGCGCGCCACCGCGGTGGACGAGCTCACCCCCTTTGCCGGCGACGCCCTGCCGACGCTTGAGCAGGCGCTAAAGGACGAGTCCCCAATGGTCCGTGCCGCCGCAGCGCCAGTATTCGCCCAGGCCCCCGAAGGCGCCAGGGTCGAGCTGCTGCTGCCACTGATCGATGACGAACGCCTGGCGGTACGCGACGAGGCGGTCAAGGCGCTGGCCGGCACCTCGTTGATGGTCATGCCACAAGAGCGTCGTGCAGCCTTTCTGGAGGCACGCCGCGACTACGAGCGGCGCCTGGAGCAGAACGCCGACCTGCCCGGCAACCGCCTCAACCTGGCGGTACTGCTGGCGCGCACCGGACGCGAGGACGAAGCCGAGCAACAGTATCGTGCGGCGCTGGCGATGGACCCCTACTTCCTGCCGGCCCGAGCCAACCTGGTCACCCAGCTCAGTGCCGAAGGCCGCCAACAGGACGCCCGAGCACTGCTTAAGGACGGCATCGCCCTCGATGGCATGCCCGCGCCGGATCGAGGCCACCTGGCCTACCTGCTGGCACTGTCGCTGGCCGAGGATGGAGGGATGCAAGAAGAGGGTGGGATGGAAGAGGCCCTGTCCTGGCTCGAGAAGGCCGCCGAATGGCGCCCGGACCACGCCCGCACCCACTACAACCGCGGACTGATGCTGGACCGCCTGGGACGCAAGGACGAGGCCCTCGCGGCACTCGAGCAGGGACGCCGGCAGGCACCCGGTGATCCCGACCTGCTCTACGCCCTGGTCTACGTCAACGCCACCAGCGGGCGCATCCCCCAGGCGCTGTCGGCCCTGGCCGAGTTGCGCCGACTGCGCCCCGACGACCCGCGACTGGGGCAGCTGGAGCGACAGCTACGCGGCAATCAATAGCACCCCTGAAGATGCCCTGAGACCCTCGGCCTGGATGAAAAGTGCCTGGGCGTCGTCGACCGACGTCGCCCAGCCGCTGACACGACCGGCAGAAAGGCGTCGGGAGGATGGCGGTGGGGACGTCGGTGACGTCGTCGGCGCGGCCGGCCTTACGCCTCGCTCTCGTCCACCACCAGGCGATTGCGCCCCTGGCGCTTGGCCGCATAGCTGGCCGCATCGGCACGTTCGATGGGGGCGTGGATATCGGCATCTCCAGCGCGAAACTCGGTGATGCCGAGGCTCGTGGTGACATGGTATTCACGCCCCTCGTGGACCACACAGGTGTCATTGATCGCTGTCAGGATGTCTTCGCCGATACGTTGCGCCTGAGCCAGCGTGCAACTTGGCAGCAGCACCGCGAATTCATCGCCGCCCGGGCGTGCCACGTGATCGCTGCTGCGCACACAGCGGCCGACTTCCCGAGCGATGCGACGCAGCATCTCGTCACCGAGCGGGTGGCCGCCTTCATCGTTGATCGGCTTGAACCGATCCAGGTCGAACAGCATCAGAACGGAGGGCTTGGCCATCTTGCGCCAGTCCGCCATGGCCTCTTCGAGGCGACGCTCGAAGCCTCGTCGGTTCAAGAGGCCGGTAAGGGGATCGTGTTCGGCCTCCCACTGACGTATTGCCTCCTGCTGACGACGGGCGGTGATGTCCTTGACGGTACCGACGAAGCCGATGACCTCGGTATCGATGGCGACCTGGCTGGCGTGAACCTCCAGCCATAGTAGCTCGCCATCGGCCCGCCAGTAACGGTATTGACGCAGAAAGTCCTTCCCTGAGGCCATGCTGTAGCGCCACAGCTCGATCGCCGCATCGCGATCCTCGGCATGGATCGCCTGGACCCAACCATAGCGGTCCTGCCCTTTCATGGTACGACCGGTCAACTGGGCCAGGGCGTCATTCATGTAGGTGATGCGCCCCTGGGTGTCGGTCACGAACATGCCCACCGGCGAGGACGCCAGCACGCTGTCGAGGAACGCCTGGCGTCCGCGCAGATCATTCAGCGCCCGTTCTCGCTCGACCTCCACGGCATTGAATGCCTCGGCCACCTGGGTCAATTCCTTCATCTCGGTACCCAGCACGACGCGACCACGCAGCCCCTTGCCTACCTGGGCGATCTGCGACTGCAACTGGTAAAGCGGCCGCAGCAGCAGCCAAACCATCCAGCCAAGAAGTGGCAACAGCAATAGCGCGATACCCACCCCGACCCAGCTAAGGCGTTTCAGCAAGCCCCACAAGGGCGCCAATACCTGGCCTTCCGGCAAGAACACGCCGACGATCCAGTCCGCCGGCCACACCTGCCGGTAAGCCTGAAAGGTCATTTCGCCATTTACCGTAGGTCCATAACGCTCGCCCTCCCAGCCGTCGAGGGCCAGGTCCAGGGCCGGGTTGTGGGACAGGTCTCCCAGCGTCCCCATCACGCGCTGGCGGTCAGGGTGGTAGAGCACCTGCCCTGAGGCGCTGAACACGGCTGCGTAGCCTTCGTTACCCAGCCGGACCCGGCTCAAGCGTCGGAAGATACCGCCCGAGTGAACTTCGACTACGCCTCCCAGAGCCCCCATGAAACGACCATCGTCGCCCTTCAGCGGCACCAGTAACAGCACCAGCGGAAGCCCGGTAATACGCCCATAGATGGGGTCACTGACGTAGGGCCGCTCGACCTCGCGCAAAAAACTGAAGTACTCGCGATCGCTGATATCGAGCCCTTCGCGCCCCGGTGTCACCGGCCAATCGGTGACCACCTTGCCGTCGCCGTCGAATACCACCAGGCCGTCGAACAACTCGAGCAGTACGCTGTTGTCCTTCAACACCCCACCGTCGGGGTCGAGCAACGCGCCACTCGATTGTCTGGACGCCACCCGCTCGAGCATCGCCAGGCGGGTCTCGATCTCTTCGGTCACCTCATCGGCGATCAGATGGGTCTCGTAACGCAGGTGAGAAAAATTCACCTCACGCACCAGGTCCTTGCCTGTGTACCAGCCCCATGCCAGCAGGATCGTCACCACGACAACCCAGGTCATCGCCAGGCCTGTCATCATCCTCAGTTGCAGCGAGAGCGAAGCGACAAATTTGCACAGCTTGGGCACGAAGGCTTTCCTTCAGGGTCGAACCGCAGTTGGCGGTGGTGCGAAATACGTTACATGCATCGTGAATAGCATAAATAGTAACGCTAAACATCCATTTCCTATAGACGAAATAGAAAGGTTCGATTGTCCCTCGTCGACAGCGGTCTATACCTTATATCGGACCAGACCAAGAGCAGGAGACGCCACATGACCCGCAAGACAATGACCACCAGCGCCGGTGCCCCCATCGGTGACAACCAGAACAGCCTGAGTGCGGGCCCCCGTGGACCTCTGCTGCTCGAGGACTACCAGCTGCTCGAGAAACTCGCTCACCAGAACCGTGAGCGCATCCCCGAGCGCACCGTTCACGCCAAGGGCTGGGGCGCCCACGGCACCCTGACCATCACCCAGGACATCACCCGCTACTCCAGGGCCAAGGTCTTCACCCCGGGCAGCCAGACGCCGATGCTGGCCCGCTTCTCCACCGTAGCCGGCGAACAGGGTGCGGCGGACGCCGAGCGTGACGTGCGCGGCTTCGCCCTGAAGTTCTATACCGAGGAAGGCAACTGGGATGTGGTCGGCAACAATACGCCGGTGTTCTTTATCCGTGATCCGTCCAAGTTCCCGGACTTCATCCACACCCAGAAGCGCCACCCGCGCACCAACATGCGCTCGGCCACCGCAGCCTGGGACTTCTGGTCGCTGTCACCGGAGTCACTGCATCAGGTGACCATGCTGATGTCGGACCGTGGCCTGCCCACCGACGTCCGCCACATCAATGGCTACGGCTCCCACACCTACTCATTGATCAACGCCGACAACCAACGCGTGTGGTGCAAGTTCCACTTCCGCACCGCCCAGGGTCACAAGCACTTTACCGATGCCGAGGCCGAACAGGTGGTGGGCAAGAGCCGCGAGACCACCCAGGAAGACCTCTACAACGCCCTGGAAAACGGCGACTACCCGCGCTGGAACTTCTTTATCCAGGTGATGACCGAGGAACAGGCCAAGCAGGCGCCCTTCAACCCCTTCGACCTGACCAAGGTGTGGCCCCATGGCGACTACCCGCTGATCGAGGTCGGCTACTTCGAGCTCAACCGCAACGCCGACAACTACTTTGCCGAGATCGAGCAGGCTGCCTTCTCACCGTCCAACAAGGTGCCGGGCATCGGCTTCTCGCCGGACAAGATGCTGCAGGCGCGGGTGTTCTCTTACGCCGACGCCCACCGCTACCGCCTCGGCACCCACTACGAGGCGCTGCCGGTCAACCAGCCGAAGTGTCCGGTCCACCACTACCACAAGGACGGCCCGATGCGCTTCTTCGCCAACGGAGAGCAAAACGGCGACGCCTACTACGAGCCCAACTCCTTCGATGGACCGACCGAGGACCCGAGCGTAGTGGAACCGCCGCTGCCGCTGGAAGGCGACGCCTGGCGCTACGACCATCGCGAAGGCAATGACGACTACTCGCAGCCTCGCGCCCTGTTCGAATTGATGAGCCCGGAGCAGCGGGAGCGACTGTTCGGCAATATCGCCCGGCATATGCAGGGTGTCCCGGACTTTATCAAGGAGCGTCAGCTCGGCCACTTCGAGAAGTGCCACCCGGAGTACGCCGCAGGTGTCCGTGAGGCCATCGCAAGGGTCGGTGACTGAGCCATCTTGCCACCAGGCGAGCAGTGACACCCGCTGAATTCAGTCACAGCTAAACCTTAAGCCCCCGCCCCAAGGCGGGGGCATTCTGTTTGTCGGATCTTTTTTACGACACCTGCTGGACACCGACGTCTTGCACAAAAAAACGGGCCCCGAAGGGCCCGTCCTGTTGTCACCACTCGCGACGATACGTCGCTCGCGATATCAGTTGTCGAGCACGACCTTGAGCTCGTAGTTGTTGGGGCCGTCCTGGGCGTTGCCGAACTTCTGACCGGCGACCCGGATATGGTACATGCCCGGGTCCAGCTGGGTGGTCAGATCGACGTTGCCGTTGAAGCCCTGGCCTTCGCCCTCGGCGACGATACGCCCGGAGGAATCGGCCACCTCCATGGTCAGGCGATAGGTGTCTTCGTCGCCCGGCGGGAAGGTCGAGGTGGTGATGCGCACACTGCTCGGCTCGGCCACGTTGAAGCTCAGTACCTCACCGCGAGCGCGAATCTTGACGTCGGTCTTGACGCTCTGCACCTGACGCTCATCCGGGTTATCGCTGCGTGCTGCGCTACCGCTGACGCTGGCCGCCGCGCCAGCGCCGGCGGCTGCACCTGCTGTGGCACCGGCCGCCGAGGAGGAACCCGCCACCCCGGCCGTGGACGCCGTGGTGGCCGCCGAGGCACCAGCGCTTGAGGCCACTTCGCCTGCTGCCGCTGCGGAGGAGGCAGACGCAGAAGTCGCTGCTGCGCTGGAGGACTGGGCTGCGGCAGACTGAGTCGCGGCGGCCCCGGAGGCACCGGATTGACTACCCAAGGTGACCACGGCGTCACGACTGGTAACAAAGGCGCTCTGGCTTCCGTCACGATCCGAGCCCACGAACTGCAGACCCGTGCCATCATCCACCTCGATACGATTGCCGCGATCATCGAGACCCACCACGGCGATGCTGTAGCCGTCGCCGGCGCGGCCGCGTCGGCCAAAGCGGGTGCCCTTGACCTGCAGCTCGTACATGCCAGGCGTCAGGCGACTCTCCAACTGGAGACCGCCGTCCTGACCGTAGCCCTCGCCCCGAGCGATCACGTTGCCGGCATCATCCATCAGCACCGCATCGATCTGGTAGCTGTCTTCGTAGCCTGCGCTGACGCGGCTCTCGAAGCGGTAGACGCCTTCTTCTTCCACCTCGAAGTCGTGGGCATGGGGGGATCCGAACATGAAGCTCTGGCTGCGGGCGTCACTCTCCGGCTTGAAGAAGCCGGTCAGATCGAGCTGGCGGTTTTCCTCGCGAAAGCGCTCGGTCATGGCACTGTCGGAAGCCTGTACGGTGGTACCTGCAAGGGCAACACCAAGCGCCAGCAGCGCCGCGGGTAGGGTGACGTCTTTCATGGATCCTCACATGCTTGCCGATTGAGAGCAGAAAAAAAGCCGATCCCGGAGGATCGGCTTTCGTTTATAGCGTTCCAACGCTAGGGGGTCAAACCTGTCGGATTAGAACAGGTAGGTCAGACCCACGGCGTAGCCGTCACCTTGGTCGTTGTCACGGTCACGCACGGCGCCTTCCACGTAGGTGTACATGGCGTCGGAGATGTTGTAGGTCACACCGGCAACAACCTCGTTGACGTTGTCGTCGTCGTTCTCGTCATCGTTGGCGCTGTCGAAGTCGCTGAAGCCGCTGCCACCGAAGTCGATGTACTGGTAGGAGCCGTAGACGTCACCCATGCCGTTCAGGTAGCCGTAACGGGCACCGATGGCGTAGTAGTCAGCGTCCTTCAGGAAGTCGTTGTCAGACTCGAAGCGCTCGTACTTGACGGCGACGCGCAGGCTGTCCCACTGGTACTGCATGGTGACACCGTACTGGTCGCCCAGATCTTCGTCATCGATGGTGACGTTTTTCTGAGTGGTGGTCACAGTGCCGTCAGCAGCCACGTCAGTGGAGAGGTAGCTGACAGACTGGTCTTCGATGTCGTAGATGCCCAGGTCGTCGTAGACACCGGCGACAGAGAAGCCGCCGATGGTGTACTTCAGACCACCGAAGATGGAGGCTTCGCCACCGTCGGTCAGGTTTTCGTTCTCGGCGTCACCCTTGTACTGGGTACCCAGAGCGAACTGGAAGCCGCCCCAGACCGGAGAGGTGTAGGTGATCTTGTCGCCTTCGGGATCGCCGGCAACAACGCTGGCGTCATCGGCGTCTTCACCCGGAGCACCCTTGAAGGTGTTGGAGTCGGAGACGTCGAAGTATTCGTTGTTGGAGATCGGATCCTGGATCCAGTCGTCCAGCAGGGAGTCATAGGAACCGATGCGCGCGTCACCGAAGTTGCCCTTCAGGCCGATGTAGGCGGTGTCGCCTGCATCACGACCAGCAACCTTCATTTCGTCGGCCTTGAAGTCGTCGATTTCGATCTTGGCGTAGCCGATCAGACCGTTGTAGATGACGTGCTCAGCGGCGAAGCCGAAGGTAGAACCGTTGTCGGCAATCTCGTCACGGGAGTGACCGTCTTCGTCCTTCACCCCGGCGTAGACAATCTGGACGTTGCCGTAGATGTCGAGTTTGGTGCCGTCCTGGTTGTAGACGGTGGCAGCCTGGGCGCCTGCAGCGGTAAAGGCGGCAGCACCGGCGATGGCAGTCGCTAACAGTGTCTTTTTCATTGCTGAGTTCCTTTTGACTAGCTTGCTGTTTCGATCGTTGCTGCGCTTGGCAGCCTTGGCTTGCCGGTCATTGCCGGCTCGTTTTTCTGGCCTTGTGGTTCCTGGCAGGGAACCGAGGCAGCGAGCCTGACAGCGGCGAAGCCTTGTTATAGTCCAATGCTCGCAAGGGCAACCATATACCGGGATTCTCAGGAGCGCAACAAGAAAAAAACACTGTTTTCGTTCCCGCTGCCCCTCGATTCGACACCGATCCCTGCGAAGGCGCCGCCAGCGCTGGAACCGGAAAACCGACTTAACGAACATTGTTCGCTAACCTCGTACCGATTCTGCATAGAATGCTGCGCCGGGCATGGCGACTACATCATGCCCCGCTGATGTGACGCTTTCAAGTCAGCTGGGTTGAACACTGTCGACAGTCGTCAACGGCGGCGGCGGCCCATAAGGACCGCACAATTGAGGGCCGCACATCAGGACCAGGCATAAAGCGCCCAGACAACGACCACACCCAGGGAGCGCGGTCAGTGACTACCATTGTGGCGGGCCATCAGGGCGTCGAGTTTGCGCTGCAGACGCGATTCCTCGCTGTCGTGGCCATGAGGCTGGTGCCTGGAATCGTTCTGTGGCTGGTGGAGATGCGGGGCGTGCCCCTGTGACATCGCCGTGCGGCTGCTCTGTTCACTCTCGGCTTCCCGATGGGGCTGCGGGTCGGCCTTTGATGCGCCCTGGGGTTGTTTGCCCTTGCCTGCGCCAGCGCGCCGCCGGCCCTGGCCGCTGCGCCGCTGCGACACCTTGCCGCGCCCTTGCTGCTCCGCCTGCAGGCGGTCCAGCTTGCGCTTGGCGTGTTCGGCGGCCTGGGCATCGACCTCCCCGACCAGCGCGCCCTGGAGGTCGATGCGCTCGGCGCCTTCCCTGACCGACTTGAGATACCGCGGCAGGTTGACGTAGCAGGCCAGGGCCCGCCGCACCAGCTTCTCGGGCCAGGGCTCGCTGGCCGCCAGGTCCTCGTGGATGCCCACCTTCAAGGGACGGGTGTGGCCCTTGAAGAAGGTCTTGTCATAACGCCGGTACCACTCACCCAACAGCGCCTGGGGAGACGGCGCCTTGTCGATGGCCAGATCCCCCTGGCGGCCAGCCTCGTCGGAGGCCGTCGCTTCGGATGTATCACCCTGGAGGTCAGCGTCCCTGGAAGGCGCCCCTTGGCTTTGTTGGCTTGACTGCGACCGAGAGGCGTCGGATGACATCGTCGCGTCAGTGGACGGGGCCGGGGACGCCTCGCTGGCCGTTACAGCCGAAGCGACCTCGCCGGCCGGCTCGCCATCTCGCTCAGCATCCTGGTCAGAGGCTTGCTCAGGGGCTTGCTCAGGAGACTGGGCACGGGACTGGTCAGGCGCTTGCTCACCGCTGTGCTCGGCAGATGTCTTGTCGGCTTGCTCGGTTTGCTCAACGGCTGTATGAGCCGCTGTCTGGTCAGACGCCTGGTCGGCTGCTTGTTCAGTCGTCCGATCGTCTGTCTCGTCGGCTGACTGATCACCACTGGCATGACGCGGGCGATGCTGCATCAGGGCGGCCAGGCCCTGGGCACGTCGCTTGGGGCGAATAAAGGCGGGGGACTGAGGCTCGGCCTCGGGATGCTCGACGCGCTCACGCAGCCTGGCATTGTGGGCCTCGAGTTCGCGATTCTGTTCGTCGAGTTCGCGATTTTCCTCGGTCAGTTCGCTATTTTCTTCAAACAGCGCCTGGCGCTCGGCGCGCAGTGCCTCAAGCTCCGTCTCGAGCTGACCGCTGCGCTCGACGGCGCTGCCAAGCTGCGACTCGAGCTCACGCTGACGTTCTCGGGCGGCGGTCAATTCGGCGTTCAGCTCAGCGCTCAACCGCTCTCGTTCGGACGCCAGCCGTTCGCACTCATCCATCAAGCGCTGGCGCTCGTCGGCCATCCGCTGGTGCTCGCTGGACAGCTGCCGCTCGCGCCGACGCCCCTCACGCAGTCCGTCCAATAGCGTCGCCGTGCGTTGCTCGAGCGCCTCCAACGGGTGTTCTGCGTGTGTCTCGATCACGTCGACTCCTCCAGGCTCAGCAAAATGCCGCGTTGCAGGGGTGACTCCGGTCACGCCCCGCTGTTGTCAGGGTTGTCGCCACAGTCTGTGCCAGGGCTTGCGATGTCGCAATTGTCGCCGCTCGGCGACGCTCATTGTGTCACCAGCAAGACGCCAATTTCGTCCCGTGGCATTACCGCAAATCCGCAACCACGCAAGCGGCGGTTCAGCTCTCGGCTGAACGCTCGTAGCGAACGAAACGGTAGGCGGGCTGGCCTTCGCTCGGCGAGCCGGCTTCGCTGGCGACTTCCTGCCAGTCGCCCCCAAGCGCCGGGAAGTGGGCGTCACCTTCGATATCGACATCCACCTCGGTGAGATAGAGCCGCGATGCAATCGGCATGGCCTGGGCGTAGATCTGAGCCCCGCCCATGACCATGATCTCTTCGGCGGCCTCGATGGTGGCCTGACGGTCGGCCAGTTCGATGGCGCTTGCCAGGTCGTGACAGACCCTGACGCCGTCGTGATGAAAGGAGGTGTCACGGGTGACCACGATATTCAGCCGGTTAGGCAGCGGACGGCCGATGGACTCGAAGGTCTTGCGTCCCATCACCAGGGGCTTGGCCTGGGTCATGCGCTTGAAGAACTTGAGGTCCTCCGGCAGGTACCAGGGCAGCTGGTTGTCGACCCCGATGACCCGGTTACGCGACATGGCGGCGATCATCGCCACCGGCACGAAGGTGTCGAGCCTCGCCAGATCCTGGCCTTCGCTCGCATTGTCGGCGCTGCTCATACCGCTACCTCGGCCTTGATATGGGGATGGGGTTCATAGTCGTGGATGCTGATGTGCTCGAAACGGAAGTCGAACAGGTTATCCACCGACGGCTCCAGCTCCAGGCGAGGCGCCCGGGTGGGCGTTCGACTCAGCTGCAACTCGGCCTGTTCGAGATGGTTCAGATAAAGGTGAGCATCCCCCAGGGTGTGAACGAAATCACCGGGGGCAAGACCCGCCACCTGGGCGATCATCCGAGTGAGCAGCGCGTAGCTTGCGATATTGAAGGGAACGCCGAGGAAGATATCGGCACTGCGCTGATATAGCTGGCAGGACAGCTTGCCGTCGGCCACGTAGAACTGGAACAGACAATGACAGGGAGGCAGTGCCATCTCGTCTACCAGCGCCGGGTTCCAGGCGGACACGATCAGCCGCCGTGAGCGCGGGTTGGTGGCAAGCTGGTCGAGCAGTGTCTCGATCTGATCGACGCTACCACCGCGAGGATCCGGCCAGCTACGCCACTGATAGCCATAGACAGGGCCGAGGTCGCCGTTCTCGTCGGCCCATTCGTCCCAGATACGCACGCCGTTTTCCTTGAGGTAGGCGATATTGGTATCACCCTTCAGAAACCACAGAAGCTCATGGATGATCGAACGCAGATGCAGCTTCTTGGTGGTCACCAGCGGAAAGCCGCGGGACAGATCGAAGCGCATCTGATGACCAAAGATCGAGCGTGTGCCCACGCCGGTGCGGTCGTCACGCTCGATACCTTCGTCCAGCACCTTGCGCATCAAATCCAGATACGGCTGCTCCAGGGCGGGAAGGTCGGTGGCTTCGGCAGCGCTATCAACAGGCATCGGGATTCACTCGCTTGGTCGTGACGGATTCGGGACGGTTTCTCGAAACCAGAAAAACCGGCAATTGTACTGCTCGGCATGCTTCGATGCCAGACGCGGCCAGCTTGGCGCGGCCAGCTTGGCGCGGCCACCGGGGCCCGGCCTGCGTGACGCAGCCTCTCGGGCGTGACCAACCGGGCCCGGCCAAGGCGGCCGCATCATGCATCGGCGGATCGTCAGCGCCTAGCCGGCCGCAGGCACCTTGCTGGCATCCACCGGCTGGCGGCGAGACCAGGCCACCAACAGCACGCCGAACAGGATCATCGGCAGGCTAAGCAGCATGCCCATGGTGACCCAGCCCAGGGCAATGAAGCCAAGCTGCGGGTCCGGCTGACGCACGAACTCCACGGCGAAGCGACTCAAGCCGTAGATCAACAGGAACAGACCAGAGACCAGGCCGCGACGTCGCGGTGTGCTCGACACCCACCACAGCACCACGAACAGTACCAGGCCTTCGAGCAGCGCCTCGTACAGCGAGGAAGGATGACGCGGCTCGGGGCCGTAGCCAGGGAACGGCATGCCCCAGGGAAGGTCAGTGACGCGGCCCGGCAGTTCGTGATTGATGAAGTTACCGATACGCCCGGCCCCCAGGCCGATCGGCACCAGCGGCGCGACGAAGTCGGTCAGGGTGAAGAACGCCAGGTTCTTGCGCCGGGCGAACAGCAAGGCCGCCAGCAAGACCCCGAGCAGGCCGCCATGGAAGCTCATGCCCCCGTCCCACACCTTGACGATCCACAGCGGGTCCGCGAGCCACTGATCCAGCCCGTAGAACAGCGCGTAGCCAAGGCGTCCGCCGAGCACCACGCCGAGGGCTGCGTAGAACAGCAGGTCGCCCACGTCGTCCCGGGTCAGGCCGATGCGGTGAGCGCGCCGACAGCCCAACCACCAGGCAGCGACAAAGCCCACCACGTACATCAGTCCATACCAGTGGACCTGGAGCGGACCCAGCGAGATGGCAACGGGATCGATCTGGGGATAAGACAGCATAGTCGGTAGATTTCCTGAAAGTGACCGAGGTGACCAGAGAGTAACGTAGCGCTATACGAGCGGATGACCGCCAGAAAAACGCCACAGCGGCAATAGGACAGCAAGCGGCGGCGACGGTTCGCTACAGCAGGAAGCCGAGCCCCACCACCGTCAGCAACAGCGCGAACGACAGCTTGAGCACCCGAGCGGGCAACCGATGCGCCAGTCGCACACCAAGCCGCGCACAGGGAACGCTGGTCAGGGCAATCCCCAAAAGCGCCGGCAGCATGACAAAACCGAAGGCGCCATCGGGCAGTCGCGGATCACCAAGGCCCACGGCGATGAAGGTCACGGCGCCGACCAGGGCGATGGGCAGTCCGCAGGCCGCCGAGGTACCGACCGCCTGGGTCATGCTGGCACCGCAGCGAATCAGCCAGGGAACGCTCAGTGTCCCCCCACCGATACCGAACAGGGCGGAGACACCTCCGATGACACCGCCGGCGACGACCATGCTGCCACGCCCGGGGGCCTGACGCCCCGCCTTGGGCGAGCGCCCCAGCACCAGCTTGGCGGCGACCAGCAGCAGAAAGACGCCGAACAGCGTGCCGAGCAATCCCCCGGACAGGGCGCCGGCGACGAACACCCCGAGCACGGCGCCCATCACCAGCCCCGGCAGCAGCGCTACCAGCCAGTCACGCCGAATGCTGCCCCGGCGAAAGTGGCCCCAGGCGGACGAAGCGCCGGTGATCACGATAGTCGCAAGCGAGGTCCCCACCGCCAGATGCATGGCCACCTCGCCGGACACCTGTTGCAGCGCGAATACCGTCATCAGGCTGGGCACGATGATCAGCCCGCCACCCACGCCGTAGAGTCCGGCCAGGAAGCCCGCCGCGGTACCGAGCGCCAGATAGGAGACCAGGGACGCCAGCATCAGACCGACCTCATCGACAGCGGCAGCCAGTGATCGAGCAGTTCGAGCAGCGCCTGGGGACGATAGGGCTTGGCCAGCCAGGCGTCCATGCCGGCCTGCTGAAAGCGCGCCTGGTCCTGGTCGCTGGCATTGGCGGTCAAGGCGATCACCACCGCACGCGGGCGGCCCGAGTCCGCAGCCTCCATCGCGCGTAGACGACGGCAGGTCTCGACGCCGTCGATATCCGGCAGCACGATATCCATCAGCACCAGATCGACGGCAACCGCCGCCAGCCGCTCCAGCGCTTCCTCTCCGCGGGTCGCGGTCACCACCTCGACACCTCGGCGCTCGAGAACCTCCCGCGCCAGCATCAGGTTGACCGGACCATCGTCGACGATCAGCACCCTGGGGGTCACTTCGTCGGCCGATGCCTCGGAAGGCTCTGCCACAGGCGCCGTGTCGGCGCCGTCCTCGAGGTTGTCGAGCAACAACCGTATATCGCTCAGTCGGCGTAACGCCTCGGGCTCGGCGCCGTCTCCGGCCCGGTTGATCAGCTGATCGAGCTCGGCGATCAAGGGCGCCAATGCCTTGCCGACGTGGCTCAGGTAGCTCGACTTCAGACGCGACTCTTCTCTGGCGCGGGACAGCGCCGCGGCCAGGCGCCGGCTTTCGTGCTCCCAGTCGCTGGGCTCGCCCAGCGAATCCGGCGTGTTCTCTGCTCGGCTATCTGCTCGGCTATCTACTCCGATATCTCCTCTGACTTCCCCCTGGCTTTCGAGCCAAACCGCATCACTGCTCTCTACGTCAGGCGGACTGCCGCGCCGTCTTTGGCCTGCCTTCGGTCGAGCGTCGATGGCCTCGAGCAGCCTCCTGACTCGCTCCATCAGCGAGTCTTCCGGCGAGGGTGCTTCGTGCCGCCCATCGAGTTGTGGCGACAACTGGCTCTCGACCCGTTCGAGCAGGCTGTCGAAGTCACGCTGAGCGCGGGATAGGCGATGCTTGAGCAGCACCAGGAAAACGAGGATGTTGAGCGTGGTGCCCACCAGCAACCCCATGACGATCCACAGGGTGGTACTCCAGCCGGCGGCGGCGGGCATCAGCCAGTGCAGCGAGGCGCCCAGCACCAGACACAGCGCCAGCAGCACCCCCTGGGCGGCTACCACTGGCCACAGGATGGGAATCACCAGCCTGCGCCAAAAGCGATCCCTGCTATCGTCGCCTTCCATCTTCCATCCTGTTGAATGAAGAAGCCAAGAGTGTACGTTGCCGGCCGCAGCCTGTCATGGTGGCACAGTTGTAGGCTCGCCCCGGATTCCCCTGGGCAGAAAATCCGGCTACGCTGCGCCCATGTGCCTGATTGCCTTTCACTTCGCCCCGGACAGTGCGCGGCCGATCACCTTGATCGCCAACCGCGACGAGGTCCACGCGCGCCCCACCGCGCCCCTGGCCGCCTGGCCGGACGCCCCGGGACTGGTCGCCGGTCGCGACCTCGAGGCCGGCGGGACCTGGCTCGGCATCCATCGTCGCGGCCGCTTCGCCGCCATCACCAATGTTCGCGACCCGGAACTGATACCTCCGCAACCGAGCGAAAGCCGCGGCCTGCTGGTGCGCCGTGGCCTTGAAACCGATGACCTCGAAGCCTGGCTCGAATGCCAGAGTGCGGGCGAGGCATTGCGCTACGGTGGCTTCAATCTGCTGATCGGCGACGGCAAGCGGCTGTGGCACCTCGAGCGGCATCGCCACGGCTGCGCACTGCAGGCGGTCGAGGCCGGAGTGCACGGCCTGTCCAACGCCTCTCTGGATACCCCCTGGCCCAAGCTGGTCCAGGTGCGCAACGCCCTGGCCGAAGACATCGCCGAGGCCAGACACGCCTCCCTGGCAAACGCCCGCCAGGGCTTCCTCGACCGCCACCCGGTGCCGGACGCTAGCCTGCCGGACACCGGCGTGGGGCTGGAGCTCGAACGCTTCCTGTCACCGGCCTTTATCGTCGGCGACGACTACGGCACCCGTGCCACCAGCGAGTTGACGCTGCACCGCGACGTGAACGGCGAGCGTTTCGACATCTCGGAACGGCGCTTTGGCCCGGGCGGGCGGCCTCAGGGCGAGACCCGGCTGGCGCTGACCATCGAACGAGACGGCTGAAGCGTCGCTGGCCACGCTGCGAGATGCCAAGGCGCGCGGCCTTCCTTGACGGCCGTTGCCTCGCTCAATCCCTGGGCGGCAGCAGATGGGCCAGCTGCCAGGCCTGCATGCGGCTCGCCAGGTGGGCGCGCACCTCCGCTGGCGTATCCAGCGCAAGGGTCTGCTCCACCAGCTCGGCTGCCGCCTCCCGCGATACCCGGCGAATGGCCGCCCGCACGCGGGGCAGGTTGGGGCCATTCATCGACAGCACCCGGAAGCCCATGCCCATCAGCAGCAGCGCACCTGCCGGGTCGCCGGCGAGTTCGCCACACACCGAGGTCGGCACATTCAGCTCGCTGCTCTCGGCGGCCAGGCGATGCAGCGCCGACAGCACCGCCGGGTGACAGGAATCGTAGAGGTCAGCGACCCGCGGGTTGTTGCGATCCACCGCCAGCAGGTACTGGGTCAGGTCGTTGCTGCCCACGGAGAAAAAGTCGACCCGCGCCGCCAGTGCCTTGAGCTGGTAGAGCGTCGCCGGCACCTCGAGCATCACCCCGAGGCGCGGCCGGCGCACGTCCACCCCCTCTTCGCCCAGCTCGATGATCGCCCGCTCGATCAGCTTCAGGGTGTCATCGACTTCATCGACGTTGGTCACCATGGGCAGCAGCAGCTCGAGGTTGTCGAGCCCCTGGGAGGCCCGGAGCATGGCGCGCAGCTGTACCATCAGCACTTCGGGGTGATCCAGGGTGACGCGAATACCGCGCCAGCCGAGGAAGGGGTTGGCCTCCTCGATGGGGAAGTACGGCAGGTCCTTGTCGCCACCGATATCCAGGGTCCGCATCACCACCGGAAGCGGGGCAAAGCTCTCGAGTTGCTCCCTGTACAGCCGGGTCTGCTCCTGCTCGCCGGGGAAACGTTCGGTGATCATGAACGGTACTTCGGTGCGATACAGCCCAACCCCGCCGATACGCGTCTTGAGCGATGCAACCGTATCGACGGTCAGCCCGGTATTGACCATCAGCGTCATGGCGTGACCGTCCGGCGTCACGCTGGGCAGGTCCTGCTCGTGTTCGAGCAGCGCCGCCAGGGCCTTCTCCTCGTCGATCTGGCTCTGGTAATGGGCCACCAGCTCCGGACCAGGGCGCACGAACACGCGCCCTCGGTGACCGTCCAGCACCAGCGGGGCACCGTCGAGTCGCGGCAACGGCAGGTCGATCATCCCCGACACCAGCGGAATCCCCATGGCACGGGCGATGATGGCCACGTGGGAGTTGCTCGACCCGCGTACCGAGATCAGTCCGCCAAGTCGGTCCCGGGGCACCTCGCCAAGCAGCGCGACGCTGATCTCGTCACCGATCAGGATGGCCCCCTGGGGGTAGTGTTCGGGCAACCGCGGCGACTCTTCCTGCAGATGGGCCAGCACTCGACGTCCAAGATCGCGCACGTCGGCGGCACGCTCTCTCAGGTAATCGTCGTCCACCCTCTCCAGATACTGCACATGGCGGCGCACCACGTCGGCCAGGGCGCCGGGCGCCCACTGGCCCTCGCGGATACGCTTTTCGACTTCCTGGGACAGGGCCGCCTCACCGAGCATCTGCTGATAGACGTCGAACAGCGCCAGCTCCTGGGCCGAGATACGATTGGCCAGCCGCTCGCCGGCGGCACGAATCTCTTCGCGCACCCGGGCGATGGCGTCCTTGAGTCGCGCGATCTCGAACTCGACGTCGGTGGGCACCAGATCCGGCACGCTGTCGAGATCGGCCGGCGGTGACAGCACCACCGCTTCGCCGATGGCCATGCCGGGTGAGGCGGCGACCCCGATGAAGGTCGCCTGGACACCGGGAAAGGCCGGGCAGGTCAACCCACCGGTAGCCAGCGCATGGGCCAGCACCCCGGCAAGCTGGGCGCCCATGGTGACCAGGAAGGCCTCGTCGGATTCATCGTAACGACGACGCTCTGCCTGTTGCACCACCAGCACACCGAGCATGCGGCGCTGATGGATGATGGGCACACCGAGAAAGCTCGAGTAGCGCTCTTCACCGGTGGCCTCGAAATAACGGAAACTGGGGTGAGCCTGGGCGTCCTCCAGGTTGAGCGGTTCCTCGCGGCGGGCCACGGTGCCGACCAGCCCCTCCCCTACCGGCAGAGCCACCTGGCCCACCGCCTGGGTTCTCAGGCCGATGGTCTCCATCAGCACCAGCGCATCGCGTTCGCCGTCAAACAGGTAGAACGAACAGACATCGGTCTGCATCGCCTTGCGTGTCCGGCGCACCAGGGTCGCCAGCGCCGCGTCCAGGCTGCGCGCGCTGTTGACCTCCTGAATGATTCGTTGCAGGACCTTGAGCATGGAAAGGTCTCACCCCTGTTCTTGTACTGGTCCGGCCATGGGGCGACCGAACGATAAGTGGGAGGCAGCAACGCCACCGGCCTCTCGCCGACGTGGCTGATGTGCTGCCGCGGGCGCTGGATTCATCCCTTCTCCAGCGCCAGGCTCTGGGCGCGAGGCAATAGCTCACGTAGTGCTCGGCGGTAGACCTCCCTCTTGAACGGTACCACCTGCCCCAGCGGATACCAGTAACTGACCCAACGCCAGCCATCGAACTCGGGCTTGGGGGTGCCATCCACACAGATGCGGCTTTCCTGGCAGCGGATCCGCAGCAGGAACCACTTCTGTTTCTGTCCTATGCACACTGGGCGCGAATGTGTGCGAACCATGCGTCGCGGCAGGCGGTAGCGTAGCCACCCCCTGGTGCAGGCCAGTACCTCCACATCCTCGGCGGTCAGGCCGATTTCTTCGTGGAGCTCTCTGAACAAAGCCTGCTGGGGCGTCTCATCTGACTTGATGCCTCCCTGGGGAAATTGCCACGCGTTCTGCCCTACCCGACGCGCCCATAGCAGCTGCCCCTGGTCGTTGACGATGATGATGCCAACGTTGGGGCGAAAGCCGTCTGCGTCGATCACGGGCTTCACCTTTCCAATCGGTATTGACTGCATTCTTCCACAATGGCTCGAAGCGCATCAATACGACATCTCGAACCCCTGCCGAGGTTCTGACATAATCGCCCCCTTTGTGGCCTTCCCGGGCCAGGGGCCCATGGGCATGACGTACGCCTGTTGCTGGCCACTCCGACACAGATCGCCGGGCCGGGAGGTCGCCTCACCCAAGCGCCGGGAGACACACCTTGAGTCTGGCCATCTTCGATTTGGACAATACCCTGCTGTCGATCGACAGCGACCATGCCTGGGGCGAATTCCTGCTCGAGCAGGGCGCCGTGGACGCGGTGGCCTATCGCGAGGCCAATGACCGCTTCAAGGCCGACTACGACGCCGGTCGTCTCGACATGATGGCCTTCCTGGAGGTGGCCCTGAAGCCACTGGCGGACAATTCCATGGAACAGCTCGCCGCCTGGCACCAGCAGTTCATGGCCAGCAAGATCGAGCCCGCCATCCTGCCCCAGGCCGAGGAACTGATCGCCCGCCACCGCGCGCGGGGCGACACCCTGCTGATCATCACCGCCACCAATCGCTTCATCACTGGCCCCATCGCCGAACGTCTGGGCATCGATGACCTGATCGCCGTGGAACCGGAGCTCGTCGATGGCCGCTACACCGGCCGGGTCAGCGGCGTGCCGAGCTTTCAGCAGGGCAAGGTGACCCGCCTCGAACAGTGGCTTTCTGAGCGCGACGACACCCTCGACGGCGCCTGGTTCTACAGCGACTCCCACAACGACCTGCCGCTGCTCGAGCAGGTCGATCATCCGGTCGCGGTGGACCCGGACCCGGCCCTGCGCGAAGTCGCCGAGGCCAAGGGCTGGAAGATCATCTCCCTGCGCGGTTGAGCCAAGCGCGGTTGTGCCAAGCCCCCTCGCCCGACGCCGACGCCATCCACAAAAGAACCCCGCCACAATGTGGCGGGGTTCTTCGTTGGCACGATGACCACTGGTCGACGTGCAGGCGATGCTCTGCAAGGCCCTGTCGGGCCTTGCGAGACCGATATCAGCCCAGCAGGTGCTCGACCGCAGCGCGCTCTTCGCGCAGCTCGTCTTCGGTCGCCTTCATCTTGGTGCGGCTGAACTCGTCGACCTCGAGGCCCTGGACGATCTCGTACTTGCCGTCCTTGCACACCACCGGGTAGGAATACATGATGCCCGGCTCGACGCCGTAGCTGCCGTCGGCAGGAATGCCCATGCTGACGATGCCGTCGCTGCCCAGCGCCCAATCACGCATGTGATCGATGGCGGCGGATGCGGCGGAGGCAGCGGAGGATGCACCACGCGCCTTGATGATGGCGGCGCCACGCTGCTGCACGGTCGGGATGAAGTCGTTTTCGTACCAGTCGCGCTCGACCAGGTCGAAGGCCGGCTTGCCGTCCACCTTGCAGTGGGACAGATCCGGGTACTGGGTCGCGCTGTGGTTGCCCCAGACGATCATGCTGTCGACGTCGGTGACGTGCTTGCCGGCCTTCTGCGCCAGCTGGGTCTTGGCCCGGTTGTGGTCCAGACGCATCATCGCGGTGAACTGACCGGCGTCGAGGTCCGGCGCGTTGCAGGAGGCGATCAGGGCGTTGGTGTTGGCCGGGTTGCCCACCACCAGCACGCGAACGTCACGGCTGGCGTTGTCGTTGATGGCCTTGCCCTGGGCGGAGAAGATGGCGGCGTTGGCCTCGAGCAGGTCCTTGCGCTCCATGCCCGGACCGCGCGGACGGGCACCCACCAGCAGGGCGAAGTCGGCGTCCTTGAAGGCCACGTTGGCATCGTCGGTGGCGACGATGTCCTGAACCAGCGGGAAGGCGCAGTCGTTGAGCTCCATCACCACGCCATTCAGCGCTTCCATGGCCGGAGTGATCTCGAGCAGCTGCAGGATGACCGGCTGGTCCGGGCCCAGCATGTCGCCGGCGGCGATACGGAAGGCGAGAGAGTAGCTGATCTGACCGGCGGCACCGGTGATGGCAATACGTACGGGGTCTTTCATCATGGCTCCTTGGGATTGTCGCCGTGAAGGGGCCCGGGCGGCATCATGCAGACGTCGGCCGACACCTTGGCTGCCTCGGGCGGCGTTCAGGACGCGGAAAATCTTATGCTTGCAGTGCACAAAACTCAATTGGCCCGACGCAATTGACCTGGCTTCGCACCGCCGACCTGGGCTGTCGCCAGGCACGTCCGCCTGGACGATCTGACGTGGCGGCCCCTCAAGCGCCAGATCCAGAAGTGTCGGAACTGTCGGATCTTCGAGTATCGGGAGCGGGCGAAATCGGCGGCCTGGTGCGAACGACGCCGCCAAAGCCTTCGGTGTTATCGAAGGCGATCAAGGCACCGCGCTGGCCTTGCACGCTCACTCACCCTCTCACTCACCCTCTCACTCACCCTCTAACTCACTGTCCGCCCTCACGGTCCGCCCTCACTGCCCTCCTTCACTCTCCCGCACTTCCGGCACCCCCTGTCAGGAGATGCCTTCGGCGGGAGCGTGCTCGTCGTGGAGCCGTGCAATCAGCTGATCTTCCAGGCCGAAGCGCTCCGACAGGCCCTTCTTCAGACGCTCGAGCCAGGCCGGCAAACGCGGCAGAAAGCGTTGGCAGCGCACCGGAGTAGAGTAGTCCTCGTCGAAGGACAGCACCAGTTCGGTGGACATCTCGAGGCGTTCCAGCAGACGATCGGCGATATTCAGTGCCGCCGTGTCATCGAAGGCACGCGCCTCTTCCCTCAGTTGCGGATAGACCTCGAAATGGCCGGCGCTGATGTAGTCCATCAGCGTCTCGCTGAAGGTGTCGATGCGTTCCTTGGTGATGGTTTCCAGATCCGCATCGCATGACTGTTCGAGCTCATTCAAGACAACGAGCAGACCCTCGCGCTGCTCGAGCCAGCGGTCGATCAGTCGATGGACGCCTCCCCAGCGTTCGCGAGCGGTCTTGCAATCTTCCAACATGGCGGCCTCCCTAGCACTGCCTCACCCCGAATCCAGGCGGATGAACAGACTCCCTCGTGCCGCCGCCCCTGTCAACGAATGCATGCCAAGTACCTGATTGGCCGTCATCACCGACAGCAAAACGGCGCAGAGAACGCCTCTACCGCCAAGCTTCAGCCGTTCCAGCGATAGCCGCTGGTCGTGGCCCGCAGCGTCGTGAGCATGCCCACCGGCACCGCCAGCAGTACCACAAAGCCGATCAACGTCCAGCCTGGCAGCGACAGCCCGAGCAGGGTAGCGCCGACCTCGGCGCACTCGCCGGAGCCGGACAACACCGAGGCGATGACCTTCTGTAGCGGCAGCACATCGATCATGTAGTCGAGACCAGGGCCACAGCTCGGCACCTGATCCGCCGGCAGCGACTGCAGCCACAGATGACGCCCGGCAACAGCGATCCCGGACAGCACCGCCAGGGTCGCCAGACCGCTGTAGGCCACTGTGGCGAATGCACCACGAGGTCCATGCAGCGCAGCCACGGCAAACACCAGCCCCGCCGCGATCACCGCCACCCGCTGAAACACACAAAGCGGACAGGGCTCGAGCCCGACCAGGTGTTCAAGCCCCAGGGCCACGGCCATCATTGCCACGCAAAAGCCCAGTCCCGCCAGGCTCCACTGCCGCAGGCTCCACTCGCTCATTTCAGGCTCTCTCCGCTATGGGTCGGTTGATCCGTGGGTGCCAACGCCCGAGTCTCCCGGGCTCGGCTGAAATAGTCGCTCAGGAACTGAGCAAAATCGCTGGTGTCGGACGCCTCGATCTCTCGCTGCTGCTGATGAGAGGTCTCGACCAGGTCTTCCAGCATGGACGCACGACACCGATTGAGCGGCTCGTCAGCCAGCGCAGCGGCCTGCTCACGGGCGATGGCGACCATGGCCTCCACAAACTCCTCACCGTTGTCCTCGAGGCGCGCCAGCACGCGAGCAGAAGGCGTCAGCGACGGATCATCGATGCGCGGCGCGATCGCGTCCACCGCCTGCTGGTGGGGACTGCCATCCTCGAGCTGGTCGAGCAGCGCGGCGACCTCGCGCATCTCGGCGACGATGGCACGACTCCAGTCGACCAGACCGCGGCGGTTGCCTCGGTCATTGAGCTCGAGCCCTGGCTCGCGACCGCGCTCCACCACCAGGCGACGATTGTCGTCCAGGTGGTCACACTCCTCGTCGGAGATCCAGGGACTGTCGGACAGCAGACACCACACCAGGAAGGTGTCGAGAAAGCGTGTCTGGGCGGCATCGATCCCCAGGGTAGCGAAGGGATCGATATCCAGACAGCGGACCTCGATGTACTCGACACCGCGGGCCTCGAGGGCCTGGCTCGGTGTCTCGTCGTGACGGGTGACCCGCTTGGGACGGATATCGCTGTAGTACTCGTTCTCGATCTGCAGGATGTTGGCGTTGAGCTGACGCCAGCTATCGCCATCACGCACACCCAACGCCTCGTAGTCCGGCCAGCCGGTGGCGATGGCATGGCGCAGGGTGTTGACGTAATTCGACAACGAATTGAAGCAGATCTTGAGCTGATCCTGCACCTTGTTCTGGTAGCCCAGATCGGACATCCGCAAGCTGGTCGCATAGCGAGATACCAGGGTGCGCTCGCCGAGGCGTTCCAGACCCTCAGGAATCTCGCCGTCATCCAGAAAGCTGTCGTCGATGGCGGGCGATGCTCCGAACAGATACAGCAGCAGCCAGCTATGGCGCCGGAAGTTGCGGATCAGCCCGAAGTAGCGCGACGAGCGATACTCGCCCATGGACACCTGCTCCTGCTCGTCCAGGGTCTGCAGCAGCGTCCACAGGTCGTCGGGCAGCGACACGTTGTAGTGGATGCCGGCGATCGACTGCATGATCCGCCCGTAGCGAGCGTCCAGGCCGCGACGATAGACATGCTTCATGGTGCCGACATTGGAGCTCCCGTAGTCGGCGATGGGCACGCTGTCGTTGCCATTGAGCCGGGAAGGCATGCTGGCCGGCCAGATCCACTCTCCGTCCAGATGGCGATAGGTGTAGCGATGGAGATCGGCCAGAAATTCCAGCGCCTCGTCGGGACGGCTGTAGACCGGCGTGATGTACTCCAGCAGCGCCTCGGAGTAGTCCGTGGTGATATGGGGGTGGGTCAGTTTGGAGCCCAGCGCCCGGGGATGGAAGGTCGCCGCGATCACGCCGCGGTCGTCGACCCGAAGCCCCTCCTTTTCAATGCCGCGGCGCAGGCGGCCGAAGCGTCGTGCGGCCGCCGGGCCGCGCAGGCGTTCGAGGAGCGAAGAAAGCTGAGTGGACAAGGTGAACACCCCGTGTCGTGGAAGGGCCCGGGGGCCTGCTTCGAATGGCGGCGACGGCAACGGGCGCTCAGGCGCCCGTTGTTTCAGTCGACAGATACGGTCGACAGCGAATGTCGACAGTCGAGATCGCTGGATAAGGTCGACAGATTATGGCGTTCCATTGGCAGGTTTCAAGAACGACCCTGCTTCGCCTTGAGCAGAGCGGCACCCAGAGCGCCCATGGGAGCGGCCTCGTCGCGCCCTCCCTTGCCTGCCTGACCGCGACCCTGCTGGCTCCGAGGGCCCTTGCCCTTGCCACCGCCTTCGCGACGTCTGGGGGCCTGGCGAGCGTCACCTCCGTCGGCGCTGTCGGGAGTATCGTCCATGCGCATGGACAGCCCGATACGCGAGCGCTGCAGATCCACGTTCATCACCTTGACCTTGACGATGTCGCCCGCCTTGACCACGGTGCGTGGATCCTCGACGAAGCGATCCGACAGCGCTGAAATGTGCACAAGACCGTCCTGATGCACACCGATATCGACGAAGGCACCGAAGTGGGTGACATTGGTCACGGTACCTTCCAGCACCATGCCCGGCTCGAGGTCCTTGAGCGTCTCGACGCCCTCGCGGAACTGCGCTGCACGGAACTCGGGACGAGGGTCGCGGCCAGGCTTGTCGAGCTCGGCGATGATATCGCTGACGGTGGGCACCCCGAAGCGCTCGTCGGCAAACTCGCTGGGCTTGAGCGCCTTCAGCGTGGCGCTGTCGCCGATCAGCCCGGACAGCTCGCGCCCGCTGCGCTCGGCGATACGCTCGACCAGTGGATAGGCCTCCGGGTGCACGGCGCTGGCATCCAGCGGATTGGCGCCGTTCATGATGCGCAGGAAGCCGGCGCACTGCTCGAACGTCTTGGGCCCCAGCCGGGACACCTCGAGCAGATCACGGCGATCACGGAAGGCGCCCTTGGCGTTGCGCTGGGTGACGATGTTCTCGGCCAGCCCCGGATTGAGCCCCGCCACCCGCGACAGCAGCGCCGAGGAGGCGGTATTGAGGTCGACCCCCACCGCGTTGACGCAGTCCTCGATGACCACCTCGAGGCTGCGTGACAGCTGGACCTGGGAGACGTCGTGCTGGTACTGGCCGACGCCGATGGACTTGGGTTCGATCTTGACCAGCTCGGCCAGGGGGTCCTGCAGGCGGCGCGCGATCGACACCGCGCCACGAATGGTCACGTCGAGATCAGGCAGCTCACGGGAGGCATATTCTGAGGCAGAGTACACCGAAGCCCCCGCCTCCGAGACCATGACCTTCGACAACCGGGGATCCTTCATCGCCTTGAGCAGATCCCCGGCCAGCCGATCGGTCTCCCGGCTGGCGGTGCCGTTGCCCACGGCGATCAGCTCGACGCCGTGTTTCTTGACCAGTTTCGCCAGTTCGGCAAGCGACGCATCCCACTGATTGCGCGGGGCGTGGGGAAAGATGGTGGCCTGCTCGAGGAACTGCCCGGTGGCATCGACCACCGCCACCTTGCAGCCGGTGCGCAGGCCGGGATCGATGGCCAGCGTGGCCTTGGGGCCGGCCGGCGCCGCCAACAGCAGATCCTTGAGGTTGGCGGCGAAGACGTCGATGGCCTCGCCTTCTGCCCGCTCACGCAGACGCCCCATCAGCTCGGTCTCGAGATGGGTGTAGAGCTTGACCCGCCAGGTCCAGCGCACCACCTCGGCCAGCCAGCGGTCGGCCTTGCGCCCCTCGTCGCGAATCTCGAAGTGACGCGCGATGGCGACCTGGGCTGGGTGAACCGGCGCCTCGTCTTCGCCAGGCAGGCGCAACGCCAGCGCCAGCACACCCTCGTTGCGGCCACGGAACATCGCCAGGGCGCGGTGAGAAGGCACCTTGGCGAGCCGTTCGTCGTGTTCGAAGTAGTCGGAGAACTTGGCGCCTTCCTGCTCCTTGCCGGCGATCACGCGGCTGGACAGCTCGCCCTCGCTCCACAGTCTCTCGCGCAGGCGCCCGACCAGCTCGGGGTCCTCGGCGAAACGCTCCATCAGGATCTGCTTGGCACCATCAAGCGCCGCCTTGGCGTCTTCGATCGCCGGCGTCTCGCCTTCGGCGGGCCGCAGGTAGCCCGCGGCTTCGGTCTCGGGGTCGAGGGTCGGATCGGCCAGCAGCGCGTCGGCCAGCGGCTCGAGACCCGCTTCCCGGGCGATCTGTGCCTTGGTCCGGCGCTTCTTGCGATAGGGCAGGTAGAGGTCTTCCAGGCGCTGCTTGGTATCGGCGGCCTGGATGCTGGCGGCCAGCGAGTCGCTGAGCTTGCCCTGCTCGTCGATGGCCGCAAGCACTGTGGTGCGGCGCTCTTCCAGTTCACGCAGATAGCCCAGGCGCTCTTCCAGGTTGCGCAGCTGGGTATCGTCGAGTCCTCCGGTCACTTCCTTGCGATAGCGCGCAATGAACGGCACCGTCGCGCCGCCATCCAGCAGCTCGACGGTCGCGGAGATCTGAGGGGCCTTGACCGCCAGTTCTTCGGCCAGGCGGGCAATGATCTTGGCTGTAGCGTCCATGAAATCCTTGGCAATACGACGTCTGTGATCCGGCCAAGGTATCACAAAGCGCCCTTTTGCGCCGCCGCCACCCGCTGCCCGGCGTCATCCCCCGGGCAGCTTTTCGTTCAGGCCGGGACGAACTTGAGCGCGACCCCGTTGTTGCACCAGCGCAGACCGGTGGGATCGGGCCCATCCTCGAACACGTGCCCCTGATGACCACCACAGCGAGCGCAGTGATACTCGGTACGCGGCCACAGGATCTTGTAGTCCACACTGGTCAGCAGGTGGCCCTCCACGTGCTCGTAGAAGCTCGGCCAGCCGGTGCCGGAGTCGTACTTCATGGCGCTGGTGAACAACAACAGATCACAACCGGCACAGCGAAATTCACCTTCACGCTTCTCGCCGTCGAGCGGACTGGAGCCTGCCGGCTCGGTCCCTGCCTCGCGCAGCACATCGTACTGGGCTGGGCTCAGGCGCTCACGCCACTCGCTCTCGCTCAATTCCAGCGGCTCGATATCGGGACTTGGCGAAAGCTCCAGCTCCGGGCGGGCATTGGCCACCGCCGGCACCATGCTGGCGAGGCCGCCGAGCCCGAGCAGCGCGAGGAAGTTGCGTCGTTTCATTGTAGAGTCTCCTGCGTCAAGGATTATGCTGGGTCGGTCTGCCCCTCCCCTTCCTTACACTCAATCGTCGCTGTCCGTCCGGACCTTCGCCAACTATCGACGGCAAGGCGCTGGAACAAGAGCAAAAAAAGAGGAGAAGGCCATCGCCTTCTCCTCTTCTCGACCCCTGCCTCGCGGCAAGGTTCAGTCGTTTACTGCCTTGGCAACCCGCAGGTTAAACCAGGCCCGGAGCCGCCTAGACCAGGCTCGGGCCCGCCTTGACGATGGCGTCACTGACGCCGTCGAACTTCTTGGCCGTATGTCAGCCCGACAAACTTGGCCCTCGGCCTGTATCAGGCCCGAAGCCGCCTAGACCAGGCCCGGAGCCGCCTAGACCAGACTCGGGCCCGCCTTGACGATGGCGTCGCTGACGCCGTCGAACTTCTTGAAGTTCTCGACAAACTTGCCCGCCAGTTCGCTGCGCTTGCGATCGTAGGCTGCCTGGTCTTCCCAGGTCTGACGCGGGTCCAGCAGGCTGGAGTCGACGCCGGGCACGGACACCGGCACCGACAGGTTCAGGCCGTCGATGTGGCGGGTTTCCACATCACGCAGCACGCCGGTCTGGATCGCGTGGATGATGGCGCGGGTGGTCGGGATGGAGAAGCGTGAGCCGCCCTCGCCGTAGGCACCGCCGGTCCAGCCGGTGTTGACCAGGTAGACCTGGGCGTCCTTCTCGGCCACGCGCTTGATCAGCAGATCCGCGTACTCGCGGGCCGGGCGCGGGAAGAACGGCGCACCGAAGCAGGTGGAGAAGGTCGCTTCCAGACCGCTGGAAGAGCCCATCTCGGTGGAGCCCACCTTGGCGGTGTAGCCGGACAGGAAGTGATAGGCGGCGGCCTCCTTGGACAGCACCGACACCGGCGGCAGCACGCCACTCATGTCACAGGTCAGAAAGACGATGGCGTTGGGCTCGCCGGCGCGGTTTTCGGCCACACGCTTGTCGACGTGCTCGAGCGGATAGGCGGCGCGGGAATTCTGGGTCAGGCTGTCGTCGGCGTAGTTCGGCTCACGACGATCGTTGAGCACCACGTTCTCGAGCACGGTACCGAACTTGATGGCGTTCCAGATGACCGGCTCGTTCTTTTCCGACAGGTCGATGCACTTGGCGTAGCAGCCACCCTCGAAGTTGAACACGGTACCGACGCCCCAGCCGTGCTCGTCGTCGCCGATCAGGTAGCGACCCGGGTCCGCTGACAAGGTGGTCTTGCCGGTGCCGGACAGGCCGAAGAACAGGGTGGTCTCGCCGTCTTCGCCAACGTTGGCGCTGCAGTGCATGGGCAGCACGTCGGCCTCGGGCAGCAGGAAGTTCTGCACCGAGAACATGGCCTTCTTCATCTCACCGGCGTAACGCATGCCGGCAATCAGCACCCGGCGCTTGGCAAAGTTGATGATCACGCAGCCATCGGAGTTGGTGCCGTCACGGCTCGGCTCACACACGAAGTGCGGGGCATTCTGGATTTCCCACTCGTCCTTGCGTGACGCATTGTAGGCCTCGGGACGCACGAACATGGTGCGGCCAAAGAGGTTGTGCCAGGCAGTCTCGGTGGTCACACGAACCGGCAGGTAGTGGGTCGGATCGCTGCCCACGTGAAGCTCGCTGACATAGCTGTCCTTCTCGCCCAGGTAGCCTTCCACTCGCTCCCACAGTGCATCGAAACGCTCGGCGTCGAAGGGACGGTTGACGCTGCCCCAGTCGATCTGGGCGCTGGTGGACGGTTCGTCGACGATGAACCGGTCCTTGGGGGAGCGCCCGGTACGTTCACCCGTCTTGACCACGAGGGCGCCGTGGGAGGCCAGTCGGCCCTCGCCCTGGGCCACCGCACGCTCGATGAGCTCGGCAGTGCTGAGGTTGACGTGAACGGTAGAAGACTGCGTGGTGGTGGTCATAGGATTCCTGGGCCTTCGGCTTCTCTCTCGTGGACTGGCGCCATCCGACAGGGCGAACGGCGCAAGGGATCCGGCGAGTCGACTACGCGGTTCGACCGTCTTCTTCGACTGACGACGCGTCCGGGATCGGCGGGGATTATGGCAAAAAACCCCGAGACAGGAAATGCCCATTTTTCAAGACGTTATTGTAGTTTAATTACAACATTTCGGCCTTTTTGCTGCATTTCCTGTCATTCCACTACAAACCTGCAACCAACGCCGCAGCCCCGATGACCTCGAGCCTGCCGTTCATGCCAGCGAGACGGCTCGGTCCTGGACGCTGCAACCGCTCAATGCACCGTTGGGCTGCCGTCGCTGGGGTCCTCGATCAAGGCTTCGACATCGGCCGCGGTGAAGGCGTAGCGGGTGTTGCAGAAATGACACTGGGTCTCGACCGTACCTTGCTCCGCGACGATCTGACGCAATTCCTCGTGCCCCAGCGACATCAGTCCCCCGGCGATGCGCGAACGAGAACAAGTACAACCAAAACGCAACGCCTTGGGTTCGAAGGCACGCAATGGCTCCTCATGGAACAGCCGCACCAGCAAAGTTGCCGCATCCAGTTCCAGCAATTCCTGTTCGCTGAGGGTGGCAGCCAAGTGATAGGCGCGATCCCAGGCGTCGTCATCCTGATTGAGCGACTCGTCGGGCAGTCGCTGCAGCAGCAGGCCACCGGCGCTGACACCGTCCGCCGCCAGCCACAGCCGCGTGGGCAGCTGCTCGGACTGGGTGAAGTAGGCTTCCAGGCAACCGGCCAGGCGATCGTGCTCGATGCCGACGATACCCTGATAGCGCCGCCCTTCCCTGGGGTCGAGGGTGATCACGATCTGGCCTTCCCCCACCAGCTCGCGAAAGCCGGCCTCATCGCCGGGCAGTGCCGCATCTTCGGCGAGGCGGGCGATGGCGCGAAGCTCACCACCAGGATTGGACTCCGCCATCATCAGGGAGACGTCACCACTGCCGCGCACCTCGAGGGTCATGGTGCCGTCAAGCTTCACGGTGTCGGTCAACAGAGCCACCGCCGCCAGCAGTTCACCGAGCTGGCGATTGACGGCGGCCGGATACTCGTGACGCTTCAGTACCTCGTCGTAGGCCTCGGACAGGCGGGTGACTTCGCCGCGGACGTTGGTGTCATCGATAATGAATCGCTGGATCTGATCAGCCATGAAAAACGATCTCTGCTGGGCGCGCCCCGGCGGGCGCGCGTCTGACGAAAAGAAGAAGGGTGTTCGACGAGGGCGCTGGGATGAGCGCGACGCGCGCCGTCAGGAGCCGCCCTCGCGCTGGAAGCGCTTGATATCGCGGCGCGCCCGCTTGTCGGGGCGCTTGAGCGGATGTTTGAAGACCTCGTTGGCCTGGCGGCGCTGATCGGCCTCGCGCTCGCGACGTTCGCGACTCTGCTCGGTCTCCTGGTACAGCCGCCGCGCCTCCGGCGCCCCACGACGCTGCTCGCTGACCTCGAGCACCTCGACCTCCCACACATCCCAGCCCTGAGGCGCACGTATCAACATGCCGGGGCTTACCGACTTGCTGGTCTTGGCCCTGGCCCCGTCGACCTCGACCTTGCCACCCTCGATGGCCTTCTTGGCCAGGGCCCGGGTCTTGAAGAATCGTGCCGCCCACAGCCACTTGTCGAGTCTGACGCTATCCACGGGGGGCCTCCGGAGTCTGCGGCGCCGAGGGCATGATATCGGCGAAACGGTCCAGCGCGATAAAGTCCTTGAGCGACTTCTCCGGCCGCCGGCTGTCCGGCTGGCGGATCCCCAGCAGATGGCGAATACCGTACTCGCGAGCGCTTTCGAGCACCGCCGCGTTGTCGTCGATGAACAGGGTCCGCTCGCGGTCGAAGGGTTCGATCTCGTTGAGCGCATGCCAGAACGCCTGTTCTTCCTTGGGCTCACCGATATCGGCAGACGACACGATGGCGTCAAGGTAGTCGTCGAGGCCCGTCAGCGGCAGCTTCAGCGCCAGACTCTCGCGATCGGCGTTGGTCGCCAGCACCACTCGCGGATGGGCGCTCTTGAGCCAGCCCAGAAAGTCCAGAGCATCGCCGCGCAGGCCGATCAGATGCTGGACCTCGCGCTTGAGCGCGACGATATCCACGTCGAGCTCGCGGCTCCAGTAGGCCAGGCTGTACCAGTTGAGAGTGCCCTGCTCCCGGATGATCCGCGCGCGCACCACTTCCTGGGTGGCCTCATCCAGCTTGTGCAGTTCTACGTAGCGGCGAGGCAGATGCTCCAGCCAGAAATGACTGTCGAAGTGCAAGTCCAGCAAGGTGCCGTCCATGTCCAGCAGCACGGTATCGATGGTGTCCCAATCGAGCATTACCTCATCTCCCGCCATCACCGGCTCAATGCTTGTTCCACTGCGCCGGCGAACGTCCGCCGACACCTGAGTAACGTGTTAGTGTACCTCAAAGGCATTCGGGCTCGCAGCCCGGGCGCTTGCGCCTGGTCTCGGCCCGGTGCGGACGGCGGATGTCCCGCGACGCCGCCAACCCCGCCTGCCCCAAGTTCTTTACGCTAGTCATTGCGCTATTCGTTGCGTTATTCATTACGCGATCCACCAGCCCATCCCACCGCCCAGGAGCTCCCATGGACGACAGTTCCCCGGAAAAACCCCGCATCCTCTCACGCAAGACCGTCGCCGAGAGCCGTCTGTTCCGGGTCGAGGAACTCGAACTGCGCTTTTCCAACGGCGCCGAGCGTCACTTCGAACGGCTGCTTGGCAACGGCAAGGGCATCGGCGCGGTCATGATCGTCGCCATGCCCGACCCCGACCATGTGCTGCTCATCCGAGAGTACGCCGCCGGTTTCGAGGACTATGTACTGACCCTGCCCAAGGGCGTCGTGGACCCCGGCGAGGATATCGTCACCGCCGCCAACCGCGAGCTGATGGAAGAGTGTGGTGTGGGCGCCCGGCGTATCGAACCGCTGGTCGAGCTTTCCCTGTCGCCCAACTATATGCGCCAGCGTATGCAGGTCATGCTGGCGAGCGACCTCTACCCCAAGCGCCTGGAGGGCGATGAGCCGGAGCCGCTGGTGGTGGAGACCCATGCGCTGGACAGCATAACCGCGCTGCTCGCCCGGGAGGACTTCCACGAGGCCCGCGCCATCGCCGCGCTGTACATCGCCCGGGACAAGCTCAAGGGCGAGCAGGCCGATACCTCACTTTGGTAAGACCCACCCTACCAATACGACCAGGGGGCCCTGACGGCCCCCTGGTCAACGTGCCTTGGTCGAATTTTCCTTGGCCAAGCTTCCTTGGCCAAGGCCCTCTTGTCGTGCCTGGCTGATTCGCCTCAGCGACGGGCGTGCAGCCGGCGGAGGTTGCTGTTGCCTTCCTTCAGGCGCACCCAGCGCCCCTGGCGGTAGCTGTCGAGCCCCGCTTCCAGCAAGGTCATCACGTCCACCGCCTGCTCGCCGGACACCGGCGGCGGGTCGCCATGCAGCAGGGTCTGAGCGACGGCAGTGTAAAAGGCGGGATAATTGCCCGGTTCCGACAGCCACTCTTCGGTGACCAGGTCCGGCTCCTCGGCGCTGCCTCGGTTGAGGGTCAGTTGTCCCGGCGCATCGTCGACGCCCCAGTCTTCACTCGGCATCAGTCCCTGCTTGAGCCAGCCTTCCTGGGGGTCGAGCCCGTAGATCGAATAGCTGCCCTCGGTGCCATGCACCACGAAGCGCGGGCTGGGCTCCGCTACCAGCGAACTGGCCTGCAGGGTCACCCTGAGGCGGTCGTACTCGAGCAGCGCCAGAAAGTCGTCGTCCACCTCGGCACCGTCTCTGGCGGAGGCCAGTTCCAGCAGAATCGCCCGGGGCATGCCGAACAGCTCTATGGCCTGATCGAGCAGATGCGGGCCGAGGTCGTACCAGATGCCGCCACCGGGCTTGTGCTGCTCTCGCCAGCGGTTGTTCACCGCCGGTCGATAGCGATCGAATCGCGAGGTGAAGGATGTCACTCGCCCCAGCCGGCCCTGCTCCAGAAGCTTGCGCACCGTCAGGAAGTCGCAGTCCCACCGACGATTGTGAAAGACACTGAGCAGCAATTCCGAGCGGTCCGCCTGGGCGCGGAGCTGACGCGCCTCCGAGGCCGACACCGTGATCGGCTTGTCCACCACCACGTGCTTGCCTGCCGCAAGGGCCGCCTTGGCCATGGCATAGTGCTGCTCGTTGGGTGTAGCAATCACGATCAGGTCAACGTGGCGCACCTCGAGCAGCTCGTTGAGCTTGGCGTGCACCGTCACGTCCGGAAGGTCACGCAAGACCTTGTCGGCGTCGGAGCTGACCACCGAGGTCAACTCGAGCCCTGGCGCGGCCTGGATCAAGGGGGCATGGAAGGTCTTGGCAGCCATGCCGTAACCCACCAGGCCCACATTGAGAGTCTGTGTTTTCATAGCGGTCCCCGTGCCTGCATCTCGCCCATCTTGTCGAGGGCTTATTTGATCTGTCGATCCCCTGTCACGTCAGAATGACCAAATCCCCGGAAATTATCGAGTTCCGGCGTACACGCAAGCTGTTTCATTTCGCTGATCGGTCGCTCATTTCCTCAAGCGGGTCGCCTGAGCGCTGGACGCCATCAACGATGAAGGCCGGCGTATGCCGGCCTTCATCGAGCTACTCTGTGCTAAAAAGCGCAGATATTAGTCGTCAAGCTTTTCCAGATCGCGCACCGCGCCCATGTCTGCCGAGGTGGCTAGCAGGGCATAGGCCTTCAGCGCAGGAGTCACCTTGCGCAGACGCTGAATGCTCGGCTTCCAGGCATCCTTGCCGCGCTCCTGCTGGCGCTGGCGGCGCTCGGCAAGCTCGGCGTCGTCCAGCAGGACATTGATGGTCCGAGCGGGGATGTCGATGCGGATACGGTCGCCGTTTTCCACCAGAGCGATGGCGCCGCCGGCGGCGGCCTCCGGCGAGACGTGGCCGATCGACAGCCCTGAGGTGCCGCCGGAAAAGCGTCCGTCGGTGAGCAGGGCGCAGCCCTTGCCCAGTCCCTTGGACTTGAGATAGGACGTCGGGTAGAGCATCTCCTGCATGCCCGGGCCGCCCTTGGGGCCTTCGTAGCGGATCACCACCACGTCGCCTTCCTTCACCTTGTCGCCAAGGATATGTTCCACCGCCTGATCCTGAGACTCGACCACGTGGGCCGGCCCTTCGAACACCAGGATGCTGTCGTCGACGCCGGCGGTCTTCACCACACAGCCGTTCTCGGCGATGTTGCCCTTCAACACGGCGAGCCCGCCCTCCTTGGAGAAGGCGTGTTCGTAGTCGCGGATACAACCGGTGGCGCGGTCACCGTCCAGGCTCGGCCAGCGGGCGCTCTGGGAAAACGCCGTCTGGGTCGGGATACCACCGGGGCCGGCCTTGAAGAAGTTGACCACCTCCGCCGACGGATTGCGCATGATGTCCCACTCGTCGAGGGCCAGCTTGAGGCTGTCGCCGTAGACCGTGGGCACCGAGGTATCCAGCACTCCGGCGCGATCCAGCTCGCCGAGGATCGCCATGATGCCGCCGGCCCGGTGCACGTCCTCGATGTGATACTTCTGGGTATTGGGCGCCACCTTGCACAGCTGAGGGACTTCGCGGCTCAGCCGGTCGATGTCCATCATGTTGAAGTCGACGCCTGCCTCCTGGGCGGCGGCCAGCAGGTGCAGGATGGTGTTGGTGGAGCCGCCCATGGCGATGTCCAGGGTCATGGCGTTCTTGAACGCCGCCTTGGAGCCGATGGCACGGGGCAGCAGGTGCGCTTCGTCACCTTCGTAGTAGCGCCTGGCCAGCTCGACGATGCGCTCGCCCGCCGTCTCGAACAGGCGGCGGCGATCGGCGTGGGTGGCCAGCACCGTGCCGTTGCCCGGCAGCGCCAGGCCCAGTGCCTCGGTCAGGCAGTTCATGGAGTTGGCGGTGAACATGCCGGAGCAGCTGCCACAGGTGGGGCAGGCACTGCGCTCGACCTCGTTCAGGGTTTCCTCGTCCACCGAATCGTCGGCGGCCATGACCATGGCGTCCACCAGGTCCAGGCCGTGATCCAGCAGCTTGGTCTTGCCGGCTTCCATGGGGCCGCCGGAGACGAAGATCACCGGCACGTTGAGGCGCATGGCGGCCATCAACATTCCAGGCGTGATCTTGTCGCAGTTGGAGATGCACACCAGGGCGTCGGCGCAGTGGGCGTTGACCATGTACTCGACGCTATCGGCGATCAGATCGCGACTCGGCAGCGAATAGAGCATACCGTCGTGGCCCATGGCGATACCGTCGTCCACGGCGATGGTGTTGAATTCCTTGGCCACACCGCCGGCCTTTTCGATTTCACGGGCGACCAGCTGGCCCATGTCCTTCAGGTGAACGTGGCCCGGCACAAACTGGGTGAAGGAGTTCGCCACCGCGATGATCGGCTTCTGGAAGTCGCCATCCTTCATGCCGGTGGCGCGCCACAGGGCGCGAGCGCCGGCCATGTTGCGACCGGCGGTGGTGGTACGGGAGCGATACTCAGGCATGGAATCCTCGTCATTTTTCGTCCACCCGTGATGCAGAAGGCAACCGGGCGGTGTCGCGTGTCCAGACTGTCGATTCTGTCACGCACAGACGGCACTGACTAGCCTTGCACAGGCCATCACGCCACGGGCCCGAGAACCGCGTCATGCGGCCTCGGGCCCGATCCGGGACGGCTTGCCGGCTCACTGTCGGCGAAATACACCGTCATATTGCCGTTAGCCGAATACCACCTTGGCGACATCCTTGTAGCGATTAGCGAAATGCACGGTCATGCCGTCCTTGAGGTACTCCGGCAGTTCGTCATAGTCGCGCCGATTGGCCTCGGGCAGGATCACCTCGAAGATATCGCTGCGGCGCGCGGCGATAACCTTCTCGCGGATCCCGCCCACCGGCAGCACCTGTCCGGTCAGCGTCAGCTCCCCGGTCATCGCCAGGTTGCGCTCGATGGACTGATGACGCGCCAGTGACAGCAGCGCCGTGGTCATGGTCACCCCCGCCGAGGGGCCATCCTTGGGGGTGGCGCCTTCCGGCACGTGCAGGTGAACAAAGGAGGCATCGAAGAAGCCGGCATCGGCGCCGTACTCGGTCAGGTGCCCCTGAACATAGCTGTAGGCGATGTTGGCCGACTCCTTCATCACGTCGCCCAATTGGCCTGTGAGCTTGAAGCCGCGATCCAGCCCGTGCACCTTGCCGGCCTCGATGGACAGGGTGGCACCGCCCATGGAGGTCCAGGCCAGGCCGGTGACCACGCCCTGCCCTTTCATCACCTTTTCCTTGCGGAACAGTGGGGCGCCGAGGAATTCCTCGAGGTTCTTGAGCGAGACCTTGACCGTCGCCTGGTCGTTCTCCAGAAGCTTGACGGCGGCCTTGCGCACGATCCGGTGCAGCTGTTTCTCCAGCTGGCGGACACCGGCCTCCCTGGCGTAGCCCTCGACCACCTGGCGCAGGGCTGCGGCGGTCAGATTGATACGCTTTTTGGGGATGTTGTCGCGCTTGAGCAGCTTGGGCCAGAGGTGGTTCCTGGCGATTGCCTGCTTCTCTTCGGCGATATAGCCCGACAGGCGAATCTGCTCCATACGGTCGAGCAACGCCGGCGGGATGGAATCCAGGGTATTGGCGGTGCACACAAACAGCACCTTGGACAGGTCCAGGCGAACGTCGAGGTAGTGGTCGAGGAAGTCGACGTTCTGCTCCGGGTCCAGCACCTCGAGCAAGGCCGAGGCCGGATCGCCCTGGAAGGACTGGCCCATCTTGTCGATCTCGTCGAGCATGATCACCGGGTTCTCGACCTCGACCTCCTTGAGCGCCTGGACCAGCTTGCCGGGCATGGCGCCGACGTAGGTGCGCCGGTGGCCCTTGATCTCGGCCTCGTCGCGCATGCCACCCACCGAGAAGCGATAGAACTCACGGCCGAGCGCCTCGGCGATGGAGCGACCGATGGAGGTCTTGCCGACACCTGGCGGTCCCACCAGCAGCACGATGGAGCCCCCCACGTCACCCTTGAAGGTACCCTCGGCGAGGAACTCGACGATCCGCTCCTTGACGTCGGTGAGTCCGTCATGGTCGCGGTCGAGTACCTGTCTGGCGTGGGCCAGGTCCAGCTGGTCCTGGCTGCGCTGGCCCCAGGGCATGGCCGTCAGCCAGTCCAGATAGTTGCGGGTGGTGCCATATTCGGGCGAACCGGTCTCGAGCACCGACAGCTTGGCCAGCTCGTCGTCGATGCGTTCCTGCACCCGCTCGGGCACCTCGCGGCCCTCGAGGCGCGCGCGGAAGGTGTCGACGTCGTTTTCACGGTCGTCCTTGGAGATGCCCAGCTCACGCTGGATCACCTTGAGCTGCTCGCGCAGGAAGAATTCGCGCTGACGCTCCTGCATCTGGGCGTTGACCTGCTCGCTGATCTCGCTCTGCAGCTGCGCCACCTCGATCTCCTTGCGCAGCAGCGGCAGCACCTTCTGCATCCGCGGCACCACCGGCAGCGTGGCGAGCACGTCCTGCAGCTCCTGCCCCTGGGCGGAGGTGATGGCGGCGGCGAAGTCGGTCAACGGGCCCGGCTCGTGGGGACTGAAGCGATTGAGGTAGTGCTTGAGTTCCTCGCCGTACAGCGGATTGATCGGCAACAGTTCCTTGATGCCGTTGATCAGCGCCATGGCGTAGGCGCGGGTCTCGTCTTCCTCCGCGTCCACCGGCTCACGAGGGTAGGACACCTCGACCAGAAACGGCGGGGTGCGCGACAGCCAGCGCTCGATCTTGAAGCGTCGCACGCCCTGGGCGATGAACTGGATCTGGTTGTCCTCGCCCTGCAGCTTGTGGGCCTTGACCGCGGTGCCGATGGTCGGAAAGTCCTCGTGGGACAGCTCCTCGACACCGGCCTCTCCGACGAAGGCGAGACCGACGGTGTCATGGGGAGTATTGGCGACCCGCTCGATGGTCTCGGACCAGCGTTCGCGGTTGATCACCAGCGGCTGCACCTGGGCGGGAAAGAAGGGACGATTGTGAATCGGCAACAGGTAAAGCCGTTCCGGCAGCGAGGCGCTGGCAGGAATCACCGCATGGCCCTGGACCTGCTCGCCATCGGCCAGGCCGTCCGCGGTTCCGTCTTCGGCGTCGCCACTCATGGGAATCCAGTCCAGATCGTCGGACCGGGGATCGCGATCATCGCTCATGGTGTCCTCATCCTGAAGTAGGGGGCGTCTTGCCCGTCTGGGTATCAGCAATGCGGGCGACCACGACCAAGTTCAAGGCGTGAAAGGAGGATAGCAGCAGAGTGCCGCCATCGGGGACGCTGCCGGGCCCGGCCGGGAGGGACTTCAGGGGACAGGAATCTGGTGGCTCTTCTGACGTCTGACGGTGTGAGCGGAGTCCGCTCAACCACCCAGCAGCGGTGGTACCGGACGTCCGTTGACCCGCAGTCGCCCCTTGACCACGTCGATGCCCAGCATCGAGGTATCCAGCGGCAACCCCAGCCACAGCGCGACCACGGCCGGCGGCTCACGCCATTCGAAGTCTCCGTCCAGGCGCTGGCGAAAGCGCTCACGCATCTCGGGGCGATCCAGCGACAGCAGGCTCAGCGACGCAAGGTCTCGGGGGTCCAGCACCAGCACGCCCTCGCCCTTGAGACTCAGTCCCAGCATGGGGCTGTCGAGATCCACGTCCTTCAGATCCAGACGCGGAGAGTCCTTGAGCAACTGGGCCAGGGCGCGATCCATCGCCGAGTAGGCCTCGGCGTCCTCGAGCGAGACGGTGCCTAGCGCGGTCTTGTGACGCGCCAGGGCCACCACCGAACGCAGCGCCTCGGCGTTGATGCGAGACAGCTCCAGACTGACCTCGCCGTCCACCAGCATGTCGTCGCCGGAGCGCACCTCACCGATGGTCAAGGTGCTCTGCAGCCTCAGCTCGCTGTCATCCAGCAGGGTGCGGGCCTCGAGCACCAGTTCGGTGCCATCCAGGTTGACCTGAGGGTGACGCAGACTGACGGCGTCCAGGGTCAGCTTGTCCTGCTGGGTGAAGTGCAGGGCCCCGGGGGTATAGGCGTAACGGCTTTCGTGATGGAGCGGGCCGATTTCCAGCACCGCGTCTCCATCGCGCAACTCGATCGCCTCCAGCAGCACCTGGGTGCGCCAGTCGCCATAGACTCCGTCAAAGGCGATACGTCCACCGGAGAATTGCAGCGAGCGAGGCGCTTCACCGGACGGAGACTGACTGATGAGAAATGGTGCCAGCCGCAACTCCCCCTGCAGGGTGCCCCCCAGGGTGCGGTAGTGAGCTTCCCAGCGGGGCGGGCTTGCCGGCATGGCATCACCGAACAGGCGCCGGTCGGCGTCGCCGACGTGTACGTCGAGCCGGCCAAAGACGCTGGTATCGAGTACGCCGTGGCGTGCCTCATAGGGAATCGCAAGATGCCAGGCGTGACCGATCAGGGGAGCCACATGCAACACGCCGGAGGAACGCAGCCAGCCCTGCTCCACGTCGTCGCGCGAGATTCGCAGGTCACCGCGCGCCTCGAGATCGGCAAGCGCCCTCTCCAGTTCGCGCTCGAACAGCAGACTGGCGAGATATTGGGCCACCGCCCAGGCCAGCGCCAGCACCACCACCACCGGTACGATCCATCGTTCCTTGCGCATTCCTTGCCCTCTCTGCCGAGAGGAGCCTCCCTGCCCCCGTCGGCGTGACGATACGCTGTTCAGTGTAGCCAGAACCACAGGTGCATGGTGCACCAGGAGTAAACGCCGGCCATGACATCATCGACCATGATGCCGAAGCCGCCGGCGACGCGACGATCGGCCCAGCGGATGGGCCAGGGCTTGATCACGTCGAATACGCGAAAGACAACGAAGCCCCACAGCGCCGCTTCCCACGAAAAGGGCACCGCCGCCATGGTCAGCCAGTAGCCGACAAACTCGTCCCAGACGATACCGGAGTGGTCGTGCACGCCGAGGTCCCGGGACGTCTTGTCGCACAGCCAGACACCCCAGACGAAGGTGATGGCGATCATCACCAGGTACCAGCCCAGGGTCAGCTCGGACAACAGCCAGTAGAAGGGAATGGCCGCCAGGGTCCCGAAGGTCCCCGGGGCAAAGGGCGCCGCCCCGCTGCCCAGCCCGAAGGCAAGAAAATGGGTCGGTCGACGCCACACGCTAGCCGGTGCTTTGTTCACGATGTCCCTCCGTGGAAATGTTGCCACCCCGGCAGCGAAGAGGCATTCACCCCTTGTATCCCCGGCGACGCGGTGACCTGGCCGATGGCAACGAAGGCGAGCCCCAGTTCCGCCAGTGCCAGGCGGGCCCGATCGAACGCCGCCGACGGCAGCGCCACGACCAGCTCGTAGTCGTCGCCGCCGGTCAGGGCGGCCTCTCGGGCCGCCTCGGTGCCGAGGGCCTCTACGAGCCCTTCGGCCAGAGGCAGCGCTTCGGCGTCAAGACGCGCCCCGACACCGCTGGCTTTCAGCAGGTGACCAAGGTCGGCAAGCAACCCGTCGGAGACGTCGATGGCCGCGCTGGCCAGTCCCCGCAGCGCCAGACCTGCCTGCCAGCGCGCCTGGGGCAACAGGTAGCGGGCAAGCAGCGGTGACTCAAGATCTCGCTGACCCTCGTACCAGGCCGCCAGTCCCCCGGCGCCGCCACCCAGCGCACCGGTGACCGCCAGCACGTCCCCGGCGCGGGCACCGTCACGACGCAGCGCCTCGCCCGTGGGTACCTCACCCATCACGGTGACGCTGACGGCGCGTTGGCCCCGGGTGACGTCGCCCCCGACCAGGGTCATGTCCGCCTCGTCGCACACAGCATGGAAGCCCTGGGCGAACTTTGCCACCCACTGCTCTTCCACCTCGGGCAACGTCAGCGCCATCAGACACCAGCGCGGCTGCGCGCCCATGGCGGCCAGATCACTCAGGCTCACCGCCAGGGCGCGATGCCCCAGCGCCTGCGGCGGTGCGTCTTCGGGAAAATGCTGCCCTTCCACCGACGTGTCGACGCTGACCACCAGTTCGTGCCCTGGCGCAGGGCGCATCAGGCAGGCGTCGTCACCCACCCCGAGCGAGACGCCGGAGGCCTTGCCGGGCTCGCCCGTCGTGGGCGCCAGCCAGCGCTCGATGAGTTCGAATTCTCCGTACATCAGGCGCGACCTTCAGCGGCGACGGGCACTGACCTCGGCGCTTCTGAGCTTGATGGCCAGCTTGTCGAGAATGCTGTTGATGTACTTGTGGCCATCGGTGGCGCCAAAGGACTTGGCCAGCTCGACCCCTTCGTTGATCACCGCCCGATAAGGGACCTCCAGACGCTTGGACAGCTCGTAGGCCCCAAGGCGCAGGATCGCCAGCTCGATCGGATCGATGTCCTCGAGGCGGCGGTCCAGCAGCGGCGAGATCGAGGCGTCGAGCTCCTTGCGGTAGCGTGCGACGTTATGCAGTAGCTCATGGAACAGCGCCAGATCGGCGATTTCCATGACCTTGAGCCAGTTCTCGTGCACCTCCAGGTCGTCATCGGGCACCTGGCTGCGAAATTCGGCCTCGACCGCGGTGATGGACTTGTCGGTCATCTGCCACTGATAAAGTCCCTGCACCGCCAGCTCGCGAGCCGCACGGCGAGACTGCTGGGCCTTGCTGGGCGCACGCTGTTCGCGGCTCATGCGGACGCCTCCTCGGCATCGTCACCAAAATGACGCAGCAGCGACACCATCTCCATGGCGGCCATGGCGGCTTCGACGCCCTTGTTGCCGGCCTTGGTGCCGGCCCGCTCGATGGCCTGCTCGATGGAGTTGACCGTCAGCACACCGTTGGCCACCGGGGTGTCGAACTCCAGCTGCAGCCGCGACAGCGCGGAATTGCACTCGCCGGCCACGTGCTCGAAGTGCGGGGTACCGCCGCGAATGACCGCGCCGAGCGCGACCACGGCGTCGGGACGCGCCACCGCCAGCACACGCTTGACCGCCAGCGGCAGTTCCCAGGCGCCAGGGACGTGGACGATGTCGATCATCTCCATGTCCACCCCGTGGCGCACCAGGCTGTCCACCGCGCCCTCGACCAGGCTATCTACCACATGGTGATTGAAGCGGCCCACGACGATCACGTAGCGGCCCTGGACGTCGACGAAGCTGCCTTCGACTTGGGAAATAGGTTGCATCTTGAATCTTCCTGAATGTACCGGCCTGGGGCCGGTAGTCGGGGTGACCCTGTCAAAGGGCCTGTCCCCTGGTAAAAACCGAAACACCGGACGCCAGCATTACTGCCTCGCCCGGCGTGAATCAACCGCTGATATCACCTGGCGAGACGATGTCCACCACCTCGAGATCAAAACCCGACAGCGCGGAGAACTTCCACGGTGAGCTCAGCAGACGCATCCTGCCGACACCGAGCTCGCGCAGGATCTGGGAGCCGGTGCCGATGGTCAGGTAGTTGCCGGCGCCGTCGGACTCGCTGCCGCGAGCGGTGCGGCGGCGCTCCAGGAACACCTGCAGCATATCGTTGAGGTCCTGATGCGGACGCATGTCATCGAGCAGCACGAAGACACCCTGCTCGGCCCGCGCCACCTCTTCCAGCGCCTGGTGGGCGCGCCAGGAGGCGTCCTCGCCCTTAACCAGGCACATCAGGTCACGCATCTCGTTGGCCAGATGCACCCGCACCGTGGTCACGCTGTCCGGACTCGGCGAGCCCTTCACCAGCGCCAGGTGGTGCACCTTGTGGGTGCGGTCGAGAAAGACGTGGGCGGTCAGCTCACCGTAGGCGGTGGTCACCGGCAGTCGCTCGACCTCTTCTACCGTCTGCTCGTTGTGGATCCGGTAGTGGATCAGGTCGGCGATGGTGCCCATCTTGATCCCGTGGGTCTCGGCGAAGCGCTCGAGCTCAGGACGTCGGGCCATGCTGCCATCGTCGTTCATGATCTCGCAGATCACACCGCTGGGATCACAACCGGCCAGGGCGGCCAGATCGCAGGCCGCCTCAGTGTGGCCGGCGCGCCTGAGCACGCCGCCGGGCTCGGCCATCAGCGGAAAGATGTGGCCGGGCTGGACGATGTCTTCTGCCTTGGCATTGCGCGCGCTGGCGGCCTGCACCGTGCGTGCGCGGTCAGCAGCGGAGATGCCGGTGCTGACCCCTTCGGCGGCCTCGATGGACAGGGTGAACTTGGTACCGAAACCGGAGCCGTTGTCCTGCACCATCAGCGGCAGCTTGAGCTGTTCGCAGCGCTCCCGGGTCATCGGCATGCAGATCAGACCACGGGCGTGAACCGCCATGAAGTTGATGTGCCAGGCCTCGACCTTCTCGGCGGCCATGATGATGTCACCTTCGTTTTCCCGATCCTCGTCGTCCATCAGGATCACCATACGGCCCTGGCGGATATCCTCGACGAGTTCGGCAATAGGGGCCAGGCCCCCGCTGGAAGACTGCGACATGTATGCTCCCTGGATCTAAAATGGCCACTCGCGACGGCGGCCAGAAACCGCGTCAGGGTACCGTGGCGCGGCGTCGGGCGCCAGTCAAAGACAAAGACCTGACAGGGCGTCGGGCGCCGCTTATATCAAGATCGGACACTGCGACTCCGCGTTGGGCGCCGCTTATATGAAGCCCCGCTACTGCGATCCCCCGGCGACTTTCGTCGAATCAGTGCTCGGCGCAGGCGGCCAGCGCCGGGCGCGCCAGAATACGCCAGTCCTTGCCGAGGGCACGGATATCGAGAATTTCCAGAGGCCGCTGCTCGGCCATGCGTTCGATGCCCGACAACGCCATCAGCCCGCGCGCGTCGGAGCCGAGCAGGGTCGGCGCCATGTAAAGACGCAACTCGTCCACCAGACAGGCATCCATCAAGGCACCTGCCAGGGTCGCGCCGGTCTCCACCAACAGCTCGTTGCAGCCGCCCTCGTCACCGAGCCACTTGAGCAGTGCGCCAAGATCGACGCGGCCGTCGTCGCCTGCTGGCATCTCCAGCACCCGCGCGCCGGAGCGCATCAGCGCGTCTCTGCGAGGGGATTCGCTGCCCTCGACGCAGACCACCAGCGTCTCCCCTGGCTCGCTCAGGCAGGCAGCGGCCAGCGGCATGCGCAGGCGCGAGTCCACCACGACCCTAAGCGGCTGGCGTCGGGCGATGACTTCGGCGTCATCGAGCCCGAGCTGATCGGCACGCACCGTCAGCCGCGAGTTGTCGAAGATGATCGAATCCACCCCGGTGAGGATGGCGCAGCTCTGAGCCCGCAGCCGCTGGACGTCACGCCGAGCCTCGGCACCGGTGATCCACTGGGACTCGCCGGAGGCCATGGCGGTACGGCCGTCGAGGCTCATGGCGAGCTTGAGGCTGACCCGTGGACGCCCCCGGGTCATGCGCGACACGAAGCCGGCGTTCAATACCTGGGCGTCCGCCTCGAGGCAACCGAGCCTTACCTCGACCCCGGCGTCACGCAGGCGTGCGATACCGCGTCCCGCCACCTGAGGATTGGGATCCTGCATGGCTACCACCACCCTGGCGACACCGGCCTTGATCAAGGCATCGCAGCAAGGCCCTGTGCGCCCCTGGTGGGAGCAGGGTTCCAGCGTCACGTAGGCGGTGGCGCCTCGGGCGTGCTCACCGGCAGCCTCGAGTGCATGGACCTCGGCGTGGGGTTCCCCGGCGCGCTGATGGTAGCCGTCGGCCAGATGCTTGCCGTGCTTGACCAGTACGCAGCCGACCCTCGGATTGGGCATGGTTGTGTAGCGACCGCGTTCGGCCAGCTTCAATGCCCTGGCCATCCAGGCTTCATCCTGGCCTGGCGTGATGTCCGTCGGATTCATGTGCTCTCCCCGGTGTCGGGCGAGAAACTCGGCTCCTGGGCCAGGCGGTCGATCTCGGCGCGAAATTCGTCGATATCCTGAAACCGTCGATAGACTGAGGCAAAGCGGATATACGCCACCTGATCGAGGCGCTTCAGGGCATTCATCACCTCTTCACCGACCACCCGCGCCTGGACCTCGCGCTCGCCCCGTGCGCGCAGGTTCTGGCGGATACGTTCCACCGCCGCCTCGATCGACTCGGCGCTGACCGGGCGCTTTTCCAGCGCCCGCAGCATGCCGGCCCGCAGCTTGATCTCGTCGAACACCTCCCGCGAGCCATCGGCCTTGATGATCCGTGGCATGATAAGTTCAGCGGTCTCGTAGGTGGTGAAGCGCTCGCCGCAGCCAGCACACTGCCGCCGTCGGCGCACCTGATCACCTTCGGCGACCAGCCGGGAGTCAGTCACTCGGGTCTCTTGGGCGCCACAGAAGGGGCAATGCATAGCGGACAGTCCGGCAGGAAAAATATGTCGCCATAGTGTAACGGCTGAGGCCAGCCCCGCCCAGCGCAATGGCCCAGGTCATCCGCGATTTCAGCTGAGTTGGCACGCCCTGTGCTTGATACTTTCTTTCTAGCCGTCAATGAAATGGCGAGCGCTCACGGGGCAAGGCGCCCCCACGCCTGCGGAGGACACCATGGCAAGCCACCTCTCCCCCCTGGAACCCGACGACTTTCGCCAGCGTGCCGCAGAGCTGCTCGCGCCTCTCTATGGTGCACGCAGCGAAGAGGTCCTGCGCCGTCTGCTGCGCCTGATCGACGCGCAGGGGGCCGGGTTGAGGCACCGTCATGGTGCACGCCAGACGCTGTGGAGCGAGCAGGACCAGTGGCTGATCGTCTATGGCGACTCGCTGCTGGATGCCGACAAGCCCCCCCTGGCGGTACTCGATGAGTTCCTGAGCAAGCGCCTGAAGACCGTCTTCAGCGGTGTCCATGTGCTGCCCTTCTTCCCCTGGAGCAGCGACGACGGCTTCTCGGTGATCCACTATCGCGAGGTCGACCCGAAACTGGGCGACTGGCGCGATATCCGGCGCCTGGCCAGTCACCATGATCTGATGGTGGACCTGGTGCTCAACCATGTCTCGCGGGAATCGCTGTGGTTCGCCGACTATCTCGGCGGCAACCTGCCCGGGCGCGACTACTTCATCGAGATGGACCCCGATACCGATCTCAGCGAGGTGGTGCGTCCGCGCAGCTCGCCGCTGCTGGTCCCCGTCAGTACCCGCCGTGGCGTTCGTCACCTGTGGGCGACCTTCTCCGAGGACCAGATCGACCTCAACTTCGCCAACCCCGACGTGTTGATCGAATTCGTCGGCATCCTGCTGTTCTACCTGCAGCAGGGCGCCCGCATCGTCCGGCTGGACGCCGTCGCCTTCCTGTGGAAACGCCCCGGCACCCGCTGTATCCACCTTCCCGAGACCCACGCGGTGGTGCGGCTGTTGCGGGCGGTGGTCGACCACGTCGCCCCCGGCACCCTGATCATCACCGAGACCAATGTGCCCCACGCCGAGAACATCAGCTACTTCGGCCTGGAGCGACAGGACACGCCGCCCGACGAGGCCCACCTGGTCTACCAGTTCCCGCTGCCACCTCTGTTGCTGCACACCTTGACCAGTGGCGAGGCCGGCACCCTGGCGCGCTGGCTCGACAGCCTGCCCGAGCTCCCCGCCGGCTGCAGCTATCTGAATTTCACCGCCAGCCACGATGGCATTGGTGTGCGCCCGCTGGAAGGCTGGCTGGAAGGCCACGAGATCGACGCCCTGGTCGCCTTGATGCAGCGCTTCGGTGGCTTCGTCAGCATGCGCCGGCAGGCCGACGGCAGCGACAGCCCCTACGAGCTCAATATCACCTGGTTCGATGCCATGAGCGGGACCCGGCGCGGACCCGACCCGTGGCAGGTCGAGCGCTTCCTGTTGAGCCAGCACCTGATGCTGGTGCTGAAGGGTATCCCCGGCGTCTACCTGCACTGCCTGACCGCCACCCAGAACGACCACGACGGGGTCGAACGCAGCGGACGCCTGCGTTCGATCAATCGCAAGCGCTGGGACCGCCAGGAGCTGGAACCTCTGCTGGACAGCCGTCACACGCCGACCCGCGAGGTGTTCTTCGCCCTCACCCGCCGTCTCGAGATCCGTCGCAGGGAACCCTGCTTCCACCCCGATGCGGCCCAGACGGTCATCCCCACACCACCGGAGCTGCTGGCGATCCAGCGCGGCCCCCTGGACGATGGCCGTCGACTGTTGGCCATTCACAACGTCACCGATCGGCCTCAGCCACTGGTACTGGACGGCCTCGACCAGTCCGGCTGGCAGGACCTGCTGGAAGGGGGCGCCTGGCAGCCCGTCGACACCCTGGCCCCCTATCGTTCACTGTGGCTGGTGCGCACCGACAGATAAGTCGCCGCACGCTCGGTGTATCGCACAACAGCGCGGCCCTGGCGCTTTCACTGCCCGGCGACGTCAGCGGTCGAACCGAAGGCGTTTGCTGCTGTCCTAGTGCGAGTGATTCTCGCTTGTCGCGGGATTCGTCCTACAAGATGCCGGAGAGTAACGACATGCCCCGCCGCCCCCGACTGCCCCGCCTGCCCGACCTGCCCCGCCATCAGCGTTCCTTCATGACCCTGGCGGCGGTGGCCTTCGGCCTGATGCCACTGTCCAGCGTCGAGGCCGAGGACCACCCCGCCCCCATCGAGGCGCTGGAAGAGGAAGGTCTTGAGGTGCACGGTGAATTCGACGCGCCGGGTGGGCTCAGCGGCTTCGCCGCCAGCCATCGCGGACAGCCGATGACCATCTTCGTCACCGAGGATGGCGAGCACGCCATCGTCGGCAATCTGATCGATGCCGACGCCAACAATCTGTCGGAGGCGCCGCTGGAGCGCCTGGTACGCGGGCCCCAGGACGAGACCACCTGGCAGAGCCTTGAGGACAGCGCCTGGATCGCCGACGGCGATCCCGACGCCGAGCGCATCGTCTATGTGTTCACCGATCCCAACTGCCCCTACTGCACCCGCCTGTGGCAGCAAAGCCGGCCCTTCGTCGAAAGCGGCCAGGTCCAGCTACGCCACGTGATGGTCGGTATCCTCGACCCCGAAAGTCCGCGCCAGGCGGTCACGATGCTGGCCGCCGAAGACCCTCAGGCCGCCCTCCGCGCCCATGAGAGCGGCGATCCGATTGAGCCCATGCGCCAACTGCCCAGAGACCTGGAGCAACGCCTGCAGAGCAACCATGAACTGTTTCGCAGCTTCGGCATGGTGGCGACCCCGGGCATCGTCTATCGCAACGAAGGCAAGCTCGAGATGAGCCAAGGCCTGCCCAGCGAAGAACTGTTCCATACCATCATGGGGCCGGAGCCCGACTGACAGGGTTCATCAAGGCGCTGGCACCAGGCCCCGGGCGGGGCCTGGTGCCAGCGCGATTTAGGCTTTATCCGAAAAGTCGACGAGCGATGGTTAGACAAGGCAAAAATCGGTGAGAAAGCGCAGTTTACGTGGTGTAAATGAGCATTTTGACCTGATTTTTAACGCCGTATTACCGAGCGCAGACACTTTTCGTCAAAGCCTTAGACATCCCCCGCGTTATCGGCCTCCACCGCGCTATAAAGTTGTTCGGGCAGGTCCGGCAAGGCCGCCCGCACGCGGTTCCAGCTGGGGATAAAGGGCTTCTCCCTGGGGTTGTCGAGAAAGGCGTTACCGGCCTCGATCAGATTTGCCGCAAACAGCTCCACCGCCTGCTCCTCGGCATGACGGTCCAGGCTCAGCCCGTTCATGGTGGCGTCGTGGTCGTAGGCCTCGATCAGGTCGAGGGCAAGGCGATAGTAGGTGGCCTTGAGGGTACGAAAGCCTTCCGACGAGAAACCCACACCCTGGGTGGCCAGCTTGCGATAGAGCGCCTTGGCGATATCCAGGCTCATGCGGTTGAGCCCGGTGGCCGCGTCATCGGCAGACACCGGTTGATGCTTGTGGTCGTAGACGTCGGCGATATCCACCTGACACAGCCGATTGGTGGAGTGGTCGCGGTGGACCTCGGACAGCACCCCGATCTCCAGCCCCCAGTCGGCGGGGATACGGATGTTGTCCAGCACCTCGGTACGCATCGAGAACTCCCCCGACAGCGGGTAGCGATAGCTGTCCAGGTAGTCCAGGTAAGGCAAGGGCCCGTGCATGATCTTCAGCGCCCGCAGCAGCGGGGTCACCATCAGCCGGGAGACCCGGCCGTTGAGCTTGCCCTCGGCGATACGCGGGTAGTAGCCCTTGCAGAAGGCGTAGTTGAAGCGTGGGTGGGCCACCGGATACATCAGCCGTGCCAGCAGGCCGCGGTCATAGGTCAGGATATCGCAGTCATGCAGCCCCACCGCAGCGGTGCGCCCGGAGGCCTGCACATAGCCCGCACAGAACCACACGTTGCGGCCCTTGCCCGGCTGCTGTGGCGCCAGGCCTTCCTCGGCCAGCTGCGCGTCCAGCGCGCTCAGGCGCGGGCCATCATTCCACAGGATGCGATGGTGCTGGGGCAGGCGCGAAAAGAACTCGCGTGCCCGCAGAAACTGGTCCCGGTCGGCACGATCGAGGCCGATCACGATCTCCGACAGATAGCTCGCCTGAGCAAGCGACTCGACGATGGCATCCAGCGCCGGTCCTTCCAGCTCCGAGTACAATGACGGCAGGATCAGCCCGAGCGGGCGCTGGCGGCCGAAGCGCTCCAGATCCGCCTCCAGGTCTTCGACCTTGCGCCGGGTCAGGTTGTGAAAGTCGGTGATGATGCCGTTCTGGTGGAAATCGCTCATGCCTCACCCTCCTCGCCCAGCTTGTGATGATCCTTGTCGTCGGCGCCGCCGGCATCTACGCTGCCGGCCTCAGCGCTGCTGGCAGGCTCCGCCGCGTCCTGCTCTCCCCAGAAGTGCGCAACCCCCTCGGCCCAGCCCCTGGGGCCCAGCGCCTCGCTGCGATACAAGCGCGGCTGGCACGGGGACACGTCGAGGCTATGGCGGGCACGAATCACCACCGCCGCATCGGTGGCCTCGAGCATGGCGACATCGTTGGGGCCATCGCCCAGCGACAGGGTCTCGGGGCGTCGGCCCTTGAGCGCCTCGAAGCGGGCGCACAGCCATTGCACCGCCTGGCCCTTGTCGGTGTCGCCGAGCACGTGCCAGAAGCGCCCGCCCCTCGTCATGCGCAGGCCGTCACTGGCCAGGCCCTCGCGAAAGCGCTGCAGCAGCGCTTCGTCGTCTTCCCACAACAGCGGCTCGCTGCCCTCGCGCAGGCGTGCCAGGCGAGCCTCCTGTTCATCCAGACCGGTGAAGGCCACCACGTCCTCCAGCGCCATCTCGCTCATGGTCAGAAAGCGCGCGGACAGCCGCTCACGCCAGATCGCCACCCGCCGGCGAATCAGCCCGATATCCACCCCGAGAGTGCGGATCACCAGGCCATCCGGGCCCGGCTGTCCCTCACGTCGGGCGTGACACCAGCTGGGGGGCAGCGCGATCACCGCGCCGTTCTCGGCGATAAAGGGGCGATCGGCGAGGCCGAGCTGCTGGCGCAGGCCGAGCAGTTCACTGCGGGTCTTGCTGGTCACCGGGATCACCGCGACGCCGGCCTCACGCAGGGCATCGAGCCAGGGCTCGGCGGGCTTCCAGCCGTAGTCATGGTGGTCGAGCAGCGAGCCATCCAGGTCGGTGAACAGCAGCCTGGGCCCGTCGAAGGCACCGATTCGGGGGGTCGTGCTGGCGTGCATGGTGGGACCTTCGCATCAAAAGGGTTCACCGAGATACAAAGCAAGGGCTGCGCCAGCGCTGAGAAGAGCAACGGGAAAACAAGCAGATGACGGGAAGGTAGACGTCAGCGCAACGAGGCCCCGTCAGGTCCGGGGCGGGCGCGGCCGTGCCCGGTGCAGGATAAGGCACCACAATGGTGCATCGTCTGCCGACGCCCCGCTGCAAGCACACAGCCTCAGAACGACGACACCCCCGAGAGCGGGGCTCTCGGGGGTGTCTTTGATGGCCTCAGGCGGGCGGGTCACCCCGCCGGGCACTCAGCCGGGCCCTCAGCCATAGACCGGCAGACGGGTGCAGACTTCTTCCACCTTGGCCTTGACCTCGGCCTCGATGGCCTCGGTGGACTCGCCCTTGGCCATGACGTCGAGGATGTCGCAGATCCAGCCAGCCAGATCACCGCACTCGCTCTCGCCGAAACCACGGGTGGTGACCGCCGGGGTACCGATACGCAGGCCAGAGGTCACGAAGGGGCTCTGCGGATCACCGGGCACGGCGTTCTTGTTGACGGTGATGTGGGCACGACCCAGGGCCGCGTCCGCGTCCTTGCCGGTCAGGCCCTGCTTGATCAGCGACAGCAGGAAGAGGTGATCCTCGGTGCCGCCGGAGACCACGTCGTAGCCACGCTCGATAAATACCTTGGCCATGGTCTGGGCGTTCTTGACCACCTGCTGCTGGTAGGTCTTGAACTCGGGCGCCATGGCCTCCTTGAAGCAGATCGCCTTGGCCGCGATGACGTGCTCGAGCGGGCCGCCCTGGCCACCGGGGAAGACCGCAGACTGCAGCTTCTTCTCGATGTCGGCGTCGTTCTCGGCGGACAGGATCAGGCCACCACGGGGACCGCGCAGGGTCTTGTGGGTGGTGGTGGTGACCACATGGGCGTGGGGCAGCGGATTCGGGTAGACACCGGCGGCAACCAGGCCGGCCACGTGGGCCATGTCCACCAGCAGGAAGGCACCCACCTCGTCGGCGATCTCGCGGAAGCGTGCCCAGTCGATGATCTGCGAGTAGGCGGAGAAACCGGCGATGATCATCTTCGGCTGGTGCTCGCGGGCCAGGCGGGCCACCTCGTCGTAGTCGATGCGGCCGGACTCGTCGATGCCGTACTGCACGGCATTGTAGTGCTTGCCGGAGAAGTTCGGGCGGGCGCCGTGGGTCAGGTGACCGCCGGCGTCGAGGCTCATGCCCAGCACGGTGTCACCGGGCTTGACCAGGGCCTGGAAGACCGCGCCGTTGGCCTGGGAGCCGGAGTGCGGCTGGACGTTGGCGTAGCTCGCGCCAAACAGCTCCTTGGCATAATCGATGGCCAGCTGCTCGACCACGTCGACGTACTCGCAGCCACCGTAGTAACGCTTGCCGGGATAGCCTTCCGCGTACTTGTTGGTCAGCTGGCTACCCTGGGCTTCCATCACCCGGGGGCTGGCGTAGTTTTCGGAGGCAATCAGCTCGATGTGAGCCTCCTGACGGGCGACTTCCTTCTGCATCGCATCGAACAGGGCATCATCGAAACCGGCAATCTGCATATCACGGCTGAACATCGGCGGCATAACCTCGCAGCGGGGGATTCAAGGGGCAATCGCGAAAAGCGGGCCGCCATCATAGCGCAGCCCATGACCGCTTTCACATGAAAGACCATCATGGGCTGCTGCATGATTTCTCATCTTGGCTTCAGTCAGACTGAAGCGTGGCCCGCCGGGCGCTCTTTTCCAGGCTCAGTCCGACACGCCGGCGGGCGCCATCACCCTTCTGCCAAGCCCGGGCTTTGGCCGAAAAGTCCACGAGCGGCAGGCACTTTTCCGCCAAGCCCTAGGCGCTGTCCGAAAAGTCGACGAGCGAAGGTTAGACAAGGCAAAAATCGGTGAGAAAGCGCAGTTTACGGGGTGTAAATGAGCATTTTGATCCGATTTTTAACGCCGTATTACCGAGCGCAGGCACTTTTCAGACAAGCCCTAGTCCATCGTGACTTCCATGGACAGAGCCTGTGGCAGCCCCAGCGGGTCCTGGGCCAGCTTCTGGAGCTGTCGACTGGGTGGCAGGCTGAGGTCGATCGACATCTCGCTGGCCTCGCCGGCCATCATCTGCACCAGCCCCGTGAGCACCGCGCCGATCTGCGGTCCCATCATGATGCCGAAGCCTTCGGACTGGGTCCTGAGCTGTTCGAGCAGGGCGTCTTCGGACACCCCCTGGGTCGCCGCCACCACCGGTGCGATACGCCCGAACACGCCCAGATCGCTGAGCCTGAGCGAGACGTCGCCGCCTTGGGTGTCCAGCTCGGTCCAGTCCTCGAGGCCGGCAAAGTAGGCCGCAGGGCCCTGGCCCTTGGGCAGGTTTACCGGCAGGTCACTGTCGAAGCCGAGGCGGAAGGCATCGGCTGCGGTCATCTCGAAACGGCTGGCCACCTGGCCATTGGCACCGCTGGCCTCCCAGGTACCGTCCATGTCGGCGTCCAGGGTGAGCTGTCCGGAGCCATCGGTCAGCACGTTGCTGACCAGGCGTAGCTGGGTGCGCTCGTCCACCGGCGCCAGCTCGATCATCCTGGCCAGATCCACCTTCAGGTTGTCCATGCGCCCGCTGTACTCGCCGTCGTTCATGTCGCCGTCGGCCACCAGATGCTCAAGGCTTGCCACCAGGCGATCGGTGGCGATCTCGAGGTCCTCGAGCTCGAGGGCGTCCACCGTGGGCGCGTCGCTCGCAAGCCCCTTGAGACCGGTCAGACTGAGTGACGGCAGCGAGAAGGTTCCGGCCCCGAGCTCCTCGAAGTTGTCGCTGGAGCCGCTCATCCCGGTCAGCGTCAGGCTGCCGATGGCATCGGCGCTGACGTCGCTGGCGCCCAGGCTCTGGATCTCGATGCGTCCGGGATAGTCGCCCCAGGGAAGGTCCGCCCCCACCTTGCCCTGGCGCTGATCCATCACCAGTCCTTCCAGGCTAATCCCGGCCAGCGGGTTGTCTTCATCCCAGGGCAGATCACGCAGATCGAGCACAGGCTGGCCGGGCTCCTCGAACACCAGCCGCTCGAGCAGCATGCTGGCGCCCCGGTCGACCAGCTCGATGTCCTCGAGCACCACTTCTTCCGGCGCGTCGTAGTCGCCCTCGACCAGGTAGCGCGCGATGGTCAGGCGTTCGCCGTTGTCGCCGGTCAGGGTCAGGTTCTCGGCACTGGTGGTGCTGCCGAACAGCTCATCGGATACCTCGCCGATCTCGAGGGTACCTTCACGCTCCAGGGCCGCACGCAGGTCGGCCTCGAGACGTTCGGCGTCGGCCTGGGCGACGCTCGCCCCCAGAGAAAGCAGCGCCACGAAAGGAACGGCGTGGCGGGAAGACAGACGGCACTTCATGAACTTTCACCTCCGGTGTGAAAATAGAACCTGGCAAACACCAACGATCTTTGCCGATACGGCAGTTGTGTCAGCCTTCACTGTAGCGCCTGAACGAATCCGTCGACAGGCCTTCAGCAGTGTTGACAGGACATCGGTCACTCAATCCAGCGGCAGGCGCGCCGACAACCGCCGACTCACCTCCTCGATCACCGCCAGGCGCGCCCGACGCTTGTCGTTGGCGTCGATCAGCACCCACTCGCCGCCAGGGGCATGTGTTTCCGCGAACATCTCGTCGATGGCCTGCTGGTAGTCGTCCCAGCGCTCGCGGTTGCGCCAATCCTCGTCGGTGAGCTTGTGCCGCTTGTGAGGAGTCTCGGCCCTGGCTTCGAAACGCTCGAGCTGCTCGTCCTTGTCGATGGCCAGGAACAGCTTGACCAGCACGGTGCCGTGCTCGAGCAGGCGCGCCTCGAACTGGCGAATCTCTTCAAAGCCGCGTCGCCAGTCCCGCTCATCGGCGAGGCCCTCGACCCGTTCCACCAGCACCCGGCCATACCAGGAGCGGTCGAAGATCGCCACCCGGCCATCGCGGGGCAGGCGATGCCAGAAGCGCCACTGCCACGGGTGCAGGCGCTCCTCCTCGGTGGGCGCAGCGATCTGATGCACACGGTACTGACGAGCATCCATCGCCGAGGTCAGGCGATGGATGCCGCCGCCCTTGCCGGCAGCGTCATGGCCCTCGAATACCACCACCAACGGCACTCCCTGGCGCGCGGCACTGCGCGCCAGCTGGGCCAGCCTGGCCTGGGCGTCGGCCAGGCGCTCGCTGTAGTCGCGCTTCTTGAGTCGTGGGGGCGGATCGTCATGCTCGAGGGCGTCGAGCCGAGGGGGAGCGATGGCATTCAGTGGGGGAGTCTCGGGGCGCTCGAGGGCCGGGACAGGGCTTGCCATGACCTTCTCGAGGACTTCGGCCACCTGGGGCAGCAGGTCGTTGCCGGGGCTCGCGTCGAGCTCGATCCAGGGACTGTGGCGACAGTGGGTGCGCGCACGCAGGTCGCGGGCAAGCTCATCGAGCAGGCCATGCTGGGCGTGGCGGCGCCACTTTTCGTCGGTGACCTGCCAGCGACTGGCCGGGTCGGCGGCCCAGGCCTCGAGTCGTTGTCGCTGGGTGTCTGCATCGATCTGCAGCCACAGCTTGACCAGGCGAACCCCGTCGGCGGCAAGCTCCGCCTCGAACTGACGCATCTGTTCGATGCGGTCATTGTAGGCGCCCTCGCCCAAGGCGCGGGAGGCCCGCGCCAGCACCGCATCGCCGACCCAGCCATGGACGAACACCCCGAGCCGGCCACGCCCTGGAAGACGTCGCCAGAATCGCCACCAGTAAGGTCGCCGGCGCTCCTCGTCGCCGGGCACCATGGCGTGCACCTCGGTCAACCGGTTCTCCAGCCAGTGGTTGAGCAGGTTGATCAGTTCGCCCTTGCCGGTGGCGGCGTGGCCGGCCACCAGCACTACCACTGCCCGATCCGCTCGCTGGGCCAATTCCAGCTGGGCCGTCAGCAGGCGAAACCGCTGACACTCCTCGGCGGACATGGTCTTGCCGGAGGCGTTCTTGCGAGAGGCGTTGCTGGTTGAGCCCCGCTTCTTTCCCTTTGCCACCTTGGTCCTGGTCATCGTCGCTCCTTCATGACGCACTTCCCTTTCCATAAGGCGCTTCGCTTTGCATAAGGCGCTTCGCTTTGCATAAGGCGCATCGCTTTTCATGAGGCGCATCGCTTTGCATGAGGCGCTTCGCGTTTCGTGAGACGCGTCGCCCTTTCATGATGATTCGCCTTTCAGGCCTCGCCCAGCAGCCCCAGGCTCGCCGCCGGCGCCTGTCGCCGAATGCCACGGGACAACAGATGCCCTACCAGACCCAGTACCACAGCGCCGAGCGTCGGGACCAGCAGCCAGACCCAGGGATGCACCCGCGGCGGCAGATCCAGCCACAGCAGATATAACGCGGCCGTGGCGACCTCCGCCAGCAGCGCCGCCATCAGGCCGCTGGCCAGTCCCAGAACGGCAAATTCAGCCCACTGCACCCGCGCGAGCAGACGCGAACCTGCGCCAAAGACGCGCAACAAGCCGCTTTCGTGGGCACGTACCGGCTGACTGGCGATCAACGCGGCGTAGAGCACACTGACCCCGGCCAGCAGCACGAAGGCCAGCACCACTTCCACCGCCCGGGTCACGTGCCCCAGCACCTCACGGACCTGCCCCAGCAGGGCATCCACGTCGAGCAGCGTCACCCCCGGGAAGGCCTGGACCAGGCTCCCCAGTTCGCGCTTCTGCTGCTGCTCCAGATAGAAGGCGGTGATGTAGCTATGGCCGTAGCGTTCCAGCACACCAGGTGGGAAGATCACGTAAAAGTTGGGCTTGAAGCTGTCCCAATCGAGGTCGCGGAGACTGGTGATCTCACCGACCAGGGTGTCGGCGCCGATGGTGAAACTTAAACGATCCCCCAGCGCCAGCCCCAGACGTTCTGCCAGTTCTCGTTCCATGGAGATCGGCGCCGTCTCGGCGACGTCATCGCCTGCGGGCGCCGAGGACGGCTGGGCGTCCACCTCGTCGAGCCAGCCGCCGGCCTCGGCGCGCGAGGCAAACCATTCGCCGGCCACCAGACGATTGCCGCTCGGCAGGTCCTCCCGCCAGGTCAGGTTGAGCTCCCGGCGCAGGGCGTTTTCTCCCCTCGCCTCGGGGGGCACGGCCTGCCTCGGCGGCTGGCCGTTGATCGCGGTGATACGCCCGCGGACCATGGGGTAGAGATCACTGCTGGCCTCGGCGATGGCCTCGAGCCGCTGCTCGAAGTCGTCGCGCTCGCCGGGCTGGATATTGATCGCGAAATGATTGGGTGTGTCCTCGGGTAACTGCGCCTGCCAGGTGGTCAACAGATCGCCCCGCACCAGGGCGATCATGGTCATGGCGAAGAAGGTCACCGCGAATGCCAGCATCTGCCCCAGGCTGGCGTTGCGACGGCGCGCCAACTGCCGAGCGCCCAGACGCAACGCCCCGCGCAGACCAGCGGGATCGCCACCCTCCAGCCGCGCAGCCAGACGCAACAGTCCATCGAGGATCAAGCCCGCCAGGCCCCACAGTACACCCAGCGCCACCATGCCGCCGGCCAAGAGCCCGGCCGCCAGCCCCAGGCTGCCGGAGTACAGCCAAAGCAGAGCACCGAAGGCCAGCGCCGCCGCCAGCAGCAGCGACCAGCCGGAGGCGGGCAAGGGGTCCAGCTCCCGGCGCAGTACCTTGAGTGCGCTAACCCGCTTCAAGCGCAGCAGGGTCGGCCCTGCAAAGCCGGCCAGCACGGCCAGTGCCGTCAGCACACCCAGCCACAACGGCAACGCTCCGGGAGGAGGCAGCTCCAGCGGCAGAAAACGCTGCATCAAGCCCAGCAGCAACGCCTGCCCCGCCAGCCCCAGAAGCGCGCCGAGCAGCGAGGCCACCAGCGCCAGACCGGCCAGCTGGAAGGTGAAGATACGCGCCAGGTCCCGCTGGGAAGCGCCAAAGCAGCGCAGTAGCGCGGCGGTATCCAGATGGCGATCGACGTAGCGCCGCGTCGCCATGGCCACCGCCACCCCGGCCAGCAGCACGGCGGCTAGACCGGCCAGGCTCAGGTAGGTCTCGGCTCGCTCCAGCGCCGAGCCCAGCCGCGGCCGGTCCTCGCGCACGTCACGTACCTCGACGCCGTCGGCGCGCAGGCGGGCGAGCCAGGGCGACAGCGTCTCCACCGCCTGGGGCGAGCCGGCGGCGAGGATCTCGAACTCGATGCGCGAACCGGGCTGGATCAGGCCGGTCGCCTCGACGTCGTCGACGTGCATCATCACCCGCGGGTTGAAGCTGCCGAAGCCGGCAGACTGGTCGGCCTCCCGCTCGATCCAGCCGGTCACCTGGAACTCGCCCCTGCCCAGCGTCAGACTATCGCCGAGTTCGATGTCCAGCAGCGTCTCGAGCCTCGGCGCCAGCCACACCTCGCCTGGCGCAGGGCCACTGGCGAGCTCCTCGACGCCGGCGCCCTGGTCGACCCGGGACACGCCGTAGAGTGGATAGTCTTCGTCCACCGCCTTGATGCTGACCGGCTGAAAGGCGCCATCGCGACTGGCCATGGAGACCAGGTCGACCTGGTCGCTCAGGCGCATGCCGGCGCCTTCCAGACGCTCCCGGATCTCCTGAGCGAAGGGATCGGACTGCTCCAGCACCACATCGCCGCCCATCATCTGACTGGCCTGACGGGTCAGGCCACGTTCCAGCCGGTCGAGAAAGAACCCCATCATGGTCGAGGCGGCCACCGCCAGGGTCAGCGCCACCAGCAAGGCGCGTACATCACCCGCACGAAGATCGCGCCGCAGAGAGCGCGCCGCCATCACCAGCTGACGTCCCAATTGGCCCTTCGCCGTGGAGCTTCGCTCACTCATGCCGAGGCCTCCCGCTGGGCGTCTGGCGCCTCGGCTGGAAGCTTGGATGTCACCTCGGTGAGCTGGCCGTCGGCCAGGCGCAGACACCGATCGCAGCGCCTCGCCAGAGCGTGGTCGTGGGTAACCAGCACCAGGGTGGTGCCCTCGGAACGGTTGAGCTCGAACAGGGTCTGAATGATGCGCTCCCCGGTGTCCGGGTCGAGATTGCCGGTCGGTTCATCGGCAAACACCAGCTCGGGGCCGGTGACAAAGGCCCGCGCCAGCGCCACCCGTTGCTGTTCGCCGCCGGACAGCTGCTTGGGCAGGTGATCCAGGCGCTCGCCCAACCCCACTCGACCGAGCCAGTCGGTGGCACGGGCCTCACGGTTGGCAAGGGTCGACAGCTCGGTCGGCAGCAGCACGTTTTCCAGCGCTGTCAGGGTCGGCAGCAACTGGAAGTTCTGAAACACGAAGCCCACTCGGGTGTTTCTCAGCGCCGCGCGACCGTCCTCGTCTAGCTCGGCAAGCGATGTACCGAACATCGCAAGCTCGCCGGCACTCGGCGTATCGAGACCGGCCAGCAGCGCCAGCAGGGTCGACTTGCCGGCACCGCTCTGGCCGAGGATGGCGACGCTCTCGCCGGACTGTACGTCGAGCTCAAGCTCGCGCAGGATGGTCAGTTCCCGCGTTCCGCTGGCGACCCGCTTGGACAGGCCTCGCGCGCGCAGCACGGTGGTCGGGACGGTATTCTCGGAAGGAGACAGCGACATGGTGATGGCATTCCCTGGGACTTGGACGTTTGGGGCGGCACGGCGGTTTTTTTCTGGAGCCTCGCGCTTCGGCGCTGCTGATGCCACGACGTCAGGAAGACGAGCGCAGGATCGCCGGGCAACGCCCGCCAGGCGGATGCTGAAGACACTGATGATGGCCTGCGTCTTGACCGCCCTTGTGCCGGGGTCGGTCTGGGCCCAGTCTGACACAGCCCCGCCGACCTTGCTGGTGGTGGGCGACAGCTTGAGCGCCGCTTACGGCATCGAACGGGACGCCGGCTGGGTGGCGTTGCTGGCCGAGCGAGTGGCGCACCGCGCCGAGGTGGTCAATGCCAGCATCAGCGGCGAAACCACCGGCGGGGGCGCCACCCGTCTCCCTGAACTCCTCCGACAGCACGACCCGGACATCGTTCTGCTGGAGCTGGGCGGCAATGACGGACTCAGGGGTCTTCCGCCGAGCCAGATGTCGGCAAACCTCGAAGGCATGATCGAAAAGAGCCAGGCCGCCGGCGCCCAGGTGCTGCTGCTGGGTATCGATATTCCCCCGAATTACGGCGACGCCTACCGTCAGGCCTTCACCGGGGTCTTTCGAGAACTGGCCGACACCCATGAGGTGCCGCTGGTGCCTTTCCTGCTCGAAGGGGTGGCGCTGGACCCCGAGCTGATGCAGGACGACGGCATCCACCCCACCGCCGAGGCCCAGCCGAGGCTGCTCGACAACGTCTGGCCGAGCCTTGCGCCCCTGCTGGACGAGACCGAGACGCCGGGGACCGAGGCGGTGTCGACCCAGCCCTCCAGCCAGAAGGAAAGCAAAGAACGCAGCGAGCAAGCGAGCGCCTCCTGAGGCGCTCCGCGGGCCCCTACGAGGAGGATGGCTCGACGTGAGCCGGCGCCTTCTGCCACTGCTGCAGCCCAAGCCCCAGCAGGATCAGCACCAGTCCGATCAGGGTCGAGGGGAGTATCGGCTCGCCCACCACCAGGTAGAGCAGCATCAGCGACACCGGCGGTGACAGAAAGATCAGGTTGGAGACCTTGGCGGTGCGCGACACCCGCTGCATCGCCGCCTGCCATAGCACAAAAGCGACGCCCATCTCGAACAGTCCGACATAGATGCCCGCGCCCAGGGCGGCACTGCCGTGCCACTGAAAGCCTGGCCCCAGCACCATCAGCAGCGTCAGCACCGGCACCCCGACGCTGAAGTTCTGCCACTGGGCGACCAGCGGAGGACGCCGGTCGCGGGCATTGAACAGCCAGTACAACGCCCAGATCAGCGTCGACACCAGCGCCAGTGCGACGCCCAGAGGATCGGCGAAGGCCACGTCAAAAACCTGGCCGCGGGTGGCGATGACCCAGACCCCGGCGTAGGCCACCAGGCCGGCCACCACGTCCATCGGCGTCAACCGCTGCTTGAGGATCGGCACCGCCAGCAGCGCCATGGCCAGCGCCCAGGTGTAGTTGAGCGCCATGGCCTCCTGTCCGGGCAACCGGTCATAGGCCGCAAACAGCACAAGGTAGTAGGCCACCGGGTTCATCAGCCCGGCCCACACAGCGGTGCGCCAGCCGCGACGAAGTGCCTGATGCAGCTGTCCGCGCCGCAGCATCAGCACGCTCATCAGCGCCCAGGACACCAGCGCCGCCAGCCACATCAGCTCCAGCGGGCTCATATGGGCAAGCGCCAGCTTGAAGGCGGTGGCCACCGTGGACCACAACGCCACGGCGCCAAGGCCGAAGGCCATGGCCTGTCGATCAGTTGTCATGACATTCCCTGGGGTAAAGATGAGGACAAGGATGAGGGCAAGGAGCAGCGGGCCATGGCCACGCCAATCAGCGACGCGGTCAATCAGGATGACGCCATCGAGCCCGCGTTCAGACCGTCAACACAGGATGACCATCGGCAACATTCAACGGTCCAGATGGCCCAGATCGCGCTCGGGAGCGATGCCGTCGCGGACCCGTTGCTTGAGCGTCTTGACGTCGGGAAAGCCGCCATCTCGCTTGCGCTCCCACAGCGTCTCGTCATCCAGCCGGATCTCGAAATGTCCGCCGTGGGAAGGCACCAGCGTCACCTCCTCGAGATCCTCGCCGAAGGTCGAGAGCAGCTCCTGGGCATACCAGCCACTACGCAAGAGCCACTGACATTGCGTACAGTAGATAATCCGAATGCGTGCCACGTTCAGCCTCCCTGTTCCAGCACGTAGGTGGAAACACCGGCGACGCGCTGCAAGGCAGCGTGTACACCGTATTCCCTCAAACCTCGATCATAACAGTCAGGACAGCCTCCATGGCCAGTGGCGAAACCCAGACGCGACTTTACGAGTGGCTCACCGGCGACGAGGACAGTCGCCTGTGCAAGGACATCCCGGACAGCGCCTGCGATGAGCAGCCGCGCAACTTCTTCCTGCATCTGCTGGCGTCGCTCGGCAACAAGCTCGCCGACGAACTCTCCAGCGCCCGTCTGGTCCTGCCCTGGCTACTGGGCGCCATCGGCGCGCCGACCTGGATGGTCGGCCTGCTGGTGCCGATTCGGGAGGCCGGCGCCCTGCTGCCCCAACTGTTCGTGGCCGGATTTATCCGCCTGAAACCCCGGCGCAAGGGCGTCTGGGTGGTCGGTGGATTGCTCCAGGCGCTGGCCGCCGCGGCGCTGTCGGTTCTTGCCCTGATCGGTTCCGGCGGTGTTGGCGGCGGCCTGGTACTGCTGGCCCTGGTCGCCCTGTCGCTGGCCCGGGGGCTGTCGTCCATCGCCACCAAGGACGTGCTCGGCAAGACCATCTCCAAGCAACGTCGCGGGACCCTGATGGGCTGGAGCGGCAGCGTGGCGGGCGCCGTGACCCTGGCCGCCGGTGCGGTGCTGGTGCTGTTCGACGACCGCCCCGGCGAGCTCGCCCTGGCGGTGCTGCTTGGCGTGGCGGCGCTGGGATGGACCCTCAATGCGCTATGCGCCGCCGCCATCGAAGAAGCGGAAGGCGCCACCGACGGCGGCGCCAACGCCTGGGATTCGGTCAAGACCGGCCTCGCCCTGATGCGCGACGACGCCGCCTTTCGTAACTTCAATCTGACCCGCGCCCTGTTGCTGTCCAGCGCCCTGGCGTTGCCCTATGTCGCGCTGATGGCCCAGGACAACGGCGGCACCGAACTTGGCGGACTGGGACTTCTGATCGTGGTATCCGGGGTCGCCGGCATGGTCGCCAGCCCCATCTGGGGCAAGCGTTCGGATGCCTCCAGCAAAACGGTGATGCGCGACGGTGCCATCGGTACCACCCTGTGCTGCCTGCTGGGGGCATCGCTGGCCTGGTTGCCCGAGTCGATGAGCGCAAGTGTCTGGCCCTACGCCCTGGTCTACGCGCTGCTGGTCATCGTCCACTCGGGCATTCGCCTCGGTCGCAAGACCTACATCGTCGACATGGCCGGCGCCGACAATCGTGCCCTCTATGTGGCCCTGTCCAACACCATCACTGGCGTGCTGATGCTGATCGTCGGTGCCGTGATCGGCGCTCTGGCGCAATGGCTCGGCGCCGGCCCGCTGTTGCTGGTGCTGGCCGCCACCGCCGCCCTGGCCGCCCTCAGCGCGCTGCGCCTGCCGGAGGTAGAGTGACGCAAGGGCAGCCTCAGCGTCCGCTCCACACTACCGCCACAGCAAAGACGACAGGAAGCGCTGAAGAAATGTCGCGAGCGATGACAGGTCGGTTGCCGCCGGAACGCAAGGATTCGAGTTTACAGGGGTTAAATGAGGACCCTGAGTACCGCCGGCGGTCGAGATGTCGAGCGCAGCAATTTATGCAGCGTTTCCTTAGCGGACCATTGATTTAATCTCGCCGCCTGGCCATGCTTAGCATCAAATTTTGCCGATTAGAGCCATCATTACATCCCGAGGTTGCGCACAAACCGTCTTTGAGAGACCACCGGTTTGGTGCACATCCTGGCCCCTGAATCCCCGGCCCCTGATTACCAGGCAACAAGGGTGTAACGCCAAGCCCGCAACAGGACGTCCCATGACACGACCGAACATGATCGCCCCGGAACTGCTCGAACGCATCGTCAACGCCTCGGAAGACGGGATCGTGGTGGCCGAGAAGGAAGGCGACGAGCATATTCTGATCTACGTGAATCAGGGCTTCGAGCGCCTGACCGGCTACAGCGCGGACGAGATCCTCTACCGCGACTGCCGCTTCCTGCAGAACGACGATACCGACCAGCCGGCCCTCGACGTCGTGCGCAAGGCCTTGAAGGAGTTGCGCCCCTGCCGCGAAGTTCTGCGCAACTACAGGAAGGACGGCACCCTGTTCTACAACGAGCTGTCACTGACCCCGGTGTTGGACGAAAGTGACGAGCTGGTCTACTTCATCGGCGTCCAGAAGGACGTCAGCGAACGTGTGGCCAACCTGGCCGAGATCGATCGCCTGCGTGACGGCGCCGACAGCGCCTGAGCCAGTCCACGCCTCCCTCTTGCACTTTTCTCGATTCCCGCTTATATAGCCAACAGAGTCCTCGGATTCTGTTGGCGCTTCCCGCCGTCGGAAGCATGGTGTGACAAGACGCGCTTCGGCGCTCTGGCCATGGGAGATTTCACATGAGCCGTGATTCCCTTCTCGATGATGCCTACCTCGACCTCTCTGATCAGGAGGCGGTCAACGACGAGGACTATTCCCGCAGTCGTCCTTCCAACCGTGCTGACACCCTGCGCGCCCGCCGACGAGTGGAAGCCCTGCTCGAGGAACGTCGCCTGCGCCAGGCCATCGATGACGACTGGGGCTATGACGAGGAAGAGGAAGAAGAAGAGGAATAGCACCCAGCGCCACCTGTCTTTCCCGGGGCGGTCAGTGCATCGCCCCCGCCATTCGCTCTCGCCTGGCGAATCCCCTCACCTTGCGTGGGGCGCCCCTCGATCTCGCCACACGGCTGGCGTTTGTGCGCCTCCGGCTCTATCATCTGTGACCAGCTTTTTTTCCGCGAACCCCAGTGGAAACGCGGCATCGTCCACGTCTGGCTATGCTGTCGACGCCCAGGGCGTCCGTCAGCGCCGGTGGTGATCGTTTCCCCAACACTAGCGAGTTCCCATGGCGCAATACGTCTACACCATGAACCGGGTGGGCAAGGTCGTGCCCCCCAAGAAGCAGATCCTCAAGGACATCTCCCTGTCCTTCTTCCCCGGGGCCAAGATCGGCGTGCTCGGTCTCAACGGCGCCGGCAAGTCCACCCTTCTGCGGATCATGGCCGGCGTGGACACCGAGATCGAAGGCGAGGCACGGCCGATGCCGGGCCTCAACGTGGGCTACCTGCCCCAGGAGCCCGAGCTCGACGACACCAAGAACGTGCGCGAGACCGTCGAGGAGGCACTGGGCGAGATCAAGGAAGCCCAGGCCAAGCTGGACGCCGTCTATGCGGCCTACGCCGAACCGGACGCCGACTTCGACGCGCTGGCCGCCGAACAGGCCAAGCTCGAGAACCTGATCGAGGCCGCCGACGCCCATAACCTGGAGCGCAAGCTGGAAGTCGCCGCCGAGGCACTGCGGCTGCCGCCCTGGGAGGCCAATGTCGGCCACCTGTCCGGTGGCGAACGTCGCCGCGTGGCGCTGTGCCGCCTGCTGCTGTCCAACCCGGACATGCTGCTGCTGGACGAGCCGACCAACCACCTGGACGCCGAGTCCGTGGCCTGGCTCGAGCGCTTCCTCCACGACTATTCCGGTACCGTGGTGGCGATCACCCACGACCGCTACTTCCTCGACAACGTGGCCGGCTGGATCCTCGAGCTCGACCGCGGCCAGGGCATCCCCTTCGAAGGCAACTACTCCCAGTGGCTGGAAGCCAAGGAGAAGCGCCTGGAGCAGGAAGCCAAGGCCGAGGCCTCGCGTCAGAAGGCGATCAAGCACGAGCTCGAGTGGGTTCGCTCCAACGCCAAGGGCCGTCAGGCCAAGAGCAAGGCGCGCCTCAACCGCTTCGAGGAGATGCAGTCCGGCGACTTCCAGAAGCGCAACGAGACCAACGAGATCTACATTCCGCCGGGTCCGCGTCTGGGCGACAAGGTCATCGAATTCCACGGGGTGTCCAAGCGCTTCGACGACAAGCTGCTCTACGAGGACCTGAGCTTCACCATCCCCCAGGGTGCCATCGTCGGTATCGTCGGCGGCAACGGTGCCGGCAAGTCCACCCTGTTCAAGCTGATCCAGGGCAGCGAGAAGCCGGACGCCGGCGAAGTGGTGCTCGGCGAGACGGTGGACATCGCCTACGTCGAGCAGATGCGCGACGCCCTCGACGACAAGCAGACGGTGTGGGAAGCGGTGTCCGATGGACAGGACATCCTCAACATCAACGGCTACGAGGTCTCCTCACGGGCCTACGTCGGGCGTTTCAACTTCAAGGGCAATGACCAGCAGAAGTTCCTCAGGGACCTCTCCGGTGGTGAGCGCGGCCGCCTGCAGCTGGCCCAGACCCTGAAGCAGGGCGCCAACGTGCTGCTGCTCGACGAGCCGTCCAACGACCTGGATATCGAGACCCTGCGTGCGCTGGAAGAGGCTCTGCTGGCCTTCCCCGGCTGCGCCATGGTGATCTCCCACGATCGCTGGTTCCTGGACCGCATCGCGACCCATATCCTGGCCTTCGAAGGCGAGTCCCACGTCGAGTTCTTCGCCGGCAACTACACCGAGTACGAAGCCGACCACAAGAAGCGCGTCGGTGACGACACGCCGCATCGGATGAAGTACAAGCGTATCGACGCCTGATACGACAAGCACTGCGCACTGCAACGACGCCACCGGCCCACGCCGGTGGCGTCGTCGTTTGTGCAGTTCCAGTCTTTCCGCTGCCGCCAGCGTTTACCGGCGTACTTGCATGACAGCACGCTTGAAGCGATAAGAGCCACATGCGACGCATCTTGTCGTCGACATCGACCTATCCCATCCACCGCTACCTGACAGGGTCCCTGCCATGTCATCGCTGACCTTCCATCCGGTGCGGTTGATTCGCGCCTTTTATACCAGCATCGCCTACCTGCCGACCCTGGCAGCCCTGGTCTACGGTCTGCTCGGCCTGCTGGCGCTGGCCCCACCGATCAGCGACACCTCGCTGCCGGAGGTGATCCAGAAGCTCAGTCTCACCGCCCCGGGCAGCGCCCAGTCACTGCTGGCGGCGATGCTCGGCGGCATGATCTCGCTGATGGTGTTCAGCTTTTCCATGGTGATGTCGGTGCTGTCCCAGGCCGGCGGCAACTTTTCCCACAAGCTGGTATTCGGGCTGGTATCGGAGCGCGCCAATCAGTGGGTGCTCGGCCACTACCTGGGCACCATCCTGTTCATCCTGATTCTATTGATCGTGCCGGAGGTCGACGACGGCGAAGCCGCCTGGCGTTCGCTCGCCATCTATCTGGCCTGTGCCATGGTGCTGCACTGCCTGGCGCTGTTCGTCTATTTCATCCACAACGCCTCCCAGTCGATCCAGATCGACGCCGTGATCTCCGGGCTCCATGGCACCACCCTGGCCAGCATGCAGCGTCTGCACGACAAGGAAACCGATGACCATTGGCGCTACCTGCCCTCGGCTGCACCGCCGAGCGCCCAGTGTCACGAGATCCATGCGCGCATGGCGGGCTATGTGCAGAACGCCAACCTCGAGCGACTGGCGGAGCTTGCCGAGCGCATCGGTGGCGTGCTGCATCTGCAGTTTCGCTTCGGCGACTACGTGGTGGAAGGTCTGCCCATTGCTATCCTGGAATGCGAGGACACGCCCAACGAGGAGTGGTGCGACGAGGTGCTCTCCACCCTCACCTATCTCGACGGTGAATCCATCGACGAGCACTTCGTCCACGGACTGACCCAGATGATGGAAGTGGCGATCAAGGCGCTGTCCCCGGGGATCAACGACCCCGGCACCGCCAGGCTGTGCCTGCACCGGATGACCGATCTGCTGTGCCGCTACCTCAAGTGGCAGCCGGCCAACACCATGGTCGACGGTGACGGCAAGCGCCGTGTGACCTGGCCGGTGGAACGCTACGACAGCCTGCTGCACCGCCTGTTCGTGCCGATCCTGTCCTACGGCGCCGAGGACCAGAGCACCCTGCTGGGTTTGCTCAAGTCGCTCAAGACCCAGTCACTGTTCGCCGGGGAACACCAGCTCCCCAGCATTCAGCGGATGGCTCAGCGGGTCGGCCAGGCGCTGGCGGACGGCGCCAGCGACCCGATGGATCAGGCCTTTATCGTGGAACGCCTGGAAAGAGGCGCGCACCGCCTCGACCTGACCCCCATGCGAGAACGCCTGGCGGCGCGCCTCGAGCAGATCGGTTGACGCCTGGACCGACGGGGCGCCCGCGGCCAAGCCGGCAAGCCCCGCCAGGCGGGTCCATCAGTAGATCTTGGCCTCGCCCCTGGGGCGGGTCTTGAAGCGCCGGTGCATCCACAGATACTGCTCGGGATGGCGGCGAATCGCGGCCTCGATCACCGCGTTGATACGGGCAGCGTCGGCGACCTCGTCACCGCTGGGGAAGTTATCCAGGGCGGGCAGGTATTCGAGGCTGTAGGTGCGATTGTCGGGATTGCGATGAAAGATCAGCGGCATCACCGGCGCGCCGGTCATCTTGGCGATCTTGGCCGTCAGCTTGATCGACGCCGCCTCGACTCCGAAGAAGGGCGCAAACACGCTGGCGTCACGGCCGAAGTCCTGGTCCGGACTGTACCAGACGTGGTGACCGGCCTTGATCCGTCGCACCACGCCACGCAGGTCATGACGATCGATGGCGGTACCGAAGATGCCGTTGCGGGCACGGGTCATGAAACGCTCGAACACCGGATTGTCGTGGGGGCGATAGACCACGTCGGCGGGAAAGAACAGCGAGTGCAGGGCGCCGCCGAGATCCAGGGTGGAGAAGTGGATGCCGATGATCAGCGCGCCCTTGCCTTCGGCCTGGACCCTCGCCATATGCTCCTGGCCCTTGAAGGTGACCCGGTGGCGCAGATGTTCGGGATCCCGGCACCAGCCGGTGGCGGTCTCGAAGATACCGATGCCGTTGGCCAGAAAGCTCTGCTTGACCAGGCGGGCCTGGGCCGCCGGGTCGAGTTCGGGAAAGCAAAGGCGAATATTGGTCTCGGTGATATGACGGCGACGCCCGGCGAAACGCCAGGCGGCCAGTCCGATCAATCGGCCCAGCGCCAGCTTGCAGCGCCACGGCAACCAGGCGCTGGCGCGCATGGCGGTGATGGCAAGGTAGGTCGGCCAGTAGCGTGGCTGGGTCCAGTAACGTGGCGCGGTCGTTGTGTCCTTGGACATGCGATCCCTCGTCGGTCGATCAGGACGACCGACGAGCCAGGCCGTCAGTCGCTAACGGCGCCATTGTACCGCCTGGGCACCCGTGGCAGCACCCCGGTCAACAGGGTATAGCTGATGGTGTCGCAGAATCGGGCCACTTCATCCACCGACAGTACGCCACCGTGACGGCTGCGGCCCCACAGCACCACCTCGTTGCCGATGCCTGCCTCGGGTAGTTCGCTCAGGTCCACCGTCATCATGTCCATCGACACCTTGCCGGCCACATGGGTGCGCTTGCCGTCGACCAGCACCGGAGTGCCGTCCACCGCGTGGCGGTCATAGCCGTCGCCGTAGCCACAGGCCACCACCCCGATACGCGAGGGCCGAGAGGTGACGAAGCGCCCCCCGTAGCCCACCGGCTCCCCCGCGGGAAGCTCGCGCACGGCGATGATCTCGCTGCGCAGGCTCATCACCGGTGCAAGCTGCTGGCTTGCGCTGTTGGCGACCTCCAGTGGGTCGGACCCGTAGAGCATCACTCCCGGACGGTTGATGGCACCGTGGGCCGAGGGCTGGGCAAGAATACTTGGCGAGTTGGCCAGGCAGGTGGGCGCGTCGAGGCGCTCGGCCAGCGCCACAATGCACTCACGCTGACGTTGAAAGTAGCCAGCATCGGTACTGTCGGCGGTGGCGAAGTGGCTCATCAGGTGAAGATCACAGACACACTCGGGGGCCGCCTCGAGCGCCCGCCAGGCCGCTTCGGCCCGCTCGGGCGGGAAGCCCAGCCGATGCATGCCAGAGTCCACCTTCAGCCACACCGGGATGGGCCGGGCCGGGCGCCGTGCCAGGGCGGCCTCGAGCTGCCAGTCGCTGTGAATCGCCATGCCCAGACCAAGCGCCTCCACCTGGGCCAGCTCATCGGCGCTGAAGATCCCCTCGAGCAGCACGATGGGCTCCTCGATGCCGGCCTCGCGCAGGGCGACCGCCTCCTCGATCGCTGCCACCGCAAACATCGGCGCCTCGCCGGACAAGGCCCTGGCGCAGGCGACGGCGCCATGGCCATAGGCGTCCGCCTTGAGCACCGCGACGCTGAGGCTGCCTGGGGCCAGGCCCGCGGCAAGCCGGTAGTTGTGGCGCAGGGCATCCAGGTCGATATCGGCGATCAGGGGGCGAGACATGGGGACTCCGAGGTCAGTGGGCAGAGGCTAGCGATATCGCCATATTATGCTCGATAGAAATGGTCATTTCATGGCATATAGAACCATAAATTCCTTGCAACATAGTCGGTTACCCCATAAACATGATGACCCACAGACATAACCACTAAAAAAGCGCCAGGCTTGGCCTGGCGCTTACGGATACGTCTCACGGGATCAGTCTTGAAGGTCGGGACCATGCCTCTATCCAAGCGCCCCAGCATGCGCTGATATCATCTGCTTGCCGGGTACCGCCGCCGACAGCGCTCTGGTCACGCCAGGCTGACGGGACTACTCGAAGATCGCGTCCAGCGACAGGCCCTGCTTGTCGAGCATCCGGCGCAGCTTCTTGAGCGCCTCGACCTGAATCTGGCGCACCCGCTCGCGGGTCAGGCCGATCTCCTCGCCGACCTGCTCCAGGGTCGCGGCCTCGTGGCCACGAAGGCCAAAGCGTCGCACCACCACCTCGCACTGTTTCTCGGTAAGCTCCGCCAGCCAGTGATTGACGTGGGCCTTGACGTCACCATCGACCAGCGTCGACTCGGGCCCCTGCTCGTTGTCGTCGGTGAGGGTCTCGATCAACGGCTTGTCGCTCTCGCCGCCCATGGGGTAGTCGACCGAAGACACCCGCTCGTTGAGCCCCATCATCTTCTTGACGGTCTCGACGGGCTTGTCCAGATGTTCGGCGATCTCTTCGGCGGTGGCCTCGTGATCGAGCTTCTGGGTCAGCTCACGGGCGGCGCGCAGGTAGATGTTGAGTTCCTTGACCACGTGGATCGGCAGGCGAATCGTGCGGGTCTGATTCATCAGCGCCCGCTCGATGGTCTGGCGAATCCACCAGGTGGCGTAGGTCGAGAAGCGAAAGCCGCGCTCCGGATCGAACTTCTCCACCGCACGAATCAGGCCGAGGTTGCCCTCTTCGATCAGGTCCAGCAGGGTCAGGCCGCGATTGAGGTAGCGGCGCGCGATCTTCACCACCAGGCGCAAATTGGACTCGATCATCCGAGCCCGCCCCTGGGGGTCGCCCTTGCGCGCCAGACGGCCGAAATAGACCTCTTCCTCCGGCGTCAGCAATGGCGAGAAGCCGATCTCGTTCAAGTAGATCTGGGTGGCGTCGAGGCTCTGGCGCGCATAGCGATCCTCGCGACCCAGCGCCTTCTCGAACGCCTGAGTCTCGTCGTCGGCTTCCTCGACCTCTTCGACCTCGTCCGTCACGTCCTCGACGGCGTCCTCGTCAGCCTCGTCTACCGTTTCGAGATTCACATCCTGAAGATCCCGTTCAAGCATGCTCATCGTATAGCTACCCCGTGGTTGCGACCCGGCGTTGTCGTCACCCACTACGATCAACGCCAAAGATTATTATTGTGTGACGCTCATCCTGGAGAAACTGCCGTTTCTCAACGGGAAGGAAGATATTTCGTCGGATCCTGCGGCTGGCCGTCCTTGCGCACCTCGAAATGCAGGCGTACGTCCTCGGCGTCGGAATCCCCCATGGTGGCGATGACCTGGCCTGCCTCGACGACATCGTTCTCGCTGACCTTGAGACTGTCGTTGTGGGCGTAGGCACTCAGGTATTCATCGTTATGCTTGAGCAGGATGAGCTTGCCGTAGCCCCGCACACCGCTGCCCGCATAGACCACCTTGCCCGGTCCCGCCGCTCTGACAGGTTGCCCCTTTTGACCGCCGATATCAATGCCGGCGGTGATGCTCGAACTCTCACCGAACTGGCTGACAATCTGGCCATCGGCCGGCCACTGCCAGGGAACCTCATCGACCGGCGTATAGGTCCGGGATCCGCCGCTTGAAGCGCTTTCGCTGCCACTGGAAGACGTGGCCTGGCTGCTGCTGCCGCTGTCCTGTGAAGCGTTGGCGGCAACGGTTTCTGACTGTGCAGAATCGCTAGCCTCGGTCTGCTGTTGTTGCTGTGCCCTGGCCTCTTCCTCGGCGGCCGCCACCACCGACTCCTCGGCTTCGCGCTGGGCGCGCTCGGCCTCATCCTGACTGCTCAGGCTACCATCGGCGCCGGGGGTGTCGTAGTCGTACACCGGTCCCGGAGCGGTCGCGCTGACACCGGCCACGGCGGCCGCGCCCTGGGCCGCGGTACCGCTGATCTGCTCGGTACTCGCGCTCACGGTCTCGGTGCTGCCGTCCGGCAACAGCCACTCGAGATCCTCGGAGGAGGGCTGAGCGTTCTGACTTTCCTGGCCGAGGGGCGTTGCCACCGCCCCGCCCCGCCCTGCGCCCTGGCCTGCCTGCGCGCCCGCCACCTGCTGGCCGCCGGCGCCCGACGACGGGGCCTGACCGTTGGCCGACAGGCTCAGCGTCTGGCCGACGTCGATGCGGTAGGGAGGCTGGATATTATTGATCCGGGCCAGTTCGCGAAAGTCCATATCGTGGCGCCAGGCGATGCCATACAGCGTATCGCCGGACTCGACGGTGTACTGCGCAGGCACCTGTGCGGCACGGGCCGACGACAGGTCCTGAACCTGGACCGGCTGGCTCGGGCCCTGCTGATTGACACAGCCGGCCAGGACCAGCGCCAGGCTGGAGATGACGAGAGTCTTATGCATCGTGTGGTGTCTCCTTGTCGGCTGACCGCGTCGAGCGGCTAGCGTTGGCGTCTTCGCGGGCGGCGGACGAAGCGCCGACCCTGGCAACGATGAGGACCACCAGCATGCCGAGGATGGCGAGCAGCGTCACCCCCACCAGCTGCGCGGCCTCTCCGGTCACCGCAGAATAATCCCAGGGGGCCAGATAGCGATAGTCCAGCGGGATGACTTGATCGTCACTGCCTAGCTGATAGCGCGTCAGCTCCCGCCAGGGCCAGAGGATCGGCAGCGAGCCCACAATGAACCCGACCAGCAGCTGCAGGGTGGCGGTGTGATGACGCCGCAGCAGCCACGACAGCAGACGGGAAAAGGTAAAAAGGCCAACCAGGCACCCCAGGGCAAACAGCCCCAGCAGCGGCACATCAAAACCACGAATCCCCTGCATCACCACGTCGTAGAGGCCCATGCTCAACAAGAGAAAGCTGCCCGAGACGCCGGGCAACAGCATCGCGCTGATGGCGATGGCGCCACCGACGACCAGTACCAGCGAGGGGCTGCCGAGGGCATTGACCAGCGGCATCAGCGACGGCAGCGCCTGGGCCAGCACCAGTCCCAGCGCCAGCGGCAGCATGTGCCACCAGCGCCAGTCGGCCGGGTGCTTGCCGACCACCAGCGCCGACGCCGCCACCAGGCCAAAGAAGAAGCCGTTGAGCAGCAGCGGATGGCTATCCAGCAGCCACACCACCAGGTGAGCCACGGTGATCAGGCTGGTCAGGATGCCGGCCATCAACGGAAGCAGGAAGCGCAGGTTCAGGTGAGCAACGAGCCCCCTGACGCCGCCCTGTTTCAGCGCCCCGAAGGCACTGGGACCGAAGCGCTTGATGGTGTGGATCAGCTCCTCGTAGATGCCGGTGACGAAGGCAATGGTGCCACCGGAGACTCCCGGGACGGCATCCGCCGCCCCCATGCCCGCACCCCGGAGGTAGAGGCCTAGCGAATGTTTCAACGAATTACTCCTTCAAGTAACGGCACGAAGCGTACCGGCTCCAGCCGTTCGAATTCAAAGCGCTCTCCTTCGCGCCGCACGCGGGTCAGCCACTGGCGTCCATCGTGCCCTTCCAGCGGCGCGATCAGCACGCCGCCGTCCACCAGCTGGGACAGCAGAGGTTCGGGCAGTTCGCTGGCGCAGGCGGTCAGCAGGATGGCGTCGAAGGGGGCGGCCTCGGGCCACCCGTGCCCGCCGTCGGCCAGCCTCAAGCGCGCGTTGTAGGTTTTCAAAAGGCGCAGGCGCGAGGCGGCGATACGATGCAGAGCATTGATCCTCTCCACCGACCAGAGTTCCGTCACCAGACGTGCCAGGATCAGCGTCTGGTAGCCTGACCCGGTGCCCACCTCCAGCACTCGCTCGGGCGCCTGCTCGAGGATCAGCTCGCTCATGCGTCCGACGATCCAGGGCTGCGACAGGGTCTGGCCATGGCCGATAGGCAGCGCGGTATCTTCGTAGGCACGATGCGCCAGGGCCTCGTCAAGGAACAGGTGGCGAGGTTCCCGCGCCATTACCTCGAGCACGCGAGACGAGCGAATGCCCTGCTCGCGCATGCGGCTGACCATGCGGTCCCGGGTCCGCTGGGACGTCATGCCGACGCCTCTGAGATCAGGTGAGCGCATCAAGCCAGTCCTGCACATCATCGCGTGCGGCGTGTCGGGTCAGATCGGTCTGCAGCGGGGTGATGGAGACGTAACCCTCCGCCACCGCGGCGAAGTCCGTGTCCGGCGCATCGTCGGCATTTTCCCCCACCGGGGCGATCCAGTAGCGCAACCGTCCACGGGGATCGCGCGTCTCGATGGGGCGTTCGGCGGGGCCACGATAGCCCATGCGAGTGACGCGAAAGCCGCGCAGCTCCTCCCACGGCACATCCGGCACATTGACATTGAGCAGGCTGCGCGGCGGCAGCGAAAGCTGCTCCAGTGCCCCTACCAGGCTCGCCACCACCCGGCCAGCGGTCTCGAAGTAGCGGTGCCCGACCAGTGACACGGCGATGGCCGTCATGCCCAGATTGCGCCCTTCCATGGCCGCCGCCACGGTGCCCGAGTAGAGCACGTCGTCGCCCAGGTTGCCGCCATGGTTGATACCCGAGATCACCAGATCCGGCGTCTCGTCCCAGACGCCGTTGACGCCAAGATAGACACAGTCGGCGGGGGTACCGTCGACGCTGTAGAAGCCGCTGTCCATGGGGCTGAGCGACAGCGGACGCGACAGGGTAAGGGAGTTGCTGGCACCGCTGCGATCACGATCGGGGGCGACCACCCTGAGCTTGGCATAGGGGCTGAGGGCGTCATGCAAGGCCTTCAAGCCAGGCGCGTTGACGCCGTCGTCGTTGGATAGCAGCAGTCTCCTCATGGTGTATCTCCCTGGTGTTGCTCGGCCACTGGTTGCGCGTCCCCGGTCAGCTCTTCCCCAGGCTGCCTGGCCACAGGCTCCTTCACTAAAGGCTCGTCGACGGACGGCGCGTTGCGAAAGCTCAAGGTGGGGTGATCCATCAGCTCACGCAGCACGGCGGTGGCAAAGGCCCCGGCGGGCAAGCGGAACTCGAGCCACACCGCGTCGCCCTGACGCCATAGACGGGCCTCGGTGGGCATGACTCTCAACGCCCGTCGGGACGCCTTGACCCTGGCCTTCTCGAGTCCGGCGCAAAGCGCCGGCGCCTCGGCCAGGACGTCTTGCTCCAGCGCCTCGGCTCGCTCCCGGGCGCGACTGCCACCGGTCCCCCAGAGTACCCCGGCTGGATGGATGTCGCCTTGCTCGAGGCGCGCCTTCAAGGCGTCATCGGGGCTTTCCACGTCGAACAGGCTGTGGGTACCTTCCAGCATCATCACATCGCCGGCCAGCACCTCTCGCCAGCAGCCCCTGCGCAGACGCTCGGCCAACTGGGCGTTGAACAGGTAGCTGCGAGCGGCGGACAACAGCATGCCCTCGCGGTCATCACGCTTGCGCCAGCCGCGCTCGAGCACCGCACAGGCCTTGCTCAGGTTGCGCCCCTCGTGACCGAACCGCTGGGGCCCGAAATAGTTGGGCACCCCGTCGCTCACCAAGGCCTCGAAGCGCTGTTCGAGCCCAGGGTCCCGAGCCACCTCGCCGGTCAGCTTCAGACGAAAGCGGTTGCCGCGATGGACCCCACGCTTGAGCTTGCGCGGATGACGGCTGGCGGCCTCGACCACATAGCCCTCCGCCGCCAGTCGTGCGTCGAGATCTTTCGGCGCCTCACGCCCCGCAAGATGCACCGAGAACCACTGACGCGTTACCGCCGTGCGGTCCTTCATGCCGGCATAACCGACGTCGCGGCGACTCACCTGACACTGGTGGGCCAGGGTCGAGGCGACCCTGGCGGTGGTGGTGTCACGCTTGGCGATCCACAGCCACAGGTGCTCGCCCTGGCCCTCAGGAGCGAACCCAAGGTCCTCCTCGACCTGGAAATCCTCGGGGGTTTCCCGGTAACGCCCAGCCATCGGGGCGCCGAAACGCTCGTCCAGATAGCGTGGCCAGTCCGGGGGCCAGACGATGGCATCGCTCATGTCGATTCGGCCCTCGTGACACTGGCGCCAGGGTCCCCGGCGGCGCTGGTGGCATCATTGTCAATGGCCGCCATCAGCACCACCGCCTCGGCGGCGATGCCCTCGCCACGCCCGGTGAAGCCGAGACGCTCTGTCGTGGTGGCCTTGACGTTGATGGCGCCCCTGTCGATGCCCAGGTCCTCGGCCAGGGCGTCGCGCATGGCACCGAGATGCGGTGCCATCTTCGGCGCCTGGGCCATCAGGGTGGCGTCCAGGTTGGCCACCCGGTAGCCGGCCTGCGCCACCCGTGCCACCACCCGCCGCAGCAGGTCGCGACTGTCGGCGCCCTTCCACTCAGGGTCGGTATCCGGAAACAGGTGACCGATATCACCGAGGGCGCAGGCGCCCAGCAGCGCATCACTGATGGCATGCAACAGAACGTCGCCATCGGAGTGCGCCACGAACCCCCGATCGAAGGGCAGTCGCACGCCCCCGATCATCAGGTGGTCACCCTCGCCGAAGCGATGGACGTCGAAGCCGTGGCCTATGCGCAGGGGCAGCAGCATGTTCATGAACTCTCGTGCAGATCCCGGAGCACCGCGTCGCCGGCCAGGATCAACTCGGCCAGGCGCAGGTCCTCGGGGTGGGTGATCTTGATATTGTCGCGGCGACCGGCGACCAGTCGGGGCGCGCGGCCCAGGGCCTCCACCGCCGACGCCTCGTCGGTGATCCGGCCGACACCGATGCCGTCCGGCGCCAGCGCCCGGGCCAGAGCTTCCTGAAGCAGAGCAAAGCGAAATGCCTGGGGCGTCTGGGCCTGCCACAGACCCCGTCGGTCCTCGGTGTTCGCCACCGCCCCCTGGCCATCGTCACGCTTGATGGTATCCGCCACCGGCGAGGCCAGCAGCGCCCCGTCAGGGCTCGCGAGGGCAGCGTTGTAGAGCCGTGACAGGTCATCGGCGCTGACACAGGGGCGCGCCACGTCGTGCACCAGCACCAGGTCATCGGGGGCGCCTTGGGCGGCGACCGCCGCCAGGGCATTGACCACGCTGTGCACGCGCTCGGCGCCGCCGGCCACCCGCTGCCAGTCGGTAAAGGGGACCAGCGCCGGGTCGAACCAGTCGTCATCGGGCGCCAGGCACAGGCACAGCCGCGCCTCGGGAAAGCTCTGATGCAGCCGCGCCAGGGTATGCGCCAGCACCGGTCGCCCCGCCACTTCGAGATACTGCTTGGGGCAGGTCCCGCCGACCCGCTTGCCGACGCCCGCCGCCGGCACGATCAGCCACAGTCGGCTCATTCACTGGCCCCCTGGGCAGATCCCGGTGTCGGTTGGGCCACCGGGGCGACGTCGGTCTCGACCCCGGGCACCCAGAAGAACTGCTCGTCGGTGCGCACCATGCCCACATCGCTGCGAGCGCGTTCCTCGATGGCATCGAGACCGGTCTTGAGGTCCACCACCTCGGCGCTAAGGCGAGCATTGCGATCGCGCAGGGGCTGGTTTTCCGCCTCCAGCGCCGCCACCCGCCCGCTGACTTCATTCATTTCCATGACACCGCCCTGGCCCAGCCACAGTCGATACTGAAGCAGGGCGAGCAGTGCCAGCAGCACTATCGCCAAGGTCTTGAGCATGCAGGTACCGTCGACATTCGATTCGGCGCCTAGTATGCCATCGCCGCCCGGTCGGGGGCGAGTCGCGGGTCGGCCCATGTCACGATGGCCAGGAGAGCGCATCAAGACCAGAGGCACCAACGCAATCGGCCGACCCCGAGGGTCGGCCGACTCACTGGCGAGCGTTCTTGCGCTGGTTAAATGCCAACCGCTCTATAGCTGGAACGGCATACGGAAGGTCAGGCTGATATCCGAGGCGTCATCGGTCATGCCGATGCCCAGGTTGGTGACCACCGAGGTGGAATCGGTCATGGCGTAGGTGCCACCGATATTGAACACCCCGATAGTGGCGTCACTGCCGATAACCTCGGTCTCGTTGCCACCTTCCGGGGTAATCTCGGTCTTGCGGATATATTCGTGGGAGTAGGACAACGCCAGACTCAGCCGCTCATTCAAGGCAAAGGCGGTACCGAAGCCTGCGCTGATGCTGTCACCCAGATCCACATCGGCGCGCTGATCACCCTCACCCGCCGAAATATCGTCGAAATCTTCCTCGATATTGTAGGTGTAGCCCAGGTTGGCGAAGACGATGGCCGGGTCCAGAGTCTTGAGTACCGACACCCCGGCAGTCACGCCCCAGACGCCGTTGCCGGTGGGCAATTCCTTGGGAACCGACAGGTTACCGGCGGTATCGGATTGCTCGATTTCGATGCCGTAGGGGTCCTTGCCGGTGGGCGCACGCACCCCCAGACTGACCACCACGTCGGGCCTCTCCACGGTCTCCGGCAGCAGCCGGTAGGACAGGCTCGCCGAGATATCACCTAGCCCGGCTTCATCGACGTCATCCTCCACATTGCGTTCTGTGGAGAACTCACCACCGATGGACTGGATGGTGGTGGTGCGATAGACGAAGGGCACATTGATGCTGGCTTCCAGCCGATCGGTCAGGCCATAACGGGTATTGATATCCAGGGTGGTAATGTGGGTCTCGACATTGTCGAGATTCAGCTCGCCGAGAAAGATGGCGTCCAGTGCCAGAAAGCCGCGTAGTGCCAGGCTATCCCGATCCGAGTAGGTGTAGGTGATCCCGGGTTCGATGGTCAGGCGATCGGAAAACAGCGCGTGCTCCTCGCGGAAAATATCCTGCACGCTGCGCGAGGCCTCCTGGGATTCCAGCGCTTCTTGCTGTTCGGCTCCGACGGTCTGTTGTGCAAGGGCAGGCGCCGCAGCACCGGCCAGTAAAAGGCCCGCCAACGGCGGGCAGAGCGTCCTGTTGATGACGATATTCACGTCGATCTCCTTGTCCCCGAATGAAATCGTTTGTACTTCTTGTCGAGCGTCTACTGCGCCCTTCTGCTCCCCTTCCAGCAGAGTCCCCCGACACTCCTGGTAAAGTGTAGTCAGATTGTGCGTTTACGGCGGTCAATTGCTCCATAACTGTCAACGCAGCGCCGCTGCAGACTTGATGCCACTGAGCATGCCGGGTACCGACCTGTCCCCTACCCCGGCCTGGTTACCCATATACAGCTGCAGCCGGGTCAGGTTGCGCACCTGCTGCAGGTTGCTGGACAGCTGGATCGCCTGATTCAGCCCGCCGCCGGGCACGATGGCCTGACTGATGCTGCCCATACCCGGAATATCCACGGATACGCTCATATTGTTGCCGACGGCGGATACCGCGATGGTACTGCCGGCGATGGAGCGGGTCAGATTGCCGCTGGTGTCCGGGCTCACTCCACCGAAGCTCGAGGCGTCCATGACATCGATGACCAGGTCATTGGCGGCGACGTTGAAGTCCCCCCCCGCCTGGATCGACTGCACCACGCCGGAGGCGTTGGCGGTGCCCCGATCGACTATCGTTGCACCGTTGCCAAGACTTGCCAGACCCGCGGCGCTCTCCACCACGGTAATGGTGGGCTGGAAGCTCACCGTGGGTTGGCCTCGACTCAGATCACCCAGCATCTGCGCCCCGGCAGATAGATGATCCCCCGCCGCGGTGCGCCATTCGCTGACCATCTGCACCCCGAAAAACATCAGGCGCCCCTTATCGGCGAAGCGCCCGCGCTGTTGTCCCAGTTCACTATCGGATAGCTGACGCGCCTCGCTGAAACCCTCGAAGCGGTCAAAGTCTGTGGTGGCAGCCAATGCCGCCGGTGCGCCCAGAGCCAACGACAATGCCAACAGCATTGCCCAGTATTTCAGCCCTGGTCCCCTGTCATGTCCCATCATGGTGTTGCCCCCTGATCGACGGCGCCTTCCTGCTCGCCGCTGAGCCTTGCCGAAAGAGCGTTATCGTTATCAGAACAGTTCAGCGTGACGGAAACCGAAGTCGATCATCTGCTCGCGTGAGACGGGCGAAAACACGTCCTTCATTCGATGCGCCGTCAAAGGCTGGCGCGGATCGAGCAAGGCGGTATAGCGATCGAAGCCGTCGCCCACCACCGCGAAGATGATATTGTTCCAGGCGGCCATGAATTCGTCCCGGGACATCACCCGGTTGCCCAACGCCGGATCACCGATATAGACGCGATCTGCGCTGGCCTTCTTCATGACCACGAAGTGTTTGTAGCCGTTGAGGTCCAGTAGGACGATCACCGGAATCGAGACGTCATCCAGGGTCTCGGCGTCGACTTCATAGCCACGCCCGCGCAGGCCGAGGGTCTCGACATAGTTCTTCAGATCCAACAGGGAGAAGCCCTGCTGCTGTACCAGCTCCAGGTCGGCTACCTCCAGCATCCCCGCCAGCACGTCGTGCTCGGTGGTGTCGGGACGTTGGTAGGCGTACTTGAGCAGGGTGGCCAGCGAAGCGGCACCACAGGAAAAGTCGGTGCGCTGCTCGACCAGATTTTCGTAGCGACGCTCACGGATGGACTGCACGTCCTTGTTGATCACCGTCCCCGGCACAATCCCTCCCAGGCGAATGGTGGCAGCCTGGGTGTTGCCGAGTGGTAGTGCGAGGCCGATGGCCAGTGCCGCGGCCAGCGGCCAGCGTGGCAGTGTCATGACCTGTCCCCCGTATCCAGAAGTGAGTGTCGTATTGGCCAGCTTCTTGGTGAGCTTTGGCGGTCGTGTCTTGTTGGAAAAATCCCCGGCCCAGAAGGGCCGGGGAAGTACCGATTGGATCGAGCGGATTACCGCGCTTCGCCGCTCACGCCACCGGTGTTGCTGGAATTCGCCATGCTGGAGGCAATCGACAGCGAGTTGCGCTGCATGTTGCCGGTGCCGGAGGCGATGTTGACGCCGATGTTGCCGGTGGCGCCGCGCAGGGCATTGCCGCCCAGTGTCGCGGCATTTTCCTGATAGACCAGCATCTGAGTGGTGTTGACGCTGCCGCCCACGGCGATACCACCCAGGGCGATGCTGCCACTCTCGGTGAAGCCAAGCTCACCGCCTTCCTCACCCTTGAAACGACCCTCGTTGCCGTCCGGCCCCTGGTCGTCGAAGTCAGCATGGCCCCACAGGGACTCGCCGCCGGGATGGCTGTCGCCGCCCTGCCAGATTTCCGGATAGACGTTGTTGGTCTGCTCCCAGTTGCCACCGTAAGTGCCGCTACCGCCGCCTTCGTATGAGCCACCCAAGGCCACACCTGCAACAAACGCAGAGGTATCGGTCAGCGTCACGACCTGACCCGCAGAGGTGGTGTTGTTGTTGTAGCTGGCCTGGACGCCGCCGGTGGTGGCATCGGCGCTGCCGCTGGCGGTATTGACCGCCGCCGCCAGGCTGTTGTGCTGGGCGTTGCCGATACCGGCCGCGACGTTGACACCCACGTTGCCGCTGGCGTTACGCAGGGCGTTGCCACCCATCAGGGCAGTGTTCGGGCTGCCGGTGATACCAGTCATGTTGTTGGAGTTGGACTGGAAGGAGAAGGAGGCCGCCTGGCCGAACACGGTGGCCGCGTCGGAAGACGACAGCGCGGCGTCGTTGGCCTGCTGGTTGTTGTCACCCGCGGCCACGTTGGCACCGATATTACCGGCGGCACCCTGCAGGGCATTGCCGCCCAGGGTCGCGTCATTGGTGGTCAGGTCTTGCGTGGCATAGTTGTTGTCGCTGAACTGCTTGCTGTCCACGGTGGCGCCGGAGTAGTTATCATCTGTAATCAGGGCTCCACCGAGTGCACCCAGCCGCTTGTAGGTGTGGGAATCGTTCTTGATATGAACGTCGTAGCGGTTGTTGACGTCGGAATCCATGTAGGAATCGGTGTCAAAGCTGTTGTCCGCCAGTGCCGCCGGTGCGACCAGAAGTGCAGAGATGGCCAGAGCGAGCGGTGCTTTTTCGAAAGTTTTCATGATCGTTCTCCTGAATGAACCGTACTGTCTTTTCACTGCTTTTATTGACGTCACTCGTTGTCTTCCACGCTTGCTCTATTGGTTGAAGCGATAGCTGAAGCTGTTGCGAGTGGCGTTCCCCGTGCCGGCTGACTGGTTGACCTGAATCACTCCTCTGGCGCCCCCGAAGGTACTCTCATCGATCTCGAGATTCCGGATGGCGCTGTCGGAGCCATTGCTGCTCGACCCATTCAGCCCCTGCCTTGGTGCCAGCACCTGTTGCAGACTGTCGTCGCTCAGGCCGCTGACCGTGCTCCCCAGAGCCATGCCGAAGCTGTTGCTCTGAAGGTTGCCTATCCCCGCCGCCTGGTTGACGGACATCCACCCGGAGGCTCCACTAAAGGCGCCCTCCCTGATGGCGGTGCCCACCTCCATGCCGGCGAGTCGTTCGTCGATGCGCACCTGCTGCACCAGACGATTGTTGATGGTGGCGCCGTCACCGATGGCCAGGGCGCCGCTGTTGGACTGCAGATTCTGGTTGCCCGCGGCCTGGTTGGCCGCCGCGACACCACTGACACCGCTGAGCGCCTGTCCGCTGATCACGCTGCTGCTGCGCAGGCCGCTCAGGTCCTGGCCCTGGGCCGGGTCCGGGCTCACCATCACCAGCCCGAAGGCGGCGGTGAGCACCAGGCTGCGAGTCAGCCGTACCGGCACGAATGAAGGCTTGAAGATCCGCATGATCAGCGCCTCCCGCCGGTCAGGGGCGCCAGCGCGCCGGTCACGGTATTGGCGATACCCGAGGTCGCCCCGATCACGCTGCCACCGGCTGCCGATCCGCCACCGACCGAGGTCGCTACCCGATTGCTGCTGCCCAGGGGTCCGGTGCCGAGATTGGCGCCGGTACCCAGGGCGCGGTGCATCTGACTCATGCCGCGGCCTACGCCGGCGGAGATACTGGCCGCCCGGGTGTCATCGAGCATGATCGCGGAGACCCCACCCATGCGGGTGTGAACGCTGCCGGTGGCGCTGCGCGCCATGTTGCTGCTGTGCATCAGGTCGGCACGCCCGCGAATCGGTCCGCTGTCACGATTGACATAGCCGAATGGCGCAGTCTCGACCTCCCGCAGCATGATGATCTCGCCGGGCTGGACGCCGGGGCGAAGATCGGCGCCGAGGCTCTGGTCGGTCCCCACACCGACCAGGCCCACCGCTACTACCGCTGCGGCCAGGGCCAGACGCCACTGGCACGTCACGGCGTTCCCGCTTCCCCCTTGCCCTTCTTTGTGCTTCAGGTGTCCCATGGTGATCACCAGTCCCGTTGCGTAGTGACGTTGGCGCTCTGACGGTTGTTCAGCCCGTTGGCTGCGCGATGGCTGCTGTCGTCGCCCCCGCCTCCGGCACCTCGTCCCGGCCGTTCGTCCCAGAGGATGACGCCGTCGGCGTCGATTCCCTGCTCCGGCACGAAGCGGCCTCGAATTGTGTCCAGCGCCCCGTCATTGACGAGGTGCTGCTCCCCGGGAGCGCCGAACACCTGCTGCTCGTCGAGCATCGCGGTGTCCGATCGGGCCGACATGGATCCGGTGGCGGCCAGCGCCACACCGATCGCGATGGACGCGCCAAGGACTAGGGTCCGGCTGTTTGCGATCGTCTGGTTCATGTCGGCGTCTCCTCGGGTCCTGTTCCCGTTGCAGTGCTTCTCCTGCACAAAGAACAGAGCAATCGCCGTGCCAACTTGTAATCTGCTGATTTATAGGCATTTTTATTTTTGTGCGAAATGAAGAGTGTTAAGCGGATGAAACAACGCACCTTCAGCCGATGAGGAAAAACAGCACAAAACATCGACAACTATCTGTTTTTTCATTGGTTTTCCAAAAAGTACCGTTACTGGTACAGCACAGAACTGAGCGATAGCGACAAACAGGCAAAGCGACGCTGACAGCCTGGCACTATCGTGCTGAAGGGCCCGCGAGGCGGGGGTTTCAGAAGAAACAGCAAAAAAATGTGGCAGGGTGTGTTCAAGGACGACATTCGCGTTACGAGGGAAGCCGGCACCTTGTACGGATGGGGGAGAAATGTCAGAAATCGCATGATTGAGCACAGTTAAACCTGACCCATCAACAAGCAATATACTGATATAAAAGGTGTTTTTTAGAAATTCACCACTTCAACACTGTCCTTCTGGCCAATGTTTCAACAAAGCAACACTTTTGCGCCAGGCCCATTTTTCGGCAGTACGAAGCATCAGCTTCGTCCGCATAGCGTCGAAATCTTGCCGCGATCTCTCAACGTCGATAATCGGATCCGGATGTCAGAACGCAGATACCAGGGTGATAGAAGGACCCAGATGCCAGGGCGATAGAAAGCCCCCAGATAGCAGAGCACTGGAACCTGGATGCAAAAAGCCCCGCTTGCAGCGGGGCTATCAAAGAGTGGTTTGCCGAGAGGTCATATAGCCGAGATGTCATATAGAGAGAAGAGAGCGCTGCGAGGAGAGACCTGCCGATAACGCCTCTTCACTATCGCTCGAACAGAATCGATGGCACCAGGCCGTCAGGAGAAGGCAGCCTCCTGGGGAGGCGTACGTGAAATACCGTGCTTGTCGAGCAACCGATAGATGGTCACCCGGGAGACGCCAAGTTCCTTGGCGGCGGCGTTGACCCGGTACTTGTTGCGCCCCAGCGCCGAGAGCAGCGCATCACGCTCGGCTTCCTCGCGAACCTCTTCAAGCGTTATCTGGTGGCGGTTCAAGCCACGCCGTTCGATGCCGAGGTCCTCGGGCTGGATCAGACGGTTTTCGCACATCACCATGGCCCGACGAACCCGATTGATCAGCTCGCGGACGTTGCCGGGCCAATGGTAGCGCTGCATCACCGACAGCGCCTCTCGGGAAAAGCCTTTCAGACAGGAGGCCTTCTCGCAGGAGAAGCGCTCGAAGAAGAAACGCGCCAGGATCTCGATATCTTCCGAGTGCTCGCGCAAGGCAGGTACCTGCACCTGGAGCACATTGAGTCGGTGATAGAGATCCTCCCGAAAGCGTCCCTCCTTCACCGCCAGCTCGAGATTGACGTGGGTCGCGGCGACGATACGCACGTCCACCGGAATATCCTCGAGCCCACCGACGCGCTGGATACAGCGCATCTCCAGAAAGCGCAGCAGGTTGACCTGAAGCTCCAGCGGCAGGTCGCCAATCTCGTCGAGAAACAGGGTGCCACCGTCGGCCGCCTCGATACGACCGATCTTGCGTTGCGAGGCACCGGTGAAGGCGCCCTTCTCGTGGCCGAACAGCTCTGACTGAATCAAATGCTCGGGCAGGGCGCCGCAGTTGATGGCGTGAAAGGGCTGGCGTGAACGCGTGGAGCGCTCGTGGATGGCCTGAGCCGTCAGCTCCTTGCCGGTACCGGACTCCCCGCTGATGAACACCGGAGCATCGACCACCGCCACCTTGCGGATGGTCTTGAACAGGTTCCACATCACCGGCGTCGTACCGACGAACTCGTACTCGCTGTCTTCGGCGGCGGCCGACATGCGCTGTTCTTCACGGTCGCGCTGCTGCAGCATCGACAGTTCCGCAGCGTGCTCCATCAGGATCGACAGGCGTAGCAGATCCACCTGGGGCGACACCAGCGAGTGGCTCAGGTGGGCCATGATGCGACGCATCTCGGGATCGTCACACTGATCCGAGGTGCCGACCGCGATCCAGGGCCTTTCGCTTTTCAGGATCAGCGGTTCCAGATGGCGCAGGTCCTGACAGGACAGGTCCTCCAGTACCATGATGCCGACCCGGCAAGGGTCATCAGGCTGCAAGCGGCAATCCGACAGCGGCGACACCAGCGGATGCATCTGCCAGCCACTCGACTGCAATCCCTCCAGCAGGTGGCCGGCACGACCACCGGGGTCGCCGATCCACCAACTGCAACGTTGCTTGACGTCCATCGCCTGTCCCCTGAACCCAACCGCCCGCAGACACCAGCAACGATCGGACTGTCGCGCCAACGCGACGACGAACCCGACCGCCCTCGATCTATCTGCGCCTGCGTAATGTAATCGTTATCTCACATGAGTATCGGTTGAATCATAGCACCGTATTACGCTCTACCTCGAAACGGTAGTCCACGGTGGGCCGCCGCCACATACAGTTCGAGCTGTCGGGCTTCCTCTTGACAAAATCGCGCTACCGCATCGTTGAGGCGGGGATCATTGACATGATGCAAGGACGTCAGCCGGCGGGGGACAAAGCCCCGAGACACCTTGTGCTCACCCTGGGTACCGGGGTCAAAGCAGTCGAGGCCTCGCGCCAGGCAGTGCTCGATACCCTGGTAGTAGCAGGCCTCGAAGTGCAAACAGTCGGCCAGCACCTCGCTGCCCCAGTAGCGACCGTAGAGGGTTCGGGTTCCCTGAAGGCAGAGCGCGGCGGCCACCGGGCGGCCTTCGACAAAAGCTTGAACAAGCACAAGGTTTTCCGGCATAAGACGGCGAAGCCGCTGAAAAAATACCTCGCTTAGATATCCTGTCGCACCTCTTTCGAGATAGGTGATGCGATAGCAGCGAAAGAAGTGGCGGATCGCCGCTTCGTCGATCTCGCTGCCCTCGAGGCGCCGCAGTTCGATGCCCTGGTCGGCGACACGGCGACGCTCGCGTCTTACTTCCTTGCGCCGTTTCGAGGTCATCGCCGCCAGGAATCCCTCGAAGTCGCCAAAGCCCTCGTCTCGCCATTGAAACTGCACGCCGCTTCGGGCGATCAGGCCCGGACAGGCCTGTCGCCAGGCGGCCACCTCCGAGTCCTCGGCAAACAGCAGATGCCAGCCCGATAGCCCGGGGTCGTCTTGCCACTGGCTCGCCAGCATGGCCATGACGGTCTGCTCGTCTTCACCTTCTGCCAGTGCCAGGCGCGGGCCTGGCGCCGGGGTGAAGGGGATCGCGCTCACCGCCTTGGGGTAGTAGCGCCCCCCGGCACGCTCCCAGGCATCCGCCCAGCTCCAGTCGAACACGTACTCGCCCCAGGAGTGCTCCTTGAGGTAGTACGGCAGCAGGCCTACCAGTCGCGCCCCTCGCCACAGCGTCAGATGTCGAGGCTGCCAACCGGTGCCCTCCCCCACCGCACCGGTGGCCTCCAGTGCATCGAGAAATTCGTGACGGGCAAAGGGATGGTCCGGGTCCACCAGGGCGTTCCAGTGCTCGGCCGGCACCTCGGCGACAGCCTCCAGGCACTTGACCGAAAGACCTTCCTCGGCGTGGCCGCCCTGTTCTTGCTGCGGGGATGATGGCGTCACAACCCACTCCTTGCGCTTTGCGATTCAGCCACAGAGTGCCAGACTTTGGAGGTGCTCGTCGCCGAGATCGTCGAAGGCGGCGACCACCGGCCACTCCCTGTAAAAAAACTACATATTCGACCAAAGCACTCGGTCAAGGGGGAGGAAATTGGCTTTTTATTTGGTAAAGTTACGTACCTGACCCGCATCAACACGTCTGAGGTTGACCATGGCTAGCCAGCAAGCTTCTTCGCTCGATCCCACCGTCGCCCGCGTCACCGAGCGCATCCGTGAGCGCTCCCGGCAAAGGCGCGCCCTCTACGAAGAGCGCATGGAGGCCCAGCATCGTCGCGGCGTCCATCGCTCCGAACTGTCCTGCGGCAACCTCGCCCACGGCTTTGCCGCGTGCGGCAGCGAGGACAAGAATCAGCTCAAGCTGATGAATAGCGCCAACCTTGGCATCATCTCGTCGTACAACGACATGCTGTCAGCGCACCAGCCGTTCGAGACCTTTCCCGAGGTGATTCGCGAAAGCGCCCGTCAGATGGGCTCTACCGCCCAGTTCGCCGGCGGTGTGCCGGCCATGTGCGACGGCGTCACCCAGGGCCAGCCGGGCATGGAGCTGTCGCTGTTCTCCCGCGACGTCATCGCCATGGCCACCGCCGTGGGCCTGTCGCACAACATGTTCGACGCCGCCCTCTATCTTGGCGTGTGCGACAAGATCGTGCCGGGCTTGTTCATCGGCGCGGCGCGCTTCGGCCACCTGCCGACTACCTTCATCCCGGCCGGGCCCATGCCCAGCGGCCTGCCCAACAAGGAAAAGGCCCGCGTCCGTCAGCTGTTCGCCGAGGGCAAGGTCGGCCGTGACGAGCTGCTGGAAGCCGAGTCCGAGAGCTACCACAGCCCCGGTACCTGCACCTTCTACGGCACCGCCAACTCCAACCAGCTGATGATGGAGTTCATGGGGCTGCACCTGCCGGGCGCTTCCTTCGTCAACCCCGGTACCGACATGCGCGAAGCGCTGACTCGCTTCGCCACCGAACAGACGATCCGTAATACCGAGCCCGGCGGCGACTACCGTCCGTTCTATCGCCAGATCGACGAGCGTGCCATCGTCAACGCCATGGTCGGCCTCTTGGCCTCCGGCGGCTCCACCAACCACACCATGCACCTGGTGGCCATGGCCGCGGCGGCGGGTATCACCATCAACTGGGATGACTTCTCGGAGCTGTCCTCCGCGGTGCCCAGCCTGACCCGGGTCTATCCCAACGGCCAGGCCGATATCAACCACTTCCAGGCCGCCGGCGGCATGAGCCTGTTGATCAGGGAGCTGCTCGGTGCGGGCCTGATCCACGGCGACATCCCGACGATATTCGGCACCGACCTGACCGCCTACACCCAGGAGCCCTTCCTCGAGGATGGCAAGCTGGTGTGGCGCGAAGGCCCCCTGGAAAGCCTCGACCCGGACGTGCTGCGCCCGGTATCCAACGCCTTTGCCGCCACCGGTGGCCTCAACGTGCTCGAGGGCAATCTCGGCCGTGGCGTCATCAAGGTGTCGGCGGTAGAGGCTCAGCACCGGGTCGTCGAGGCGCCGATCAAGATCTTCGAGGAACAGAACGACCTCAAGGCCGCCTTCGACGCCGGCGATCTCGACCGTGACGTCATCGTGGTGGTGCGCTTCCAGGGCCCCAAGGCCAATGGCATGCCCGAACTGCACAAGCTGACCCCCTACCTGGGCGTCCTGCAGGATCGCGGCTACAAGGTTGCCCTGGTCACCGACGGGCGCATGTCCGGTGCCTCGGGCAAGGTACCTGCGGCCATCCACATGACCCCGGAGGCGCTGGACGGTGGCCCGCTGGCCAGGCTGCGTGATGGCGATGTGGTGCGCCTGGACGCCGACAAGGGCGAGCTGTCTGTCGTGCTCAGCGACGCCGAATGGCGGGATCGTCCCAAGCGCGTGGCCGAACTGGATCACTACCATGTGGGTCTGGGTCGCGAGCTGTTCGGCGGCTACCGTCACCTGGCCATGGGCGCCGAGGAAGGCGCCGGCGTCTTCGGTGGCTTCGAGGCCGACGACCTCGAGCGCCAGCAGGGACAGATCCACGACGAGGACGCCTGAGTTCGCCCATGACACGCCAAGCGCTGATCGGGGACATCGGCGGCACCAACGCACGCTTCGCGCTGGTGTCGCCGGGCAAGACTGCCCCCCACGACATCCTGACCCTGCCCTGTGCCGGCTATCCCGGCGTGGTGGAAGCTGCCCGTGACTACCTCGAGCGGGTGGGCGCCAGCGGCGAGAAGGCCCCGCGGGAGGCGTGCCTGGCGTTCGCCTGTCCGGTGCACGCTGAACGGGTCAGCATGTCCAACAATCACTGGAGCTTTCTGAAGGGCGAGGTCAAGCGTGACCTTGCCCTGGATGACTTCAAGGTCATCAACGACTTCATGGCTCAGGCGCTCGGCGTCCCCCACGTCGATTCGCATGATCTGGTCAGCATCCAGACCGGCGAGGCCGAAGGGCACGCCGCTCGACTGGTCATCGGACCGGGCACTGGCCTCGGCATGGCTGGCCTCTTCCCGGCACGGCGCGCCTGGGTGCCACTGCCCAACGAGGGTGGCCATGCCAGCTTCGCGCCCACCGACGAACAGGAGCTCGAGATCTATCGACGCCTCCACCGTCGCTATGGCCGCGTCAGTGTGGAACGCATCCTGTGCGGCCAGGGACTGCTGGACCTTTATCGGGTACTGGCCGAGATCGATGGTCTGGAGGCCAGCGCCAGCACGCCGGCTCAGGTCACCGAGGCCGCCAACCGCGGCGACCCGCTGGGGCGTGATACCATTCTGCGCTTTCTCAAGATCCTCGGCGACGTGGCGGGCGACGCTGCGCTGACCCTGGGTGCGAGAGGCGGCGTCTACCTGTGTGGTGGCATCGTGCCACGGCTGATCGACTGGCTGCCTCACAGTGGGTTTCTCAGCGCCTTCTGCAACAAGGGAAGGATGCGCCCTTACAACGAAGCCATCTCCATCCAGGTGGTCACGGCCCCGTGGACGGGGCTGCTGGGCGCCGCCGAGGCGCTCCACAACGAGGAGGTCGAATGATTCCGGCAACGCTCAAGACACGTATCGACGAGGTAGAGGGCCAGGGGCACATCCACTGGGCCGGCCGCGACATCTGGGTGGCCAACGAGAGCTGGGGCCAGCTGGCGATCTCGTTGCAGGGCGCCCAGGTGCTTCACTTTCAACCTGCGTCCGACCCCACGCGAGCCGCAGGCGCTTCTCCCGCCAAAGCCACCGTCGATAGCGGTGCGGATGATCCGCTGGTGCCCGCTGGCTGGCTGTGGGTGACCCCAACGCCCCAGGACGTGCCGGGTGCGATTCGTGGCGGCATCCCCCTGTGCTGGCCGTGGTTCGCCGACGAGAACACCGCCGACGAGTCCCCCGACCGCTCCGGCCCGATGCACGGCCCGGCGCGCAAGGCCGACTGGCAACTGGACGCGGTGGACGAGCACGAAGACGGCGTCGAGGTGCACCTGTCACTGCCACAGCGCCTGCACAGCCAGTTGCATCCCCGTGCGGTGGTCCAGGCCAACGCCCAGCGTCTGCACGTGGAGCTAATCACCGAGCACCTGGGCGAGACGCCGGTGAAGATGACCGCCGCCCTGCACAGCTATCTGGCGGTGGATCAGGTCTTCGCCTGCCGCGTCGAAGGCCTCGTCGGGGCCCGCTACCTGGACAAGCTCAAGGGCTTCGCCGAGAGCGAGCAGGTGGGTGAGCTCGGGGTCCGTGAAGGCGTCGATCGCATCTATCATTCCAACGCCGAGGTGGTGCTCGATGACGGCCAGCGCCGCCTGCGAGTGGCTCGCCAGAACAGCGACTCGGTGGTGGTGTGGAATCCCGGCGAGACACCCAACCCGGACACCCCGCTGGACGCCGCCCGCCGTTTTCTGTGCGTCGAGTCCGCCAACACCCGCCTCGATCCGGTGTGGCTGGTACCCGGCGCCCAGCATATGCTCGGCACCACCCTGTCGCTGGCCGACAACCACTGATCGACGAGGAATCCCGCCATGACCCCCGTGATCGCCTTTGGTGAAGCCCTGGTCGATATGCTCTCCAGCCATCTCGGTGATGCCGCCGAGGGACCAGAGACCTTCACCCCCTACGCCGGTGGCGCGCCGGCCAACGTGGCCGTGGCCTGTGCGCGACTGGGTCTGACCAGTCGCTTTCTCGGCATGCTGGGCGACGACCACTTCGGCGACTTCCTGGCCCGTGAGCTCGAGCACCACGGCGTCGACGTCTCCGGCGTGTCGCGCACCCGCGAGGCCCGCACCGCCCTTGCCTTCGTCTCCCGCGACGCAGACGGCGAGCGCACCTTCGACTTCTATCGTCCTCCCGCCGCCGACCTGTTGTATCGCACCGAGCATCTGCCCCATGGGGTGTTCAGCGAGCCCGCCATCGTCCACCTGTGCAGCAACAGCCTTACGGACGATGCCATCGCCGCTACCTCCCTGGCGATCACCGAGATGGCCTCCCGGGCAGGCTGTCTGGTCAGCGTCGATGCCAACCTGCGTCACAACCTCTGGCCCGAGCACAGCATCGACGTCGGCCTGGTCACCCGCCTGCTCGACCAGGCCGACCTGATCAAGCTGTCCACCGATGAACTCGACGCCCTGCGGGGTGACCACCCGCGTGACGACTGGCTGGCCGAACGCCTGGCCGCCGGTGCTCGCCTGATCGTGATCACCGATGGTCCCGGTGCGGTCGCCGCCCACACCACCCAGGGCGTCAAGCGCATGACACCGCCGCCGGTCAAGGCGGTCGATACCACCGCCGGTGGCGATGCCTTTATCGGCGGTCTGCTAGCGGCGCTGGCCGACCACGACTGGCAGCGCCCCAACTGGCAGCACGACGAGGCCTTCCTCGAACGCGCCCTGACCCTGGCCTGTCGCTGCGGCGCCCACGCGGTGACGCGCCCCGGCGCCTACGCGGCCCTGCCGCGCCGCGAAGACGTGATCGACAGCTGACATCACGACAACCTCGGGTGACCCGAAAGTCCCCCGCCGCCATGCCAGGGCCTATCGCCTCCCCGCCCTGGCATGGCGCCAGCGATTGACCAGCCTGTGGACGATCAGCGGCAGAAAGATGGCAGCCACCGCGCAGCCCTGGAACCAGGCCAGACGATAAGGGTGCGCCCATGCGCCCGAGTGTCCAGTCAGGATCCCCGTGAAGGTCAGCACGATGGCCGCGGTGATCGTTGCCGCCAACCACTCGAGCCTGACCCAGCGCCGCGACCAGCGGTACACCACGACTCCTTCGACCAGCGACAGCAACACAACCCCCCACGAGTAGTAGCCCAGGGTCATCCCCCAGGACACACCACCCCGGTACTCCCTGCCCAGGACATCGGCGATCTCATGACCGACGCTGTACCCCACCACCAGAAGCAGAAAGCGCAATCCTGGTAGTCCAAGCACGCGGTAAAGCAATCCTAGGTTCATTGACGGCCTATTCCATCACTGCGTTGACGGCTTGGGTCAGGCCAGGTCCCTGGCCTCCACCAGATGCCTTCCGGCAGGCGCGCTGATGGCGCCCTGCACCAGCGCCTCGGCGATGCGGGCCACCGGACTGGGACGCCACTGGCGTGGCAGCAGCGGACGCAGACCGCGAGAAAGCGCGAGCCCCAGGCGCTCGGCGTGGCGCACCTCGGCGCGCTCGCCGTCGATCAGGCCCGGCCTGACCAGAGTCAGGCTCGGGTAGTCGAGTTTGGTCATTGCGGCTTCCAGTTCGCCCTTGACCCGGGAATAGAAGAAGCGTGAGCCGCGATCGGCGCCCAGTGCCGAGTTCAAGGCAAAACGCGCGGCACCGGCGGCTCTGGCGTGGCGGGCAAACCACAGCGGCAACTCGAGATCCACACGTCGAAAGGCCTCTCGCGAGCCGGCGGCCTTGAGGGTGGTACCCAGTGCGCAGATCACGCCATCCGCCTTCCACCACTCGTCATTCCCCGCCGGCGCCGGTGCATCACCTCGTCCAGTCTTGTCCGGTCGCAGTGACTCCAGATCGGCGAAATCGACGACCGGGGCGGCTAGCCTTGGGTGCGCCAGCGTCAGCGGTCGGCGCACCGGTGCCCGCACCTCGGTGACGTCGGGATGGGCCAATGCCTGGCGCAGCACCTCACTACCCACCAACCCCGTCGCGCCCAGTATCAACAGTTTCATAGGTTTTTCTCCGCTCGCTCAGGCAACCATCATCCCATGGCGGCGGATAAAAAAAATCCGGCCAGAGGCCGGATCAAGGACAGCACCAGCTGTCGAGAGAGCACATGGATAGGCATGACGCCCTTCCGGTGCAGAGAGCTCAGGTGTCACGACGAAGCGGCCAGCGCCGCTTCGTCATCGAGCATTCGGTGATGGCTTCAGTGATGGAAACGGTCCGCGGCTTCCTTGGCCAGGGCGCGGATGGCGTCCCAGTCACCGGCGTCGACCAGCGACTTCGGGGTCAGCCAGGAGCCGCCCACGCACATGACGTTAGGCAGCGCCAGGTACTCGGAGGCGTTGCCCAGGTTGATGCCGCCGGTGGGGCAGAAGCGAGCCTCGCCGATGGGGCCGGCGAAGGCCTTGAGCGCCTTGACGCCACCGCTGGCTTCGGCCGGGAAGAACTTGAAGCGACGATAGCCGTACTGCCAGCCGGTCATCAGCTCGGAGATGGTGGCCACCCCCGGCAACATCGGCACCGGGCTCTCGACGCCGTAACGGTAAAGCGCCTCGGTGGCGCCCGGGGTCACCACGAAGTCGGCACCGGCCTGCTCGACCTGACGATACTGGGCAGGTGTCAGCACGGTACCGGCGGCGATGCTGGCCTGGGGCAGCTCCTTCTTCAGCCGGGCGATGGCCTCGATCGCGCAGTCGGTGCGCAGGGTCACCTCGAGCACGCTGAGACCACCTTCGACCAGGGCGCGGCCCATGGGCACGGCGTCCTCGATGCGATCGATGACGATCACCGGGATCACCTCGGCCTTCAGGCAGATGCTGTCGAGCTCGGTGGTGCGGGTAGACGGAAGCTGTTTTTCAATGGTCATGAGCGTGGCTCCAGGAAATCAGGGCGCCCAGTAGACGGCCAGCGGGCAGCTAAGAAAGGCACGAATGGGCAGTTCACGTACGTTGTCACCGGCCATGGCGCTTCCCAGCACGGCGCGCTTGTCGTCACCGGTCAGGTGCAGGTAATGGCGGCGGGCATGGTGCAGGCGCTCGGCGCTCAGGGTAATGCGCGCCTGGGGCTGGCTCGGTGTGCGCACCGCCACCACATGGGCATCGGTGCTCAGTGCCAGGTCCAGTTCGCGACTGTCAGGAAAAAGTGAGGCGGTATGGCCATCGCCGCCCATCCCCAGGATGACTACCGATGCCGGCCAGGACAGGCCCATCAGTCGCTGGGCGACCTCGTCGGTGCCTTCCTCGGGGGTATCGTGTTCGGTGGTGAGCGGGACAAAGGTGGCTGCCTCGGCCCGGTTGATCAGCAGGTGCTTCCTGACCAGCCGGGCGTTGGAATCGTCGGCCTCGGCAGCGACCCAGCGCTCGTCGGCCAGGGTCACGTCGACCCGATCCCAGGGCAGTGTTTCCTGGGACAGTGCCTCGAAGAACGGCACCGGGGTGGAGCCGCCGGACACGATCAGCAGGGCGCGATCCTGGGACGACAGATCCTCGCGCAGTGCCGTGGCCACGGTCTGCGCCAACTGGTGCGCCAGTTGCTCCCGAGGAGACGGAGAAAGTTGCTCGCTGCTCATGTCAGTAGTCCTCGTACCAGCTGCGTCCGTCCTGGGTGATCATGGCGATGGAGGCCACCGGTCCCCAGGAGCCTGCCGGATAGCGGCGCGGCGGCTCGTCACGATCCTGCCAGGTAGCGATCAGCTCGTCGCACCAGTGCCAGGCATGCTCGACCTCGTCACGGCGAACGAACAGGTACTGCTGGCCCTTCATGACTTCGAGCAGCAGACGCTCGTAGGCGTCGGGGATACGTGCCTTGGGGAAGGCGCTGTTGAAGTCCAGGTGCAGCGGGCCACGGCGCAGGCGCATGCCCTTGTCGAGACCACTGTCCTTGGTCAGCACCTCGAGGCGGATACCTTCCTCTGGCTGCAGCCGGATGATCAGCTTGTTGGCGGCCAGCGCCCGCTGATCCGGATCGAAGATATAGTGCGGCTGCTGGCGGAAGTGGATCACGATCTGCGACAGCTTCTCGGGCATGCGCTTGCCGGTACGCAGGTAGAAGGGCACGCCGGCCCAGCGCCAGTTGGACACCTCGGTCTTCATCGCCACGAAGGTCTCGGTATGGCTGCGGGTATTGGCGCCTTCTTCCTCGAGATAGCCGGGTACACTGGTGCCATCGCTGGTGCCGGCGGTGTACTGTCCGCGCACCACGTCACGTCCGATCATGTCGTCGGTGAACGGCTTGAGCGCCTTGAGCACCTTGACCTTCTCGTCGCGGATGGCGTCGGCGTCGAGGTTGGCCGGCGGGTCCATGGCGATCAGGCAGACCAGCTGCAGCAGGTGGTTCTGGACCATGTCCCTGAGCTGGCCAGCCTCGTCGAAGTAGCCCCAGCGGCCCTCGATGCCGACCTTCTCGGCCACCGTGATCTCCACGTGGGAAATATGGTTCTGGTTCCACTGGGTTCCGAACAACGGATTGGCAAAGCGCAGCGCGATCAGGTTCTGCACCGTCTCCTTGCCCAGGTAGTGGTCGATACGATAGACCCGTGACTCGGGGAACACCGCCCCCACCGCATCGTTGACCTCCCGCGACGACGCCAGGTCGTAGCCGATCGGCTTCTCCACCACCACGCGGCTTTGCTCGTCCAGGCTGCCACTGGCCTCGAGGTGGCGGCAGATATCGCCATACAGGCTCGCCCCCACCGCCAGATAGACCACCAACGGGCGCTGTTGACCGCCCTGCTCACGCCACTCTGCGATGGCGCCATAGCCTTCCACCGTGGTGAAGTCCACCGACAGGAAGGACAGGCGATCGAGGAAACGGGCGACCACCTTGTCATCGAGCTCGCTCGACTTGACGTATTCCTTCAAGGAACCATGGATGCGCTCGCGGAAGGCCTCCTGGTCGATGTCCTGACGCGCCAGGCCCAAAAGCCGGGTGTCGTCATGCAAGAGTCCCTCGCGGTCCAACTGGTAGAGCGCCGGGAACAGCTTGCGGCGAGACAGGTCGCCCAGGGCGCCGAACAACGCCAGATCGATGTCGGTACGCTCGGCGTCACCGGATCGGGTGTGTCGTGTCATAACCGTCCTCGTTTGGTGGTAGACCCCTGGATATCGCAGAAGGCTATCGAGCGAGATGTGTCCTGCTTACCGTCAGGGTATCTAAGTTTACAAAAAAATGGTCAACTTTCGACGGCCAGATTGAAAAATATTTTGTAAACTTACACAAAATATCCCGCTGGCGCGCTTATACGTTGGATGTAGATCGGTGGAGCGCTAGGATAGCCGCCAATACGTAGTTAAATCACCACATCCCCAGAGAGAATTGTCTCGGGTACCCCAATAAATGCGCCGCTGCCCGCGCACCACCGCGCAGTTGCCCGCGCCTTTCGTCACGGAGCCGACCTCGACCATGGTTCGCCACGACCTTATCGAACGCATTCGCACCCGCCTCGACGAGCTCAACCGCTCCGAGCGCAAGGTCGCCGACGTCATTCTGGCCGACCCCGCCGCCGCAACCGGCATGAGTATCGCCAGTTTGGCTCAAGCTGCCTCGGTCAGCGAACCCACCGTCAATCGCTTCTGCCGAAATTTCGAGGCCAAGGGCTATCCCGACTTCAAGATCCAGCTGGCCCAGAGCCTGGCCGGCGGCACCCCCTATGTGAGCCAGGCGGTGGAACCCGATGACGGTGCCGAGGCCTACAGCGGCAAAATCTTCGGCGCCACCATCGCGGCGCTGGACCTCGCCAGTCGGGAGGTCGCTCCCGAGCGCATCGAGCGCATGGTCGACTACCTGATCCAGGCCAAGCAGATCCACTTCTTCGGACTCGGTGCCTCCGGCGCGGTGGCCCAGGACGCCCAGCACAAGTTCTTTCGCTTCAACCTGCCGGTCAGCGCCTACATCGACGTACTGATGCAACGCATGGTCGCCTCGGCCTGCCACACCGGCGACGTGGTGGTGGTACTGTCCTATACCGGGCGCACCCGGGAACTGGTCGACATCGCCGCCCTGGCCCGTGAAAACGGTGCCGTGGTGCTCGGTATCACCGCGCCGGACTCACCTTTGTCGCGCCAGTGCACCGAAACCCTTGCGGTCAGCGCGCCCGAAGACACCGACCACTACATGCCGATGACCTCACGCATGGTACAGCTTGCGCTGATCGACGTGCTGGCCACCGGCGTCACCCTGCGTCGCGGCGAGGACTTCCTGCACCACCTCAAGAAGATCAAGGACAGCCTGCGCAGCACAAGGTACAGCGTCGACGAGTGACAACAACGACAGGCCCGCTCCACGGCTTGCCTCCTTAGCGTATTGGCACAACAATAGCGGCCTGTCTTGCGTCCCTGTCCGCACGCCGCCATCCACACCATTGCCAGGAAGCCTCATGCGATCACTGCCATCCCTGACCTCTGTTCTGACCGTCTTGAGCCTGGGGCTGTTCAGCCTGCCGACGCTGGCCGACCAGACCGAGACCTTCCGCTTCACCGCCATCCCCGACGAGGACGAATCGCGTCTGGTGGAGCGCTTCTCGCGGGTGGCCGACTATCTGTCCGAGACGCTCGAGGTCGAGGTCGAGTACGTGCCGGTGAAGTCCTACGGTGCGGCGGTCACCGCCTTCCGCAACGACCAGGTTCAGCTGGCCTGGTTCGGCGGTCTGTCCGGTGTCCAGGCCCGTCGTCTGGTGCCCGGTTCCCAGGCGCTGGCCCAGGGCGTCGAGGATGCGGCCTTCGAGAGCTATTTCATCGCCCACTCCAGCACCGGACTCGAGGCCGCCGACCCGCTGCCCGAAGAGATCGAGGGCAAGACCTTCACCTTTGGCGCCAAGACCTCCACTTCCGGTCGCCTGATGCCGGAGCACTACCTGCGCGAGCGCTTCGACGCCGCGCCGGAAGAGCTGTTCTCACGGGTCGGCTTCTCCGGTGATCACTCACGCACCATCGCCCTGGTCGAGGCCGGCACCTACGAGCTGGGCGCGGTCAACTTCAAGGTGTGGGACGCGGCGCTGGAAAATGGCGATGTCGACACCGACAAGGTCAGCGTGATCTGGTCTACCCCAAGCTACCCGGACTACCAGTGGACCCTGCGCGGCGACGCCGATGAGGCCTTCGGCGAAGGCTTTACCGACAGGGTTCGCCAGGCACTGCTCGAGATGGAAGATCCCGAACTGCTGGAGAGCTTCCCGCGTTCCGGCTTCATTCCCGCCGACAACAGCATGTACGCCCCCATCGAGACGGTCGCCGAGAGCCTCGGCCTGCTGCGCTGATGGACGATGGCCAACGTCAGGTCACCGGCGGCCGGGACAACGGCCACGGTGACTTCCCGACACTGATCCTCGACGGGGTCGACCTGGGCCACGCCGACCACAGGGTGCTGCATGACGTCCACCTTCGCCTTGCGCCCGGCGAGCGCGTCGCCCTGCTCGGGGAAAGCGGCGTCGGCAAGTCCACCCTGCTGGCGGAACTGCGCCGCCGTCTTGGCCGCCACGCCGCCTGGTGTCCCCAGTACCACGGCCTGGTGCCTCAGCTATCGGTCTACCATAACGTCTACATGGGCAGGCTGGAGCGCCACTCGGCGCTGGTCAACCTGTGGAACCTGGTCAGGCCGCTGCGCCAGGCCTGGGAAGATGTCTCAAGTCTGTGCGCTGAACTAGGGCTCGAAGGCGCCATCAGGCGCCCGGTAGGTCGGCTGTCGGGTGGCCAGCGCCAGCGAGTCGCCATCGCCCGTGCACTCTATCAGCGCCGCCAGGTCTTTCTCGGTGACGAGCCGGTCGCCAGCGTCGACCCCCACCAGGCCATGGCGCTGCTCGATCGAATCGATGCCCAGCACGCTACCACGGTGATGGCGCTGCACCAGCGCGAGCTGGCGCTGAGCCACTTCGATCGCGTCTGGGGGCTGGCCGGCGGTCGCGTGGTGCTCGACGCGCGCAGCCAAGATCTAAGCCTCGATGATCTCGACGCGCTCTACCCCAGTGCGTCACGCACGGCTCCCACGCCCGCTGCTCCCAGCCCTGCTCGCGACGACAGCAGCGATTCGCCGGCCAAGGCCAGCGCTCGCCACGCCTCGCACCAGGCCGGCGAGGAGCAGGCACGGCCGTGAGCGCCACGCAAGCGACACGCCCAGGCCTGTTGGCCGGCGACGGTATCGGTGCCCGCCTGGCACGCCACAGCCTGTGGCTGGTGGTGCTGGCTGCCCTGGCGATTCCGCTGGCCGACCTCGAAATATTGAGCCGCGATCCCTGGGGCGAACTCGGACGCATGGCAATGGGCCTGGCGCTGCCTGACTTCGGCGCCATCGAGACGCCCCTGCAGGCCATCGGCCTTACCATCGCGGTGGCCTTCTGGGGCACCCTGGCCGGCGTGGTGCTGGGGCTGCCCCTGGCGCTGGTCTACGCCCGCTCACGCCTGGTGCGCGCGGCCAGTGCCGCGGTGCGGGCGGTACATGAGCTGTTCTGGGCGCTGCTGTTCCTGCAGGTGTTCGGGTTGTCCGCGCTGACCGCCCTGGCGGCCCTGGCGATTCCCTACGCCGGCATCTTCGCCAAGGTCTACGCCGAGATCCTCGAGCAGACGCCCCAGGCGCCCCAGGCGGCGCTGCCCGAGGGTACCGGGCGCCTTGCCCGGCTGGCCTATACCGAGCTGCCCCAGGCCTTCGCCCAACTGGCCGCCTACACCCGCTACCGCTTCGAGTGCGCGCTCAGAAGCAGCGTGCTGCTGGGTTTTGTCGGTCTGCCGACGCTGGGCTACCAGCTCGAGAGCGCCTTTCGCGAGGGCCGCTACTTCGAGGCCGGTGCCCTGCTGTGGGCCTTCTACCTGCTGATCGCCACCCTGCCCTGGTGGGCCCACCGGCGCCTGCTGCTGCCGCTGGGGCTGGCCAGCGTGTGGTTGCTGGGTCCCTGGCCCGAGATCGACCCAGGCCTGTTATGGCGTTTCGTCAGCGTAGACATCTGGCCCCGCGCCCTGCTCCAGGGCGACATCGGCGGTGTGCTCCGCTGGCTGGCCGAACTGCCCGACCTCGTCGGCGCGGTGGCCAATACCCTGCTGCTGGGGCTACTCGGCACCGTCGGCGCCCTGCTGCTCGCCCTGGTGCTGTGGCCCCTGGCCTCGCGCCACTTCGGCAATCGCGTCAGCCAGGGCATCGGCCAGGGTCTGCTGATCTTTCTGCGCTCGACCCCGGAGCTGATGCTGGCCTTCGTCTTCCTGTTGCTGCTGGGGCCATCGCTGCTGCCGGCCTGGCTGGCCCTGGCGCTGCATAACGGCGCCCTGATCGCCTTTCTGGTATGTCGCCACGCTCAGGCCATCGAGCCCGGCATGCCGGGACTCCCGGCCTCGGGGCGGCTGGCCTACGAGCTGTTGCCACGGCTGTACCCGGGCATGCTGGCGCTGGTCTATTACCGCGCCGAGGTGATCCTGCGTGAAAGCGCCCTGCTCGGCATGCTTGGGGTCGCCACCCTCGGCGACAATATCGATGACGCCTTCCAGACCTTGATGTTCGACGTGGCCTTCGCCCTGCTGGTGATCACCGCCCTGCTCAATATCGCCGTCGACGCCCTGGCCCGCCGTCTGAGGCCCTGTGAGCCGCCTATGGAAGACCCCTGCTTGCGCTGAAGGGCAGATCCCTGCCTGCGCAGAAGACAAGACGCCTTGAAGGGCGGCACAGGCGTTTTATCCGGCGCACCCTGACGCCAGGACCAATGCCTCAAAACCGACACAAACGACAACGCCGGCCACGGGGCCGGCGTTGTTGTTCGAGCGGACGGCTATGTCAACGGCTAGGTCACTGGGGCTCTGTTACAGGCCCTTGACGGCGGCGGTGACGGTGATCTCGACCTTCAGTTCCTTGGCCGGCATCGGCGCGCACACGCAGGTACGGGCGGGGGCGTGGCCTTCCGGCACCCAGGCGTCCCATACCGCGTTCATGGCGGCAAAGTCCTCGCCGTTCTGCAGGTAGATGGTGGCGCTCAGCAGATGCTCGCGGTCGCTGCCCACTTCGGCCAGCAGCTCATCGACACGCTCCAGCATGCTGGTGGTCTGGGCGGTGATATCCCCCTGACGGGCGTCCGGTCCGGCGACCTGACCACACAGGTAGGCAACACCGTGGTGGATGACGGCGCGGCTCATGCGGGTCTTGGTGTCGTGACGCTGAATGCTCATCGCTCTCTCCAAAAAGTCGGTACTTCTAAAAAATCTCGAAAAGACAGCCGATTCGACCACCTCTTCACCAGTGTCTTCTCTGCAACGTTAGACAGCCGCCCAATATAGCCAACTTCTCCCTGCGCCAGATAGTCCGTTGTCGCGCTTTTGCCTCTTTTGCGATGTCAGGTATCCCTCACCCCGGCGACATAGTCACGACAGTCCTGCTGTCGCCCAACCGTTTATATGAGGGTTTGCAAATGAAACGTTCCGTCATGATGGCCGCCGTGCTGTCCACCGCCCTGGCGCAAGCCGGCGCCATCGCCACCGTCCAGGCCGCCGATGGCGACATGGAAAAGTGTTACGGCGTCGCCCTGGCCGGAGAGAACGACTGCAAGGCAGGGCCAGGCACCACCTGCGCCGGCACCTCTACCGTCGACTACCAGGGCAACGCCTGGACCCTGGTCCCGGAAGGCACCTGTACCGATATCGAAACGCCCCACGGCAATGGCAGCCTGAGCGAGGTCGAGCGCCCCTGAGCCAGAGCACTGGCGCCACGGGGAGGCTACGGCCTTCCCGTGACGTTCACACGCCAAGCCTCAAGCCATAGCGAATCGCCCATGCCCTCTTCCCTGTCATCCAGCCATCCACGCGAGTCGCTCGAGACGCCCGTCTCGGCGTCCTTGCCAGCGCCACAGCCAATGGCGGCCAATGCGGTCGGTATCGGCCTCAAGTTTCAGCATATGCAGGCGCTGGTCCATCTGGCTCACTCGGCCCAGTCGGCTCACGTGCCCCAGGCCCCGGACTTTCTCGAACTACACGCCGAGAACTACATGAACGCCGGCGGGCCCCTTCAGGATCGACTCGATGAACTGGAACGCTGCTACCCGCTCTCGGTCCACGGCGTCGGCCTGTCGCTGGGTAGTGCCGAGGGCATCGACCCGGCCCACCTGGAGCGTCTTGCACGCCTGGTCGATCACCTGAACCCCGCGCTGGTCTCCGAGCACCTGGCCTGGAGCCGTCTTGATGGCCACAGCTACAACGACCTGCTGCCGGTGCCGCTGACCGAGGAATCGCTGCGCGTTCTCGGCGACAATATCGCACGCACCCAGGACCGTCTCGGCCGCCGCCTGCTGGTGGAGAACCCGAGCCTCTACGTCAGCCTCGACAATCGCTTCAGCGAGACCGAGTTCCTCCAGCGGCTGGTGGACACGACCGGCTGTGGGCTCTTGTTCGACGTCAACAACGCCTATATCAGCGCCGCCAATCTGGGACGCGACCTGGATGCCTATCTGGACGAGGTGCCCTGGGCCGCCGTCGGCGAATGGCACCTGGCCGGCCACAGCCTCGATGCCGCCGGCGAGCTGTACATCGACGACCATGGCAGTGCCGTCAGTGAGCCGGTGTGGCAGCGCTACCGCCAGGTGCTCGCCCGGCGTCCCGGCCTGCCCACTTTGATCGAGTGGGACAACCGGGTGCCGACGCTAGAGCGCTGGATGCAGGAGGTCGACCTGGCACGCCAGCATCAGCATGCTGCCCATGGCCCCGGCGCCGATGCGAGCACCGCCCTGGCAGCCAGCGCCTCGGTGCGAGACACAGGGAGAGCGCCATGAGCGGCCTGCTAGATTGGCAGCGTAGCTTTATCGATGCCATGCATCGCCCCCAGGCGACGCCACCACAGCTCGGCCACAAGGCCGGGCTCGACGTCTACCGCAACAATATTCGCTCAAGCCTGATCGAGGCCCTGAAGGAAGCCTTTCCCCATACCCTGACCCTGCTGGGCGAGGGCTGCTTCAGCGCCGAGGCCGCGAGTTTCGTGGCCACAAGCCCCCCGCAGGACCCTCGACTCAGCCGCTATGGCCAGGGCTTTGCCGACGCTCTGGCGCGCGCACCGGCGCTTGCGCCCTATCAGTTCGTTGCCGATATCGCGCGACTCGAGCACGCCCGGCTTCAGGTCAGTCACGCCGCCGAGACAGCGCCGCTGGAGGCGTCCGATATCGGCGCCGTCCTTGATGACCAGCGGCTCGTCCAGGCCCGTCCGGCCAGCCGGACCATCCGTTGCCAACATGACGTCGAAGCCCTGTGGCAGGCGCTGGAGCGCGGAGAGGGTGGCGCCCCCCTGGGCGAGCGAGGCGCCGGCCACTGGCTGGTGATCCGCTCGGGTCGCCAGGTCAGGCTTAGGCCACTCGATGCGGCAAGCGCAGCGTTGTACGGCTTGCTGGACACACCGACCTCGCTGTCCCAGGCGCTGAGCGAACTGGCCGACCGCGGCGTGGCAGAGGATGCGCTCGGCCACGCCCTGGGCACCCTGGTCGGCCATGGCGCGCTCGCGGTACTGGACGCCGCCCCCACTTTGCTACGAGGCACCCCATGACACCGATGACAAATCTGCTGGACACTTACTATGGGCGACTCTGCCCCTGGCTCGAACGTCGTTCGCTGGATCTGGTGCTGGCGTTGATGCGCCTGGTACTCGGCGCCGTGTTCTTTCTGTCGGCGCTGACCAAGGTGGAGGGGTTCGGTATCGCCGACAGCACCTTCTTCCTGTTCGAGCACGAATACGCCCTGCCGTTGATTTCACCGGTGCTGGCCGCCTACCTGGCAACACTCGCCGAGTTCTCGTTGTCGCTGCTGCTGTGGGCGGGGCTTGCCACACGACTGGCGGCCTTCGGGCTGTTGATCATGACCCTGGTGATCCAGACCTTCGTCTATCCCGAGGCCTGGGTCACCCACGGACTCTGGGCGGCGAGCCTCGCCACCCTGATCCTGCGCGGCGGCGGCTGTCTCTCGCTGGAGTGGCTGCTATGCAGGATGAAGGGCAAAGGTCGCGAACCGGTGACGCAGCAGCAGGAACGCGTCGACGACGCATAGACGCATAAAAAACGACCCGCCGCCGAACAGGATTCGGCGGCGGGTCGATGTCGATGTCGGCTCAGCCTCGTCAGCGCAGCAGCAGCACCGGCAGCGAGGTGCGCCTGAGCACACTGGTGGTGGTGCTGCCCACCAGCAGATGACGAATCCGCGAGTGGCCATAGGCTCCCATCACCACCATCTCGATGGCGTGGTCCTTCTGGTAGGCGCGCAGGGTCTCCTCGACCTCTCCGGCGCGAATCTCGCCCTGGGCCTCGTGACCGGCGCCCTTGAGGCTGTCCAGCGCCCACTCCAGCTGGGTGCGGTTATCACCGGTATCGGCACCGACCATCACCACGTGACAGGCGATCCCCTTGAACAGCGGGCTCCTGGCCAGCAGCTCGACGCCCTTGCGGGTGGTCTTGCTGCCATCGAAGGCGATCATCACCCGGGTCGGCGGCGTGAAGCTCTCCGGCACCATCAGAATCGGCCGATGCAGACCGCGGACCACCCGCTCGAGATTCGAGCCCAGGTGCTCGCTGGCCTGCTGGGCGCTCTCGCCCCGCTTGCCGATCACCAGCAGGCGGATCTCGTCTTCCAGCTCCAGCAGTGTCTCCACCAGAGTGCCGTTGCGCTGTCGGCAATGCAGGTCATCAACACCACTGGCGCTGGCGCGATCCTTGGCCGCCTTGAGCATCAGGCGGCCATGCTCCTGGGCGACCTTGGCCCGCCGCTCATCGAGACTGGCCAGCTCCTCGAGCAGGTGCTCCCTGGCGCCGAGTCCCAGGTTACCGGACAGATCGGCCTCGGCGGTCTGGGGGTGGTTATCCACCACGTGAAGAAACGTCAGCGGCGCATCGAGGGCCTGACTGGCCCAGGCGGCAGAGTCGCAGACCCCTTCGGAAAACTGGGACCCGTCGATGGCGGCCATCACCTGTTCTGTCATGAAATCGTCCTGCCTGGCGTTGGGGGCGAACGCGCGTCCTCAGACGTCGCGTTCCATCGATTGTGGCCTTGTCGTCGCGCCCGAGCGGGGCGCGACCCTCAGACCTGTTGTCTAGCCCGATCCGGGTGTTACCTCCAGTTCTACACCAACTGGCACACACCCGTCACATCTTCGGCGCCTGCCTCAGTGACCACCCATCAGCTTTTCCACCGCCGCCGGGTTATCGTGGATGGCGTAGCGATCGACGATGGTGGCGCTGGCCTCGTTGAGCCCGATCAGCTCGACGTCGGTGCCCTCACGGCGGAACTTGATCACCACCATGTCCAGCGCCTGGACCGCGGTGATGTCCCAGAAGTGGGCACGTGACAGGTCGATGACCACCTTCTCGACGCTTTCCTTGAAGTCGAAGGCGGCGGAGAAACGCTGAGACGAGGCGAAGAACACCTGGCCGACCACGCGGTAGCGCCGTCCCTTGCCAAGCTCCTCTTGCTGTTCCAGCTCGTCACTGGCGATGTACAGGAAGTTGCCGACCTTGTTGGCGAAGTTGAGCGCGGCGATCAGCACACCGACGAACACACCGATCGCCAGGTTGTGGGTCCACACCACTACCGCCACGGTGGCGATCATCACCACATTGGTGGACATCGGGTGCTTCTTGAGGTCGCGCAGCGAACTCCAGCTGAAGGTACCGATGGACACCATGATCATCACCGCCACCAGCGCCGCCATGGGGATGCGCGAGACCCAGTCCGACAGGAACACCACCATCAGCAGCAGGAAGACCCCCGCCAGCAGGGTAGACAGGCGTCCACGCCCGCCGGACTTGATGTTGATCACCGACTGGCCAATCATCGCGCAGCCCGCCATGCCGCCGAGCAGACCGGTACCGATGTTGGCCAGACCCTGGCCCTTGCACTCGCGGTTCTTGTCGCTGGAGGTATCGGTCAGATCGTCGACGATGGTGGCGGTCATCATCGATTCGAGCAGACCGACCACGGTCAGCATGACCGCATAGGGGAAGATGATGCCGAGGGTCTCGAGATTCAGCGGCACGTCGGGCCACAGGAACATCGGCAGGGTATCGGGCAGCTCGCCCATGTCACCGACGGTGCGGATGTCCATGCCGGTCGCCAGGTAGACGCCGGTCAGCACCAGGATGCACACCAGCGGGGACGGCAGCAGCTTGCCGATCCTGGGCACGTAGGGGAACAGATAGATGATGCCGAGACCCGCCGCGGTCATCGCGTAGACGTGCCAGGTGACGTTGGTCAGCTCGGGCAGCTGGGCCATGAAGATCAGGATCGCCAGGGCGTTGACGAAGCCGGTCACCACCGAGCGCGAGACGAAACGCATCAGGTCGGCCAGGCGCAGATAGCCGGCGATGATCTGCAGTACCCCGGTCAGCAGGGTCGCGGCCAGCAGATATTGAAGTCCGTGCTCCTTGACCAAGGTCACCATCAACAGTGCCATGGCGCCGGTGGCGGCAGAGATCATCCCCGGCCGACCACCGGCGAAGGCGATGATCACCGCCATGGAGAAGGAGGCGTAGAGGCCAATCTTGGGATCGACTCCTGCGATGATGGAGAAGGCGATGGCCTCCGGAATCAACGCCAGGGCCACGACGATGCCGGACAGCACGTCGCCCCTAATATTGGAAAACCAGTCTTGCTTGATCGATCGCATCATGAGGCGGTCCAGGGGGAGTGGTTGTGAGATATCGCGACAAGCGGCCCAGGGCCGACCGTTTCTCCACGACAGCAGCGCACCGGGAGGCGTTAGCCTGGCGCTGTCATGATGTAGTGGAGACACGGGAAGGGGCGCAGTTTACCAGAACCACCTGAGCAAGGCGACGCTGCTACCCAGCCTGTCTTTGCCTTGTCGCCGCCTTGTCGCCGCCTTGTCGCCGCCTTGTCGCCACCCCAGTCTCGATTCGGCCAAGTCCGCCCGGTGGCATCTTCTGAAAAAAATGTGTAAGGATCGTTGCCCCCTGCCGACTCAGCTGACTACGTCCAAGGAACGCGACATGGAGCGATGCGCCTCGACGCCACCGTCATCGCGAACGGAGAGCCCATCGCCGGGCCCGCCGCTGATAGCGCTCGAGCATAGTCTCGCGCGCCATGGGTGGCCTCTGTCCGGGCATCGACTGGAACCGCTGGCCGATACCGGCCTGGCCCACTGGCATGTGCGCCTGGCCGGCGGCAGTGACAAGGGCGGCTGGCTGGCGCGGTTGCCCAAGCAGAGCCAGATGGGGCTGGACGCGGCGTCCAACCTGGCCTATCAGGTCGCCTGCTTCGATCGCGCCCAGGCCAGTGGTCATACACCCAGACTCGATGACTGGCTGCCCTGCGACGACCTGCTGCCCAGAGGCGCGCTGGTGGTGGAGGCTATCGATGGCCGTCCCGCCAGCCTGCCCTCGGACCTGCCGGCCCTGACCTCGGCCCTGGCCAGCCTGCACCGGTTGCCGCTGCCCGATCAACGCGCCCCCCTGGCCTCACCGGTGGATCCCTGGCGAGAGATGCTCGACGAGATCGCCACCCAGGCCCGCTTTCTCCCCAGGGCCGGGCTATCTCGCACCAGCACGGCCCTGATCGAACAGGCACTGGCACAGCTCCCCGAGCGACTTCGCATCGCCGACGACGAGATTCGCCTGATCAGCTTCGATGCTCACCCCGGCAACTTTCTGATCACGCCTCACGGATGCGCCGTACTGGTGGATCTGGAAAAGTGCCGCTATTCGCTACCCGGCTTCGACCTGGCCCACCTGAGCCTTTACACCTCCACCACCTGGGACCTCAACAGCCGCGCGGTGCTGTTCGTCGAGGATCTGGTGGCGCTGTATCGGCGCTGGCAGGAACTGATGGCCGAAGACGGCCATCACAGCGACTGGTCGACGCTGATCACCTGTCGTCGCGCCATGTGGCTATGGTCGCTGACCTGGTGTGCCAAATGGCGTGCCCAGCAGCGCCGCCAGGTCGACAGGCAGCACAGTGGTGAAGACTGGTCGGCACAGCTAAGCGACCAGGCCTTGATCACCCATGTGGCCGACCGCGTCGATCACTACCTCTCGGCCCCCATCATCAGGCGTGTCGCCGACGAACTCGAGGAACTCGCCCGTGCCGGATGACGCTCCCGGCGCTGTCCAAGCCTGCCCGGCGCTGTCCAAGCCTGTCCGGCTCTATCCAACCCTGCCTATCCATCGTCACAAGGACGCGACCATGACCACGCCTTTTTCCTGTAGACGCCCGTTTACCGACCTCCGCTTGACCTGGCTTCCCGGTGGCGCCTTCGTCCTCACCGCCCTGGCTGCCCTGGGGCTCGGCTCGCCCGCCTGGGCCCAGGATACATCCACGCCGCTGAACCAGCCGTGGCAGGAGATCGAGCAGCAGGCCAGGGGGCAGACGGTCTACTTCAACGCCTGGGGCGGTGACCCCAACGTCAATGGTTATCTCGACTGGGTCGCCGGCGAGCTCGAACAGCGCCACGACATCGACCTGGTCCACGTCAAGCTCGACGACACCGCCGCTGCGGTCTCCCGCGTCCTGGCCGAGAAGTCCGCCGGCAACCTCGACGAGGGCGCCATCGACCTGATCTGGATCAACGGCGAGAACTTCGCCGCGATGAAGGCCAATGATCTGCTGCTCGGGCCCTTTGCCCAGCGCCTGCCGAACTTCGCGCTGACCTCGCCGGACGCCAATCCCGAGATGACCACCGACTTCACCGTGCCCACCGAGGGTTTCGAGTCACCCTGGGGCAAGGCCCAGCTGACCTTCTACTACGACAGCGAGCGTGTCGAGGCGCCGCCGACCAGCATGGCCGCCCTGCTCGACTGGACCGAGCAGCATCCTGGGCGCTTCACCTACCCACTGGTCCCGGACTTCCACGGTTCCACCTTTCTCAAGCAGGCGCTTATCGCACTGATCGACGACCCGGCGGTGCTTGCCCGCCCCGTCGGCGAAGCCGACGCCGAAGCGGCCATGGCACCGCTGTGGGACTATCTCGACGCCCTGCACCCCCATCTGTGGCGCCAGGGGCGGGACTTCCCCGCTTCAGGGCCTGCGCTCAGAAGCCTGATGGGTGACGGCGAACTGTCGCTGGCCTTTACCTTCAACCCCGCCGAGCCTGCCGCTGCGGTCAACAACTACCAACTGCCTCCCTCGATTCGCAGCTATGTGCTCGACGGCGGGACCATCGGCAACGTTCACTTTGTCACCATCCCGTTCAACGCCAGCCACCAGGCCGGCGCCATGGTCACCGCCAACTTCCTGCTCTCGCCCGAGGCCCAGGCTCGCAAGCAGCGCCTGGACGTCTGGGGCGACCCCAGCGTGCTCGATCTCGCGCGCCTGAATGAGGCCGAGCGTCAGGCATTGACGCCCATGGATGACCAGCCAGCGCGACTGGCGCCACAGGCCCTGCAACAGACCCTGCCCGAGCCGCACCCGAGCTGGATGGAAGCGGTAGAGGCGGCCTGGCTCGAGCGCTATGGCAGCCGCTGATACCTCGACCTTCTCCCGCCTGGTGGGGCTGGCGCCGGCGCTGACGGTACTGCTGCTGGTGGCCCCGGTGGTGGCCGGCCTGGCAGGCGCTGCGGCGCCGGCCTTCGGCTGGCTGCCGGTGCTCGGTGGAGAGCAGCTGAGCCTGGCGCCCTGGGTGAGCCTGGCGAACACCCCCGGGCTTTTCGAGATGCTGGTGCTCAGCTTCACCACTGGCCTGATCAGCACCGCTCTGGCCCTGACCATCGTGGTGCTGTTTCTCGGTGCCTTCGCCGACAGCGCCGCCTTTGTCTGGCTCAAGCGCCTGCTGTCGCCGCTCCTGGCGGTGCCCCACGCCGCCGCCGCCATCGGTCTGGCCTTTCTGCTGGCGCCCTCGGGCCTGGCCATGCGCCTGGTCTCCCCGGCCTTGAGCGGTCACGCCACGCCTCCTGACTACCTGTTTCCCAGTGATCCCTTTGGCCTTGCGCTGATCGCCGGACTGGTGGTCAAGGAAGTCCCCTTTCTGCTGCTGATGAGTCTATCGGCGCTGCCTCAGTGCCAGGCCGACGATCGTCGGCACCTGGCACTGTCGCTGGGTTATTCGCCGGTGACCGCCTTTCTCAAGGCGGTACTGCCGAGCCTGTACCCGCTGATTCGGCTACCGGTCTATGCGGTCATCGCCTTTGCCTCGTCCAATGTCGATGTGGCCATGATCCTGGGGCCGTCCACCCCACCGACCCTGGCGGTCAGCGTGGTCCGCTGGCTTGGCGATCCCGACCTGTCGATGCGCTTCATGGCCTCCGCCGCAGCGCTGAGCCAGCTCGGCATCACGCTGCTGGCACTGGCCTGCTGGTGGTGCCTGGAACAGGCCGTACGCTGGTGCGCCACGCCACGCCTGACCGACGGCCGACGCAACAGCGGTCAACGCCTCGGCAGCCTGCTGGGCGGCGGTCTGACCTGGCTCAGCGTCACCCTGCTCGGTGCCAGTCTGCTGGGGCTGACGCTGTGGTCGCTGGCGGCCTTCTGGCCCTTTCCCTCGGCCTGGCCCACGCCCCTGACCCTGGCCAACTGGGGTCGTGCGCTGCCAGGCCTACTGCCGGCCGCCCTCGACACCCTATGGCTGGCGCTGGCCGCCACCGCTCTCGCGACCATCCTGGTGATCGGCTGTCTCGAGAGCGAAGCGCTCAATCACCGCAGCGTGGGAGCGAGCGCCACCCTGGTGCTCTACCTGCCGCTGCTGGTGCCACCGGTCGCCTTTCTCTACGGTCTGGTGCAACTTCAGGCGCAGCTATCGGTGGCACCGGGCTTCATGGTGGTGGTACTGGGACACTGCCTGTTCGTGCTGCCCTACGTCTTTCTGTCACTGGCCGAGAGCTACCGGCGGCTTGACCCCCGCTGGGCCCAGGTCGCCGCAGGTCTCGGCCATGGCCCGGCCGCCGCCTTTGTACGCGTTCGCCTGCCGCTGCTGCTGGCCCCTATCGCCACCGCCGCCGCGGTGGGGGTCGCCGTCAGCGTCGGCCAGTATCTGCCGACGCTGCTGCTGGGGGCCGGACGCCTGACCACCCTGACCACCGAGGCGGTATCGCTTGCCTCCGGCGGGGATCGTCGCCTGACGGCGGTCTATGCCCTGGCCCAGCTACTCTTGCCGGCACTCGGCTTCGCCCTCGCCATCGGCTTGCCGCGCGTATTGCATCGCCACCGACGCGCCCTGCTGACCTGAACCGCCTCAACGCCATCCGAGCCCACCATGTCACAGACACCAGACACACGATGCCACCTTCCCCCCACGTCTCCAGCGAACCCGACGGGCGCACTGGTCTTCGATCGGGTCGTGATCTCGCTGGACGGTGCCCCCCTGGTATCACTGAATGCTCAGGTCGCCCCCGGCGAGGTGGTCAGCGTCATGGGGCCTTCCGGTGTCGGCAAGTCCACCCTGCTGGCCTACGCTGCGGGCTTTCTCGCCCCCGCCTTTGACGCCCAGGGCGAGGTCCGCCTCGGTGACAGGCGAGTCACCGACCTACCAGCCTCGGCCCGCCGACTCGGTCTGCTGTTCCAGGATGCGCTGCTGTTTCCCCACCTCAGCGTCGCCGGCAACCTGGCCTTCGGCATGCCGTCGTCTGCCAGCCGACGCGAGCGCCGCGAGGCCATCGAAGAGGCCCTGGCGGATATCGGTCTTGCCGGATTCGGTGAGCGTGATCCGGCAACGCTGTCCGGCGGCCAGCGCGCTCGCGTCGCGCTGATGCGCACCCTGCTGTCGCGTCCCCAGGCGATGCTGCTGGACGAGCCCTTCTCCAAGCTCGACGCCGCGCTCCGCCAGGAGATGCGTGACCTGGTCTTCCAGCGCATCCGCGACCATCGTCTTCCGGCGCTGTTGGTCACCCACGACAGGGCAGATGCCGAGGCAGCGGCGGGCCCGATCGTCGAACTGGCGGCCGCCACCGAAGCCCCCGCCGGGGCCGCCTGGCAGGGTGCCCGCCGTGCATCTCGCTGAACCAGGGTCCGAAGTCGTCGCCCCACGTCTGTGTGTGGTCATTCCCGTCCTCGATGAGGCAGCGACCATCGTCGCGGGTCTTGAGCGGCTATCCGAGTGGCGCCAGCAGGGCGTCGAGGTGATCGTCGTCGATGGCGGAAGCGACGACGATACCCGGGCGCTTGCCCGTCCCCTGGCCGACCGGGTCATCGATGCCCCCCGCGGAAGGGCGCGCCAGATGAACCAGGGCGCCGCTGCGGCGAGTGCGCCGTCCTTGCTGTTTCTGCACGCCGACACTCGACTGCCCACGGCGGCCATGCCGGCGATACTGAAGGCGCTGGAGAAACGCCACTGGGGGCGCTTCGACGTGCGCATCCTGGGCCGCTCACGCTGGTTATCATTGATCGCCGCCTGCATGAACCTGCGCTCACGCCTGACCGGCATCGCCACCGGCGATCAGGCGATGTTCATGCGTCGCAGCGCCTTCGACGCCGTCGGTGGCTTTCCCGACCAGCCATTGATGGAAGACATCGAAGTGTCCAAGCGCCTCAAGCGGCTGTCGCCTCCCGCCTGCCTTGGCTTCAAGGTGCTCACCGACGGTCGCCGCTGGGAGCAGGGCGGCGTGCTGACGACGATATTGCTGATGTGGCGACTGCGCTTTCGCTATTGGCGAGGGGCCGATCCCGTTCGCCTGGCCGAGGAGTATCGCCATGTGCGCTGACCACGATAGCGACGGGATGGCAGCCAGCCCGGATCTGGCGAATAGCCAGTCGCATAGCCAGGCGTGCGGCCAGGGGCTCGGCGATCAGCACCGTGTTCACCACGAGGATGGCCTGAAGCTGGCCATCCTGGCCAAGGCGTCGATCCCCGGCCAGGCCAAGACGCGGATGATTCCCGCCCTCGGCGCCGAAGGCGCTGCTCGTCTCCAGCACAGACTGATCGAGTACACCCTGAAGACGGCGCTGGAGACGACGTCCGCGCGCAACATCACGCTGTGGACGGCGCTTGAGCACGACCATCCGTGCTTTGTCGATATCCGTCAGCGGTTCGGCGTGACGCTGAGACCACAGCCTGAAGGCGACCTGGGGGTACGCATGCACGCGGCGCTGTGCTCGGCAGGTGGCCCGAGCCTTCTAATCGGCACAGATTGCCCGATATTGGATAAGACATTACTAAAAACTTGTCATAAACGGCTTAAAGACGCAGATAGCGTCTTTCTTCCGGCCGAGGACGGCGGCTATGCTCTGGTTGGAGTTCGTCGCCCCGATCCCCGTCTCTTCCGAGGAATCGACTGGGGCACGTCCAGCGTCATGTCCCAGACGCGCACACGTCTTGCGGAGCTTTTGTGGACGCTGGAGTGTCCAACGACCGTATGGGACCTGGATACGCCCCAGGACCTGGCTCGCCTCGCCGACATGGAAGCCCTCGCCCTGGAGATTCTGCCGTGACCCAAGAAACGCTCACCGACCGCCACAAGAAACTCGCCGCCGTGCGCCCCCGCCTGGTGTCCTTCGCCCGCATGCACCTGCGCGATCATGCCGCCGCCGAGGACGCCGTGCAGGAAGCCATGATCGCCGCCATCGAGAAGAACGACAGCTTTTCGGGGCGCTCCGGCTACGAAACCTGGGTATTCGGCATCCTCAAGTACAAGCTGCTCGACCAGATGCGCCAGCAGAAGCGTCATGGTCGCTGGGAGCCCTTCGATGAAGAGCACAGCGACGACGCCATCGACCGCATGTTTCAACAGGATGGGCACTGGGCCGCCGATGCCAAGCCCCAGGCATGGAGCACCCCGGAGCAAGCGTTCGAGAACGAAAATTTCTGGAAAGTATTCGACGCTTGTATGCTGAGTCTTCCAGAAAACGTGGCTCGCGTTTTCTCCCTGCGCGAATTGATGGGCCTTTCCACCGACGATATTTGTAAGGAAGTGGGCATCAAGGAAAACAACGCTTGGGTGATCCTGCATCGGGCTCGCCTCAAGCTTCGCGCTTGCATTGAAAAGGGATGGAAGGAGGACGCGGCATGATGATGTGCAAGGCCGCTACGCGGCTGATGTCAAAGCAGTTGGATGCCCCCCTGACGGCCAGGGAGCGTATTTCGCTGCGGTTTCACTTGATGTTGTGCTCGGCCTGTCGCAACTGCGAAAAGCAGTTCAGCATGCTGCACCGGGTCGGCAATGCCTATAACGGCACAATTGATAAACCCCAGGACGGTACGTCCCCTGGCGCGACTACCGACAACGTCGCCAGTGATCAGGACCTGCTGAAGGTAAAGGAAGCGATGGCCGAGGCGGAGACCCGTCGCCAGAACTGAAGGACTCGGCTGACGGACTTGGCGCAAGGACCTCGACTGCCCTACCTCGACTGCCCTACCTCGAGGGAAGCATCTCGCTGGTCGACCCACCATTCTGCCTCCCCCTGGCGGGCCACCAAGGCAGCCCGCCGACGGGGCGCCAGTTACCCCCCACCTGAGTCAGCCTCAAGCGATTGCGTGCCAGATCCCCGGTAAAGAGGTCCCGAGCCGGACCCGGTGAGCAAGGCTCGGGAGATGCCTGGGCAAGACCAGGCCATCATTGCTGGCCCGCTGCCTCCCGCGCCAGCCCGGTCAGGGCCTCGGCGATCTTGTCCACGGGCAGCTCGCAGTCCTGCAGGCCGTGGCGCTCCACCAGGTAATGAGGGTCGTTCCACTCGATCACCAGGTGATCTTCCTGCTGGCGAACCAGCATCTTCTGGGGAAGATCCAGCGCGACACTACCCTCGCACTGCATCAGTCGAGTGCCCACCTCGGGCTTGCCGAAGATGTAGGTGCGTGTCGCTGGCAATTCCAGCTCCACCCCGGCGGCGTTGGCCTGGTGGTCCATGCTTGCCATCAGTCCCATTCCCCGTTTTTCCAGCCCCTCCTTGAAGCGAGATTCCACCGCCTCCAGGCTATCGGTCGACGTCAGACTGGCGATACCGCTGTCGCTCACCTCGACCTCGCCCTGCGCCCAGGCCATGGTCGCCATCGATCCCGCCAGCACGCTGCCCAGGCACAGGGTGAACATCTTGCGATAGCACTGCTTCATGATGGAGCTTCCTTTCCAGGTCAATGTGCCTACAGCATGGTCGCCGGTCCCCGACCACCACAAGGGGAAATCTCTCACAATCCGGGTTGACGCTGTGTAAGGTTCAACGCCGGGGCGACGACCCAGCACCCATAGCCGACGCGACTGGGCATAGTGCGCACAACTGCAGCTACACGATGTGCGCACAGGCGATGGTCGCCCACACGATTTGCACCTGAGGGTTCATATCGTTCATATCGTTCACGTCGTTTCAGCCGCTTCCCCGATTGCCGACGACAGGAGCCTGCATGGCCCGGATTCTTCCCCTTCGCCACCTCGCTGCCCCACCGCCGCGTACCCTGACCTGCGCCCTTGTCTCGGCTGCGGTCCTGATGGCCTCCTGCGCCCAGGCCCAGACCTTCAGCCCGCGCGCCATGCTCGACTGGCCAACCAAATCCTTCGCCGGCGAAACGGCCTACCGACTGGTCGAGCACGATGGCGTCAGCGTGCTCGAAGCGCGCTCCCGGGGGCAGGCCTCGGCCCGCTATCTGGAGCGCGACATCGACCTCGGCGAGACGCCCTACCTGCGCTGGTGCTGGCAGGTATCCGGGGTCTATTCCGGGGTCGACGAACGCACAGAGAGTGGCGACGACTATCCCGCCCGGGTCTACGTGGCCAGACGCACCGGCCTTCTGCCCTGGCAGGTGGAGTCGGTCAACTATGTGTGGTCATCGAATCAGCCGGCAGGCACCAGCTGGCCCAACGCCTTTACCGATCGTGCCGTCCTGCTGGCGCTGCAAAGCGGAGGTGCCAAGGCTGGTCAGTGGGTCGGCGAGGTGCGCGACGTGGCCGCCGACTACCGTCGACTGTTCGGCGCGAGCCCCGACGGCGTCGATGGCCTGGCGCTGATGAGCGATGGCGACAACGCCGGAGGCGACGCCACCGCCTGGTTCAGCAAGATGGAGTTCAGCGCCTCGTCGTCGCCGCCTGTCTGTCCCTGACGTCAGCGCTGGAAGACCACCGTGCGCGAGCCGTTGAGAAACACCCGACGCTGCAGGTGCAGGGTGACCGCCCGGGCCAGGGTGATGCACTCGATGTCACGCCCCCGGGCCACCAGGTCCTCGGCGGTATCGGCGTGGGTGACCGGCTCCACCCCCTGGGTGATGATCGGGCCTTCGTCCAGGTCATCGTTGATGTAATGGGCGGTCGCCCCGACCAGCTTGACGCCCTTCTCGAAGGCCTGGTGGTAGGGCTTGGCGCCCTTGAAGCCGGGCAGCAGCGAGTGATGGATATTGATCGCTCGACCGGCCAGGCGTTCGCTCATCTCGCTCGACAGCACCTGCATGTAGCGCGCCAGGATCACCAGCTCTGCGCCACTGTCCTCGACGATCCGCCATACCTGGGCCTCCTGCTCGGCCTTGGTCTCGGCGCTGATCGGCAGATGGTGATAAGGCAGCCCGTGCCACTCGGCCAGCGGCGCCAGATCGGGGTGGTTGGACACCACCGCCTTGATGGCCACCGGAAGCTGGCCGGTACGATAGCGATAGAGCAGGTCATTGAGGCAGTGATCCGCCTTGGAAACCATGATCACCACCGGTGTGAGGCGCTCTGGTGAGGTCAGCTCGAATGCCATGGAGAACGGCGCCGCGCGCTCGGCAAAGGCCGCCTCGAAGGCGCCTGCATCGAGCTCGCCCTCCTCGGGAGGGCGAAACTCGGTGCGGATGAAGAAACGACAGGAGCTGCTGTCGTCAAAGGACTGCTGCTCGGTGATGTAGCAGCCCTGCTCGCGCAGAAAGCGGGTGACCACGTCCACGGTGCCAAGACGACTGGGGCACTGGGCGGTCAGGATCCAATGGGTCGTGCGCACGGCGCTCACGCTGATCGTCATGTCGTCTCCCCGGCGGTGACGTCACGCTCGACGCCGATGGCGAACTCCTCACCGGCATCGAGCAACCAACGATAAACGTAGTCGGCGAAACTGCGCCGCACCACCAGCTCCCAGCGTCGCTCGTCGGGGCGACGCAGGATGACGCTAGTCTTGGCCAGCACCGTGGTCACCCCCTTGCCCACCGCAAAGTGGCGCGGGTGAACGTCGTAGACCACCGACTTCATCAACAGCTCGCGCATGGCCTGGTCATCACCGGTCAGCTCGATCACCGTCTGACCGGCGCTAACGTCGGAGAAGGCCACGCTGGCGTCGCCCAGGGCGCTGCGCAGCGCCGTCTCCACGCGGAAGGCGTCACCCTGGGGCAGCACGGCAAGCCACTCGTCGGGACTTAGCCACTGCAGCGAAGCCCTATCTCCCTGACTGAGTTCCAGCGGACGCGCCGGCAACGACAGCCCCAGCACCGCGCGCACCGCCTCGTCGAGCACGATGGCACCACCGCGCAGGATCAGATGGTCGTGCTGGCGTTCGCGCATCATTACCCGCGAGTGGGTGCCGGGCGCCGGGCAGCCGACATGCTGAAACGACCAGGCCAGCGGTGACTCCAGGGGGATGCCTTCGTCCGGAAAGGCATCAAAGGTACGGGCACGTTCTATAGCTTCAGACATTCTGGCGCTCCCCCTTGGGGTCAAGGAAGATGGTGGAAACGATCTCGGCCTCGTGGACCTTGCCGTCGACACAGGGTAGGTAGACGGTCTCGCCCATCCGCTGGTGGCCACCCTTGACCACCGCCAGGGCGAAGCCGGTTTCCAGCGTCGGGCTGTAGTAGCTCGAGGTCACGTGGCCGACCATCGGCATGGGAATCGGATGGTCAGGGTCGAGCACGATCTGGGCGCCCTCCTCCAGCACCACCGACGGATCCCTGGGTTTCAGCCCCACCAGCTGCTTGCGGTCCTGGCGCGCGGTGTCGCTGCGGGTCAGCGCCCGCTGGCCCACCCAGGAGAACGGCTTGTCGTAGCCTACCGCCCACTGCATGCCCAGATCCTCCGGGGTCACCGAACCGTCGGTGTCCTGACCTGCGATGATGAAGCCCTTCTCGGCACGCAGCACGTGCATGGTCTCGGTCCCGTAGGGTGTCAGGTCGTACTTCTCGCCGTGGGCGAACAGCGCCTTCCACACGTGCATGGCAGCGTGGGCCTGGACGTTGATCTCGTAGGCCAGCTCGCCGGTGAAGGAGATCCGGAACACCCGTGCCGGCACCCCGGCCACCTTGCCCTCACGCCAGTCCATGAAGCGAAACGCCTCGCGATCCAGATCGATGCCCTCGGTAAGCTCGCTCATCAGCTCCCGCGCCCTGGGGCCGGTGACGGTCATGGTGGCCCAGTGGTCGGTGACCGAGGTAAAGCTCACGTCGAGCTCCGGCCACTCGGTCTGGTGCCACAGCTCCAGCCACTCGAGCACTCCCGCGGCGCCACCGGTGGTGGTGGTCATCAGGAAGTGATCCTCGGCCAGACAACTGGTGGTGCCGTCATCCATGACCATGCCGTCGTCCTTGCACATCAAGCCGTAGCGCACCTTACCCACGCCCAGCTTGGCCCACTTGTTGGTGTAGATGCGGCCGAGAAACTCGCGGGCGTCCGGCCCCTGGATATCGATCTTGCCCAGGGTCGAAGCGTCGAGGATGCCGACGCCTTCGCGCACCGCGCGGCACTCGCGCATCACCGCCTCGTGCAGGGTCTCGCGCTTGCCGTTGACGGTCCTGGGGAAGTACCAGGGCCGCTTCCACTGGCCCACGTCCTCGAACTCGGCGCCCTGCCCGACGTGCCACTGGTGCAGCGCGCTGTAGCGCTCGGGATCGAACAACGCACCGCAGTGGCGACCGACGATGGCTCCGAAGGTGACCGGGGTATAGTTGGGCCGGAACACGGTGGTGCCGACCTCGGGAATCGAGCGCCCCAGGCAGCGCGCGGCGATGGCCATGCCGTTGATATTGCCAAGCTTGCCCTGATCGGTACCGAAGCCCATGGCGGTGTAGCGCTTGACGTGCTCAATGGACTCGAAGCCTTCCCGGGTGGCAAGCTCGATCCCGGCGGCGGTGACGTCGTTCTGCAGGTCGACGAACTGCTTGGGCGCCCGCAGGGTCGGCTTTTCGTGGGGCACCTGGAACAGCGCCACCGCCGCACCGTCTCGCCGCGACGCTACCGCCGGCAGTATAAGCTCGGCACCCTCGAAGCCGGCCTGGCTCGCCGCCTCGAGGCCGGCGTCGCGACCTTCCGCCAGCACCTCGGCCAGGCCAAAGGTGCCGCCGGCTGCACCGGCCGCCAACATGCCCCTGGGCAGGTTGGGCACGAAGGCGATCAGGTCGTCGCGCCAGCTCGGCCGCGTTCCGGTATGGGAGGCCAGGTGAATCACCGGACTGAATCCACCGGAACTGGCCAGCGTGTCGCAGTCGAGCGTCTCGCTGGCGCCGGTAACGCGAAAGGCGTCGATATCGATGGCGGCGACCCGCGCTGAGGTGACCCGCTGCTCGCCCCTGGCCTCGACCACGGCAGAGCCCGGCAGGATGCGAATACCGCGAGCCCGGGCGATCTCGACCAGTTCACCGTCGGGTGCGGGGCGGGCGTCGGCCACCGCCACCACCTCACGCCCGGCATCCAGCCAGTCGAGCGCGGCACGGTAGCCGTCGTCGTTGCCGGTGGAGACCACCAGCCGCTTGCCCGGCACCACACCGTAACGGCGGATGTAGGTGGACACCGCCGAGCACAGCAGATTGCCCGGCACGTCATTGCCGGCGTAGACCAGCGGACGCTCATGGGCCCCAGTGGCCAGCACGACGCGCGCGGCGCGCACCCGATGCAGGCGCGAGCGCGACTGACGCCGTCCCTCCACTCGAGGCGCGCAGTGGGCCAGGTGCTCGCTGCGCCGCTCGTGCAGGGTGACGAAGTTGTGGTCGTGGTAGCCGTTGGCGGTGGTACGCGGCAGCAGCGTCACCTCGGGGTTGGCGGCAAGCTCCTCGAGCACCTCCTCGACCCATTGCCACGCCGGACGATCGTCCAGCAAGTCCTGCCCGTCCAGCAGCGAGCCGCCAAAGAGCTCCTGCTCGTCGCACAGGATCACCCGGGCGCCGCTGCGCGAGGCGGCCAGGGCGGCAGCCAGTCCCGCAGGCCCTGCCCCGATCACCAGCACCTCGCAGTGGCGATTGATGTGGTCGTAGATATCCGGGTCGTGCTCCAGCGGGCTGCGCCCCAGCCCCGCGCTCTTGCGGATATAGCGCTCGTAGGTCATCCACAGCGAGGCCGGCGCCATGAAGGTCTTGTAGTAGAAGCCGGGGGGCATCAGCTTGCCGCCAAGCTTGCCGATGGTCCCCATCAGGTCGCGCTGGACGTTGGGCCAGCCGTTGGTGGAACGTGCCGTCAGCCCCTCGAACAGGGCCTGCTGGGTGGCGCGCACATTGGGCACCTGCTCGGCTTCGGCCTGGCCGAGCTGGACCACCGCATTGGGCTCCTCGGCACCGGCGGCGACGACGCCGCGGGGACGCGAGTACTTGAAGCTGCGATTGACCACGTCCACCCCGTTGGCCAGCAGCGCCGAGGCCAGGGTGTCCCCGTGAAAGCCGGTGTACTCCTTGCCATTGAAGGTAAAGCGCAGGGGTGTGCTGCGGTCGATCAGTCCCCCTGTGTCGAGGCGATTGGGCTGGCTCATGCGCGAACCTCCTGGGCGGCGGTGGCGATATAGCTGTCGTCAAGGGACTCAGGCGCGGACGCCACCACCCCGTCGGGGTTGTCCCGGGTAAAGCGCGGTCGCTCGCCGATGCGATAGGTCTCGAGGATTTCGTAGCTCTGGGTGTGGCGCGTCACGTTGAAGAACTTGCGACAGCCCACCGCGTGGACCCACAGCTCGTGGTGGATGCCGCGGGGGTTATCGCGGAAGAACAGGTAGTCGCCCCACTGCTCGTCGGAACAGCCGGCCGGATCCTCGGGGCGTGCGATGTGCGCCTGACCCCTGGGATGAAACTCCTCTTCCTCGCGCCACTCGTCGCAGTAGGGACAATGGATATGGAACATGGAAACCTCCTGAATCAGTGGGCGACACCGGCGGCGCCGTGTTCGTCGATCAGCGCGCCGCTGTGGAAGCGGTCGATCGAGAAGGGGGCAGCCAGCGGATGCATCTCGCCCTTGGCCAGGCTCGCCGCGAACACATGCCCGGAACCGGGGGTCGCCTTGAAGCCACCGGTGCCCCAGCCGCAGTTGAAGTAGAGCCCCTCGATCCGGGTCTTCGACAGGATCGGACAGGCGTCCGGGCAGGTATCGACGATGCCGCCCCACTGCCGGTTCATGCGCACCCGCGAGAAGATCGGGAACATCTCGACGATGGCCTGCAGGGTGTGCTCGACGGTGGCGTAGCTGCCACGCTGGCCGTAGCCGTTGTAGCCGTCGATGCCCGCGCCGATGACCAGGTCGCCCTTGTCGGACTGGCTGATATAGCCGTGCACGTGGTTGGACATCACCACGGTATCGAGCACCGGCTTGAGCGGCTCTGACACCAGCGCCTGCAGCGGGTGGCTCTCCAGCGGCAGGCGCAGCCCCGCCAGCGAGGCCATCACCCCGGAGTTGCCGGCGGTCACGCAGCCCACGGTGCGAGCCTCGATATCGCCGCGATTGGTGTGCACCCCAAGGATGCGGCCGTCACGGATCTTGAACCCGGTCACCTCGGTCTGCTGCAGGATGTCGACGCCGAGGGCATCGGCACCTCGGGCGTAGCCCCAGGCCACGGCGTCGTGGCGGGCGACCCCGGCGCGGGGCTGCCAGGAGGCCCCCATCACCGGGTAGCGCGCGTTCTTCGAGCAGTCGAGGATCGGCACGATCTCCTGCACGCCCCTGGCGTCGAGCACCTCACCGTCGATGCCGTTGAGCCGGTTGGCGTTGACCCTGCGCTGGATGTCGCGCATGTCCTGCAGGGTATGGCCAAGATTGAGCACGCCACGCTGGGAGAACATCACGTTGTAGTTGAGATCCCGGGACAGCCCTTCCCACAGCTTCATCGAGTGCTCATAGAGCGCGGCGGCCTCATCCCACAGATAGTTGGAACGCACGATGGTGGTGTTGCGGGCGGTGTTGCCGCCGCCCAGCCAGCCCTTCTCGATCACCGCGACATTGCGCACGCCAAATTCCTTGGCCAGGTAGTAGGCGGTGGCCAGGCCGTGGCCGCCACCACCGACGATGATCACGTCGTAGGCGGCCTTGGGGGTCGGGTTGCGCCACTGGCGCTGCCAGTTCTCGTGGTGACTCAGGGCGTGGCGGGCCAGCGCGAATCCGGAGTAGCGTTGCATAGGGTGTCCCTCAAAACTCTGGGCTAGAGCGTGTCTGAAAAGTGCCTGGGCGGTCGCTGGTGCGTCACGACCGCCGGGGGGGCATCATGCCGATCAGGCCGGCTCGGCAGCGGCTTGCCGAGGGGTCGGATAGACCGGGTGGCGCGCGCACAGCTCGCCGACCCGCTGGCGTACGTCGGCCTCGATGGCGGCGGTGTTCTCGCCACGGGCCAGCACGTCCAGCACATCGCAGATCCAGCCGGCAAGCCGCTCGCACTCTTCGGCATCGAAGCCGCGGGTGGTCACCGCCGGGGTCCCGATGCGCAGGCCCGAGGTGACGAAGGGGCTCTGCGGGTCTCCCGGTACCGCGTTCTTGTTGACGGTGATGTGCGAGCGACCCAGGGCTGCGTCGGCGTCCTTGCCGGTGATCCCCTGGCGAATCAGCGAGACCAGAAACAGATGGTCTTCGGTGCCGCCGGAGACCACGTCGTAGCCGCGCTCGAGAAAGGTCCCGGCCATGGCCTTGGCATTGACGATGACCCGCTCCTGGTAGCGCACGAAGTCCTGGTTCATGGCCTCGCGGAAGGCCACCGCCTTGGCCGCGATGACATGCATCAGGGGGCCGCCCTGCTGGCCGGGGAAGACCGCGCCGTTGAGCTTCTTGTACAGCGCCTCGTCACCGCTGGCGGACAGGATCAGGCCACCGCGCGGCCCGCGCAGGGTCTTGTGGGTGGTGGTAGTGACCACGTGGGCGTGGGGCAGCGGGCTTGGATAGAGCCCGGCCGCCACCAGACCGGCGACGTGGGCCATGTCCACCAGCAGCCAGGCGCCGACGCTGTCGGCGATGGCGCGAAAGCGGCGCCAGTCGACCACCTGGGAGTAGGCCGAGAAGCCGGCGACGATCAACTTGGGGCGATGCTCCCTGGCCAGACGCTCGACCTCGGCGTAGTCGATCTGGCCGGTGGCCTCGTCCAGACCATACTGCACCGCGTGGTAGTGCTTGCCGGAGAAGTTCGGTGCCGCACCATGGGTCAGGTGGCCGCCGTGAGCCAGACTCATGCCGAGCACGGTATCGCCGGGGGACACCAGCGCCATGAAGGCGGCGGCATTGGCCTGGGCGCCGCTGTGGGGCTGCACGTTGGCGTAGTCGGCGCTGAACAGCGCGCAGGCCCGCTCGATGGCCAGACGCTCTACCACGTCGACGTGCTCGCAGCCGCCATAGTAGCGCTTGCCGGGATAGCCCTCGGCGTACTTGTTGGTCAGCTGGGTGCCCTGTGCCTCCATCACCGCCGGACTTGCGTAGTTCTCGGAGGCGATCAGCTCCACATGATCCTGCTGGCGAACGACCTCGTCGGCGATGGCCTCGGCGATCTGCGGATCGAACCTGGACAGTGACGAGCTGGACAGATGAGCGCTTGGCATGGGGTATCTCCGGTAATGGCGAAGCGCCTCTTCGCGGCCGCTTTCGCCTGGTCGATGTTGTCGTTGTGATGGCTGACGAAGACGGGCAGTCCCCCGCCTCCAAGGTAAGCCGCTATCCCGGCGCCGACATTCTGGAAACGACATCGGCGTCGCCGTCAGGGACATCGACGCTGCCCGGACCGGCCCAGACCGGCCCAGACCGGCCCAGATGGGCCCAGATGGGCCCAGATAGGCCCAGACGGGCCCAGATAGGCCCAGACGGGCCAATACGGGCAAAGCCCGGCCCAGACGAGCGCAGGTGCCCGGCGGGATAAGGTCATTGAAGCCGAGCGGCTCCTTCAGAACTTGAACAAATGCGACAGCTTTGTTGGACGCAGGCATGAGCCGAGCGCCGTGGACGAGCGCTTGGATGACGTTGCCAGCGGCACGATCAGGGGAGCTATCAGCGGCACTATCAGGAGCAATATCAGGGGCAATTGCGCCAGCGGGGGGCGCTCAGCGATGCCCCAGGCGTGCACCGACATGCAGAAAGAAGGGGTCGACGCCGGCCTCCTCGCGACCGACGGGATCGCGACGCAGACGTGAGGGCGACTGTCCGAAGGCGCTGCGGAAGTGGCGGGAAAAGTGGGCGGTGTCGGCGAAACCACAGCGCTCGCCGATCTCGGTGACGCTATGGTCGGTGAAGTACAGAAGCCACAGACCGTAGCGCAGGCGCAGGTCACGGGCGAACTTCTGCGGGCCGACACCGAAGGCCTGGCGAAACTTGCGCTCGAGCCCCCGACGCGAGGCGCCGGCGCGCGTCGCCAGCTCATCCACCGACAGCGGCTCGCCCAGATGCTGCTCGAGAATTGCCACGGCACGACGCACGATGCGGTCCTCGATGCGATCGAAGACCACCGGCTGGGGCTGGGAGTGGTCGCCGCTTCGGTGGCCGTCCAGCAGCATGATATGCAGGCTCTTGCGTGCCCAGGCGCGTCCCAGGTGGCGCTCCACCAGATAGGCGGCCAGGTCCGCCGCCGCAGCACCACCGGCACAGGTCAAGCGGTCGCCATCGTCGACATAGAGGCGGTCGGCCACCGCGCTGACGGCGGGAAAACGCCGGGTCAGATCCAGGTGGTGGTACCAGCTGACGCAGCAACGCCGCCCCTCCATCACACCGGCCTGGATCAGCGAGTAGACCCCGGTGCACACCCCCACCAGCGGCACGCCCAGCGCTGCCGCATGGCGCAGATAGTCGAGGGTGCCGCCATCTCGATCGGGGCGGTTTCGCTCGAGAGCCCGTCGTTCAGGGCTCGTTCGCTCAGGGCTATCAGCTTCCTCGCCTTCCCCCAGCACCCCGCCGATAACCACCAGGTAGTCGAACTGGCGGGGATCACAGAAAGGCTGCCCATGACGCCCCCCTATCGGCTCGCAGGGCGAGATCACCGCACCACAGCTCGACGCAACCTCGGCGCCATCCTCTGACAGAAAGCGCCAGCGGCAACGTAGCTGACGACTGCGATCGCCCTCGTCGGACGCCAGCCGCAGGCAGTCGACGAAGGCAGCAAAGGGCAGCAAGGTAAAGCGCGACAGCAACACAAAGCCCACCGACAGCGCCGGCGTGAGCGGCTCGCCGCCAGAGACATCGGCGTGCCCTTGCTGTGCTGACGATGGTGCCGGCGATGGCCGTGATGGATGGAGCGGGTGCAGGGGCGAGGATGGCATGGCGTCCAAATACCAGCAAAAATCAGACTCCAGCCTAACCGAATTTCTCACGGCCCTCCTATTTATCAACGCCATACAGAGTCACCTGCACCGGACGGTTACACCACTGCCGCGCTGGGTGGCCCACGACCCTCCTCCGCCGGGAGCCACCGCCGCTACCAGTCCACCGTGACGTTACCCCTGGGTCGACTGCAGCAGGACAGGATGAAGCCCTCGGCCACGTCCTCGTCGGTGATGCCACCGTTGTGTTCCATGTCCACCTCACCGGCGACCAGCGGCACCCGGCAGGTGCCGCAGATGCCCATGCCGCAGGCCTTGGGAATATGCAGTCCGAGCTTTGAGGCCGCAGCGTGCACGGTCTCGCCCGGCTGGATGCGCACGCTCTTGCCCGCCGAGGCGAATTCGACACAGTGCATGTCGGCCGCCACAAGCTCCTCGGCCTCCGCCTCGGCCTGCTCCGCCAGCTCGTGGACGTCTTCCTGGACGTCGACCGGCGTGGCACCGAAGGATTCCTCGTGGTAGCGACTCATGTCGAAGCCACGCTGGGTCAACAGACGCCTGACCGCCGACATGAAGGGCGTGGGCCCGCAGCAGAAGACCTCTCGATCCAGAAAATCAGGCGCCATCAGCTCCAGCATGGGCTCCGACAGGAAGCCGCGGAAACCCGACCAGGCCTGGTTCAGCTCGTTGTCCCGTTCACACACGATATTCAGCCGGAACTCGGGAATCCGCGAGAAGATATGCTCAAGCTCACGGTGAAAGATGATGTCCCTGGGGGTCCTGGCGCAGTGGATAAAGGCCAGGTCCACCGCCGCATTGGTATCGAAGAACCAGCGGGTCATCGACATCAGCGGCGTGATGCCGACACCGCCGGAGAGCATCAGCACCTTGTCGGCGGTGTGGTCGATGCAGTTGAAGTCCCCCACCGGACCGTGCACCGCCAGTTCGTGGCCCACGTCCATCTGGTCATGCAGCCAGTTGGAGACGCGCCCCCCCGGCACCCGCTTGACGGTGATCGAGAAGCTGTAGGGGATGGAAGGTGAACTGGCGATGGTATAGGAGCGGAAGACGCACTCACCGTCGACCTCGAGCTCCAGAGTGACGAACTGCCCCGGCTTGAAGAAGAACATCACCGGCTGCTCGGCCATGAAGCAGAAGGTTCGGACGTCCCAGGTCTCCTGGATGACCTTGACGCAGCGCACGACGTGGCGGCCATTGGCCCAGGTCTGGGTGGTCACCGGATTGAGAAAATTCGTCACCATGGCGGTTTCGCTCGCAGACAGTCGGCGGTTCATCCAGGCCCCGAACCTCGTTCGAGGCCTGGTCATTGAGCGCATTCTGCCCCTCGCTCCTCGCGCGCCACTTGTCTGATCGCGACATCAGCATACTCGAATCCTCCGGCCACGCTCGCTGCAGCGACAAAGAGGTCGCAACGGCATCATCTGGTGTCGCCGCCAGATACCCAGGGTCATCCCCCTTGCCCCAGACTGCGCAGCATGACAACCGCGACGCACGCCAGCCGATAGCGCCGCTAATGCTTTCCCCTGATCCATAGCGGCGCCCCTTGCCATGGGCCACCGCGCCCATCGACACCGCATCTATCGCATCACGAGGAGTGCACCATGGAGCCCATCGCCCATCTCAATCTGGAGGATCCCCTGGGGGACGCCCGTCGTTTCGCCCTGGAGACGATGTCACATCACCCCTTCGGCTTCTCGTTGCCGCAGCCGTTCTACAACGATGAACGACTGTTCCAGCTCGACATGCAGACCATCTTCGAGCGCGAGTGGATCTTCGCCGGCATGAGCTGCGAGATTCCCGCCAAGGGCAACTTCATCACCCTCGACATCGGCCATAATCCGGTGGTCATCGTGCGCGGCGATGGCGACGCCATTCACGCCTTCCACAACACCTGCCGCCATCGCGGATCTCGCCTGTGCTCCACCGAAAAGGGCAAGCTGGCCAAGCTGGTGTGCCCCTACCATCAGTGGACCTACGAGCTGGACGGACGCCTGCTGTTCGCCGGCACCGAGATGGGCGAGGACTTTCGACTCGAGGACTACGGACTCGCCCCGGTCGCGCTGACCGAAGCCGGCGGCTACCTGTTCGTCAGCCTCGCCGAGAATCCGCCGGACGTGAGCGACCTCAAGGCCATCTTCGACAGCTACCTGAGCTTCTACGACATGGCCAACCTCAAGGTGGCCGTGACCACCACCATCGAGGAGCAAGCCAACTGGAAGCTGGTGCTCGAGAACAACCGCGAGTGCTACCACTGCAACGGCTCTCACCCGGAGCTGATCAAGTCGCTCTACGAGTTTGACGACACCGAGGACCCCCGTGCCACGCCGGAATACCGCAGTCTGGTAGCACGCAAGCAGCAGGAGTGGGACGGCCTCGGCATCCCCTGGAAGATGAGCTGGGCGGGAGGCAAGCGCAATCGCCTGACCCGCACCCCGCTGGTCGAGGGCACCGTGTCCATGACCATGGACGGAAGGGCCGCCTGTCGCCGGCCGCTGACCCATCAGGGCATCGAGGACATGGGCTCCCTGCGCATCCTGCATCTGCCCAATAGCTGGAATCACTTTGTCGGCGACCACGCCGCGGTGTTCCGGGTGTTGCCGCTGGGTCCCCAGCGCACTCAGGTCACCACCAAATGGCTGGTCCACAAGGATGCGGTGGAGGGTGTCGACTACGACGTCGAGAACCTGAGCCGGGTATGGGACGCCACCAACGCCCAGGACCGAAGGCTTGCCGAAGAGAACCAGCGAGGCATCAACTCCCTGGCCTATCGCCCCGGCCCCTACTCCCCCACCTACGAGTACGGGGTGATCGACTTTATCGACTGGTACCGCACCACCTTGGCAGCCAACCTGGGCAGTAGCCCGGCGCTGAGCCTGGCCAGCGGCTAGGGCTTGTCTGAAAAGTGCCTGCGCTCGGTAATACGGCGTTAAAAATCGGATCAAAATGCTCATTTACACCCCGTAAACTGCGCTTTCTCACCGATTTTTGCCTTGTCTAACCTTCGCTCGTCGACTTTTCGGACAGCGCCTAGGGCCTGGGGGAAAAGTCCCTGCGCTCGTCGAGAGCGCGGTCCCCTGGGTGTCTCTCTGTCACGGCCTGGTGTCCGACCTGCTGACATAGCCCGCTGACACAGCCTGCCGTCATCGCTTGCCCCGAAGCCAGCCCTGGTGTCGTCTTCAAGACGACACCAGGGCGGATTTCAGGACTCGGCGGGCGCTCAGCGTCGGCGCGCTTCCGCCCCAATCAAGTCCTGCCGATCCATCGGGACCTCCTGCTGCGGCGCCAGATGGGGGCGACGCAGCAGGCCGGCAAGCTCCCGGAAAGGCACCGGTCGAGAGAACAAATAGCCCTGGAAGGTGGTGCACCCCAGGTCCTTCAGGGCGGCACATTGATGCGGTGTCTCGACCCCTTCTGCCAGCGCCTCGAGGCCCAACTCCTGGGCCAGGGTGATCACGCTGCGACAGACCGCGATATCTCGTTCACTGTCCAGGCACTGGGCGACAAAACCACGATCGATCTTGATCTTGTCGATGGGCAGGGACTTGAGGTAATCGAAGCTCGAGTATCCCTTGCCGAAGTCATCGATCGCCGTGGTGACCCCGCGGGCCGCCAGGGCCCCCAGTGTACGTGCCACGCGTTCCTGGTCATCCAGCAACATGCCTTCGGTGATTTCCAGCTCCAGACACTCGGCATGCAGGTGGGTCTGATCCAGCGTCTGGCACACGCTCGATAGAAAATCCATGCGATGAAATTCCAGCGGTGACAGGTTCACCGCCACTCGCCCCGGCTTGAGTCCACTTCGCCACAGGCGCTTGGCGTCGTAGCAGGCCCTGCGCATCACCCAGCGCCCCAGATCGATGATCTGGCCGGTTTCTTCGGCCAGTGGAATGAACTCCGACGGCGGTACCCAGCCGAATTCGGGATGGGACCAGCGTATCAGCGCCTCCAGACCGGTGATCCTGCCCTCGCCATCCACCTGGGGCTGATAGAACAACTGCAGCCGCTGCTGTTCCATGGCAATACGCAGCGCGTTGCGCAGGGTCACATGACGCCCGGGGACACCGTCCAGGGTGCGTGTGAACAACTGATACTGGTTTCGCCCGCGTTGCTTGGCCTGGTACATGGCGAGATCGGCCTGCTGGATCAGCCGTTGTGGCGACAGGGTGGTCCCGGTGTCCAGCAAGGCGATCCCGATACTCGCGGATATCTGCAGCTGGAAGCCGTCGACGCGGCAGGGTTCACGCAACTGGTTCAGCAGACGCTCGGCCACCGCGATGGCCTTGTCCTTGCCACCGATATCCACCAGCACCAGCACGAATTCGTCCCCGCCCAGACGCGCCAGGGTATCCGAGCGTCGCTGCCCTCGGCTCAGGCGTTTGGCGACCTGTATCAGCACGCGATCACCGACCTCATGCCCCAGGCTATCGTTGATCGGCTTGAACGCATCCAGATCGATGAACAGCACCGCCAGCCCCTGCCGATGACGTGTCGCCAGGGCTACGTCGTGCTCCAGTCGGTCGGCCAGCAGGGTGCGATTGGGCAGACCAGTCAGGGCGTCGTGGGTGGCCTGGTGGGCCAGCATCTCTTCCTGAACCTTGCGCTGACTGACGTCATCGACGATGCCGATGTAGTGACTTACCCCTTCGCGGAGCGCATGCACCGGCGAGAGCGTCAGGTCGTACCAGCGACCGCCTCCTCCTCCCTGGCTGGCCAGCGCAGTGACCGAGCCCGGCTGCTGGGTCTTCATCCAGTGACAGATCTCGGCTTCGGTCACCGGGTCCAGACACATGGTCCTGGCAAGCTCACTCGCCAGCAGTCCGGTCACCGAGGATGCCGAAGCATCCAGCATGCGGCACAAAGCAGCGTTGGCATACATCACGGGGCAGCCCCTGGACTGGGCGTCGAAGATCACGACCCCATTGCTGCTCTCCCTGAGGCAGTGCTCCATGATCGACAGCCTGGCTTGCTCCTTCTGACGCAGACTGATGTCGGCGAAACTGGCGAAAAGGCCCACACAGGCCGCCCTCACCCGGACCTGCTGCAGGCGTATCCTGAAGGTAGAATCCGCGATCGAGCACTCGAACACCACGGACCGCTGTCGCCCGGTCATGACATTGTCGAAGTGCTTCATCAATTCATCGGGCGCATCACCGCATCCCAGCAGTCGACTGGCTACCTCGGTGAAGGGTCGAGCGATAGCCTCCCCTGCGCGGTCACCCAGAGCTTCCGTGGCAGAGTCGTTGAGCGCACCGATCAGGCCCGAACGTCGAACCTGCAGCATCGGCACGGGGTGCAGTCCGAACAGGGAATGAAACTCCTGTTCACGCGTCGCCAGCGAAATCGCCTGCTCTCTACGCAATCGCGCCAGCGCAATCCAGGTCATCAGTTGATAGGTGACAAAAAGGCCCAACGCCAGCAACAGCGCAGGCAATAGCACCCACTTGAGCGACAGCGGCTTCGATGCCTGAACCCGCAGCAGCGTGCCGCCAGCCAGGGCAATATCGTCTCGCATCACGCCGGCCAGCCTGCCGCGCTCGACCCAGACCTCGCGGGCAGCATGATCCAACGCTTCTGCTGGGCGGAGCCCCGACAGCGACAGGTTCGCCGTCAGTCCTTCACTCATATGCTCAAGCCACAGCGTCGTGTCGACCAGTACGACCAGCCGGGGGCCCGCAGCACCGAAGCTGTTGACCTCCAGCAGCGCCGCGCCTTTGCCCGGAATCCACCAGCGCATGGCCTCGTTCTGACGCTGTTCGAGCCAACTTCGAACCTCGTGCAACGCCAGCATTTCTTCGAGTCGAGACGTCGCCCCACCACCGTCAGCGGGGTTCCAGCGCAATGCGCCCTTGTCCTGCCACCAGACGTAGGCAGGCACCTCTCCCCGGGCTGCGGGACCGGTGGGTTCCGGCGACCCTCCTGCCTGGGTCAGCGGAAGGCTCCATTCGCTCCAGCCCAGGCGGTAGCGTTCTTCCCAATTGGCGATGCGCTCACTCAAGGCATCCAGCTGCGTGCTCAGATCCTGTTTCAGATCGAGCGAATAGAGGTGGTAGCCCCCAAAGCCCACCAGCATGCTGAGACTGGTGCCGATAAGCCCGACCTTGATCACCCTGGGCGCCAGCCGTCGCAAGCTCAAGCTGCGCTGGCGGGCGACCAGCCAGAAGATGACTCCGTAGGTAAACACCATGACGGTGCCAAGCGGTCGAGACTCGAACAGTACAAGGCGCCAACGAGGGGCATCCTCCGTCGTCCAAAGGATCGAAAATCCCAGCGCACCAGCCACCATGCACACGATTCCCAGGGCCGCGTAGCGCCTGCGCCCGACGCCTCGACCGTGCCACAGACAGAAGGCGAACAGCAGCATCAGCAGCAACGACATTGCCGGCAGCGCCTCGAGGCTCACCTGACGATTGACTTGATCAAGCAGCCATAGCCCTTGTCCCAGGCTGTACCCCAGCAGCGCCAACGAGGCCAGCCGCCTGACACGATCACAGCCGATAACCAGCGCCAGAATACCGAGCGTCGCCAGCAACGACGCCACCGCGCCCGAACGGCTGAAAGTCAGAAGATCGAACAGGAACAATGAGGACGAGGAGGAGGCGAACAGGGTATGCAGGGCCATCAGGGCCCCGAAGGTCAGCACCACCAGCAGCAGTGGCGGAAAGCCCAGACTCCGCTCTTCCTCGGACTTCCAGTCACTCATCGGCCGGCCTCTGTGATGAAGGAGCGTCCAGATGGGCGGCGCAAGCCTCCTGGGCGAACGCCTTAGATCAGCCCGCCTCAGGGGAAAGCTGCACAGATTTGTCTCCCTGCTAATTATCCTGCACAAAATGTCGCTACGACTCTCGGTAACTAATTCGTAATTTAATGTAAGAAAAAAGCCACAAGCTAAGCGCCGTGGCTTCACATTCTTATCGCGGGCAAGTCCTGACGGCAGACTTTGTGGCAACCACCACCCTACCTGCAGACACACCAGCAGGCCCGATGCCCCCTGCGACATGATGACGGACAGCATCTAGGCACTACCTCGCAAGCGACAGCTCGCAAGCCGCCGCTCGCCACCCGCGAGAAAGATCAGCCTGTGGGTTTCAATGAGCGCCGTCGCCGGACGACAGCTCCAGACCCAGGAAAAGCTCCACCAGGCCGGTGAAGCGATGGGGAGAAATACCGGTAATCTCTTGGATGCGATCCAGCCGATAGCGCAGGGTGTTGCGATGGACATGCAGGGCATCGGCGCAGCGACTCAGGTTGCCCTCGTGCTCGATCAGCATCGCCAGGGTCTTGAGCAGGCGCCCATGGCTGTCGGCGCCACGAATGCGCTCGACCGCCTCGCGCAACTGCTCGCCTTGCCAGCCATCGTTCAGTGGCGACAACAGCACCGGAAGGCGCAGCTCGTCGTAGTGATAGGTCATTCGCTCGGGAAACTGGCGCTTGCCGATCGCCAGTACCTGCCGAGCGCTCTCGTAGGACAGGTGGAGGTGGCCGGGTGCATCGAAGGCGCGCCCGACGGCGACCTTGGCCCCGTGAATATCGTGGCGTGCCAGTCGCGCCAGCAGGGCTTCGATAGTCCCGTCGGGGCCTGGGTGTGCGCCCTGCCTGCGCTGTCCAGCCTGATCCACCACAGGCTGGAGCACCAGAACGCGATGGGGTGAGACCTGGGTGACCAGGCTGTCACGGGCCAGAAGCTCCATCAGTCGCTGCATGGCGTCCAGGTCTGCGCTGGGCGATCCTCTGTCCAGCTCGATCAGTACCGCCAGTCGCTGACAGGCGACGTCGATCCCCAGTCGCTCGGCCCAGTCATGAAGTTGCTCGGAAGAAAGCTCAGCGTTGACCCATGACAGGATAAAACCTTCCCGGTGGCGCTTGGCCCACTCAAGCTGACTCAGCATGTCGGCCTGTTCGACCAGCATCTCGGCGGTCACCTTGACCAGCCGCGCCGCCTGACGTACCTGCGATGGCGGACCGGTGATACCGAGCACTCCCACGGTCTCGCCGGCGCACTGAAGCAGCAGATTGATGCCCGGTCGCGCCCCCTTGAAGGCATCGACGTCATGCTCGGATATCTCGAGTCCATTGCCACGCTGAAGCGCCAGCATTGCGCCATCATGCAGGGTACCCAGACGCGAGTGATCACCGCTGGCGATGATCACTCCGCGCGCGTCCATCACGTTGATGTTGGCGTCGAGAATATCCTGGGTCTTGTCGATGATCTGCTGTGCGAGCTCAGCGCTCAGAATCATGGGGCCACCTGCCGCCGCTGGCGAAGAAACGCCATCTTCGCCTTGCGACTGAGCGGCTGCAAGCCGGCGGTCCGGCCTGCGCCCCAGGCTGAGCCATAGACGGCACCATAGACGGCGCCCTAGGCTAGGCCCTTCCCTGCTGCCCTGGATTCGCCATTATCATCGAGCCCCAGCAGGTGGGCCTGGATGGCCTGTTGGACCGACGGCAACAGCACCTCCTGCTTGTCCATCAATTCGCGCACCAGCGCCGCAAGGCCGGGCAGGCCGACCTCACGTGCCTTGAGCCGGGCCATCCTGGCGCAGGTCTCGGGGCAGGCATCCTCGGGCAGGCGCACTCCCAGCGCCAACAGCCGATCACGAAAGTCACGACCGTCGATCAGCTCGGCAATCATCATGGTGGGTGACTCCTTGTTGCTGTGTCTTACGTTCAGATTAGGGCTTGTCTGAAAAGTGCCTGCGCTCGGTAATACGGCGTTAAAAATCGGATCAAAATGCTCATTTACACCCCGTAAACTGCGCTTTCTCACCGATTTTTGCCTTGTCTAACCTTCGCTCGTCGACTTTTCGGACAGCGCCTAGGTGACCTGGGCCGGCTCGGCGCGGCTCAAGCGACAGGCGGCATACTTGAACTCCGGAATCTTGCCGTAGGGGTCCAGCGCCGGATTGGTCAGCAGATTGACCGCCGCCTCAACATAGCAGAAGGGCACGAACACCATGCCGTCGGGCATGCCGTCGTCGAGCCGCGCCACCAGTGTGATGGCGCCACGCCGGGTGGTGATGGTCACCCGCTCTCCCGGTTGCACGCCCAGCCGGGTGAGCTCCCCCGCCGACAGGCTGGCCACCGCCTCGGGCTCCAGGTCGTCGAGCACCTGGGCCCGGCGGGTCATCGACCCGGTGTGCCAATGCTCAAGCTGGCGTCCGGTGGACAGCACCGTCGGGTAGTCGCGGTCTATGGGTTCATCGGGCGGCAGCGGCAACGCCGGCGAGAAACGCGCCTTGCCGCTCGCCGTGGGGAAGGCCTCGGAGAACACCACGTCTTCGCCCGGCGCCCCTTCCGCCAGGCAGGGATAGGTGACCGCGCCTTCGCGCTCGAGTCGCTCCCAGTCGATATGGTTCAGCGAGGCCATCCCCTTCTGCATCTCGGCGTAGACCTCGCGCGGGTGGCCATAGTCCCAGTCGAGACCGAAGCGCCGCGCCATCTCCTGGATGATCCACCAGTCCGGCCGCGCATCACCGGGCAGCGGCAGCGCCTGGCGCCCTAGCTGCACCTGACGGTTGGTGTTGGTCACGGTACCGTCCTTTTCCGGCCAGCTCGAGGCCGGCAGGATGACGTCGGCGAACTGCGCCGTCTCGGTGACGAACAGGTCCTGCACCACCAGATGTTCGAGGCTTGCCAGCGCCCCACGGGCGTGGGTCAGGTCCGGGTCCGACATGGCCGGGTTCTCGCCCAGAATGTACATGCCGCGGATGGTGCCGGCGTGGATGGCGTCCATGATCTCGACCACGGTGAGTCCCGGCTCGGGATCCAGGGCGTCGCCGCTGCCGTCGCTGCTTGTGCCAGCGTTGCCCCAGAGTTCCTCGAAGGAGGCCCTCACCTGGGCGTCGGACACCGGCTGGTAGTCCGGCAGCACCATCGGGATCAGGCCGGCGTCGGAGGCCCCCTGGACATTGTTCTGGCCACGCAGCGGATGCAGGCCGGTGCCGGGGCGCCCGGTGTGACCACAGGCCAGCGCCAGCGAGATCAGGCAGCGGGCATTGTCGGTGCCGTGGGTATGCTGGGAGATCCCCATGCCCCAGAAGATCATCGCCCGTTCGGCGTTGGCGTATTCCCGCGCCGCTGCGCGGATCTCGTCGGCGGGCACGCCACAGGCCATGGCCACCGACTCCGGCGTCTGATCGCGCACCGATGCCTTGAGCCGCTCGAAGCCCTCGGTGTGCTCACGGATATAGGCCTCATCGAAGAGCTGCTCGTCGATGATGACGTTCAGCATGGCGTTGAACAGCGAGACGTCGGCCCCCGGGGTGAAGCGCAGTACCCGATGGGCATAGGCGCCCATGGCCTGGCCCCGTGGGTCGATGATGATGAACCGGGTGCCACCCTTGGCCGCCTGTTTGAAGAAGGTCGCCGCCACCGGATGATTGACCGCCGGATTGCAGCCGGTGAGGATCACCACGTCGGCGTTCAGCGCCTGCATGAAGGAGGCGGTCACCGCACCGGAGCCGATGCATTCCATCAGCGCCGCCACCGAGCTTGCGTGACACAGCCGGGTGCAGTGGTCGACGTTGTTGGAGCCGAAGCCGGTGCGTACCAGCTTCTGGAACAGCCAGGCCTCCTCGTTGGAGCACTTGGCACTGCCGAAGCCTGCCAGCGCCCTGGGACCGTGGTCGGCCTTGAGCCGGGTCAGGCCCCCGGCGGCCAGCGCCAGCGCCTCGTCCCAGTCGGCCTCACGAAAATGGGTCAGTGGCCGGGCGGGATCGAAGCCCTCATCCATACCCTTGGGCACGCCCTCGCGCCGCACCAGCGGCCGGGTCAGCCGCGACGGGTGGCGGCCGTAGTCGAAGCCGAAGCGTCCCTTGACGCACAGCCGTCCCTGGTTGGCCGGGCCGTCGCGGCCTTCCACGTAGAGGATGGCGTCATCCTTGACGTGGTAGGTCAACTGGCAGCCGACACCGCAGTAGGGACACACCGAGTCCACCTTGCGCTCGGCGCTGTCGCTGTTACCACGGCCCTGGGCATCGATCAAGCTGGTCGGCGACAGGGCGCCGGTGGGACAGGCCTGGACGCACTCGCCGCAACCCACGCAGCTGCTCTGGCCCATAACGTCATCGAGGTCGAACACCACCTTGCTGGCGGCGCCGCGATGGGCCATGCCGATGACGTCATTGACCTGCACCTCACGACAGGCGCGCACGCACAGGGTGCAGTGGATACAGGCGTCCAGATTGACCGTCATCGCCGGATGGCTGGTGTCGTGGCCTGCTGTCGCGGAAGCACGGCGCCCCCCGCTCGCATCGTCTGCGATCGGCGGGCACTGGCCGGGAAGGCGAGCGCCGGGCGCATGACGCACGACGTCGGGCCTGCGCCGGGGATAGCGTGCGCGGGCGCGGGTGGCGTCCACCGCCAGGTGATCGGCCATCTGCCACAGCTGGCTTGCACGGTCCGGGCTATCGTCGCGCGGCGGCTGATCGCTGAGCAGCAGCTCCAGCACGCCCTCGCGGGCGACCCGGGCGCGCTCGGACGACTGGCTTCTGACCACCATCTCGGGGCGCGCCTCCCTCAGGCAGCTGGCGGCGAGCACCCGCTCGCCTTCGATCTCCACCATGCAGGCACGGCAGTTGCCGTCGGCGCGGTAGCCGCTGGCGTCCTTGAAGCACAGGTGCGGTATGGTCTCCCCGGCACGCTTGGCCACCTGCCACAGGGTCTCGCCGGGCCAGGCGCTCACTTCGACACCATCCAGCGTCAGCGTGAAGGACTCAAGCGTCGAATCATCAGCGACGTGGGAGACAAAAGCGTTCCTGGATCCGGTCATCAGCACGCTCCCTCGGCGGTATCGGTGACGATGATGTCGTGGCGCCCCAGATCATCGCGGAAGTGGCGCAGCAGACTCAGCACCGGATTCGGCGCCGCCTGCCCCAGGCCGCAGATCGAGGCGTCCTGCATCACCCGGGACAACCGCTCCAGGTCCTCCACCACCCATCGATCGCGCTCGAGCAGGCTCAGCATCTTCTCGCTGCCGACCCGACAGGGGGTGCACTGACCGCAGGATTCATCGGCGAAAAAGGCCAGCAGGTTGGTGGCCACCGCACGCAGGTCGTCCTGGTCGGACAGCACGATCACCGCCGCCGAGCCGATAAAGCAGCCCTCGGCCTGGAGGGTGTCGAAGTCCAGTGCGATATCCGCCTTGGCGGCAGGCAGGATACCGCCGGAGGCGCCCCCCGGTAGGTAGCCGGCCAGCTGATGGCCCTGCGCCATGCCGCCGCCGTACTCGTCGACCAGCTCGCGCAGGCTGATGCCGGCGGGCGCCAGATAGACACCAGGCCGCCGCACCCGCCCGGACAGCGAAAAACTGCGCAGGCCGCTGCGCTCGCGCCGGCCCTGACCGGCGTACATGGCCACCCCCTCGCGCCACAGCACCGGTATCCAGTACAGGGTCTCGACGTTGTTGACCAGCGTAGGCCGGCCGAACAGGCCCTTGTGGGCGACCAGCGGCGGACGATGCCTGGGCTTGCCAGGCTTGCCCTCCAGCGACTCGATCATCGCCGACTCTTCGCCGCAGATGTAGGCCCCGGCGCCACGCCTGAGGATAAGCTGGCCCGGCTGCGCGATACCGGCGTCTTCGAGCTCCTCGATGGCCTCGATCAGTACCCGGTGGACGCCGGGATACTCGTCGCGCAGGTAGATATAGACGCCTTCTGCCTCGACCGCCCAGCAGGCCACCAGGGCGCCTTCCAGCATCTGATGGGGGGCGCGCTCCAGGTAGTAGCGATCCTTGAAGGTCCCCGGTTCACCTTCGTCGGCGTTGACCGCGCACCAGCGAGGACCGGACTCGGCGCGAACGCTCTGCCACTTGCGATGGGTCGGGAAACCCGCGCCTCCGAGGCCACGCAGGCCCGCGCGCTCGAGCATCGAGGTCAACTCATCGACCGTCACCTGGCCTTCCCGGCAGCCGCGCAGCAGCTCGTAGCCGCCCTCTCGGCGATATTCGTCGAGGCGCTGCCACAGCACCGCCTCAGGGTGGACCTTGCCGGTTTCCACCAGCACCTCCACCGCCTGCGGGGTGGCGTGGCCCAGGTGGTGGTGCCCCACCTCGACCACCGGCGCCAGGTCGCAGCGGCCCATGCAGGGGGCACGGGTAACGCGCACCTGCTCGGGGTCGAGGCCGTCGCTCAGCGCCTCGGCCAGACGCTCGGCCCCGGCCAGTTCACAGGACAGCGAGTCGCACACGCGCACCGTCAGTGCGGGTGGTGGCGCCTCGCCGTCATGCACCACATTGAAGTGAGCGTAAAAGGTCGCCGTCTCGTAGACCGCCGCCATGGGCAGCGTCATGTAGCTCGCAAGCGCCCTCAGCCAGTCAAGCGCCAGATGACCATTGGCGTCCTGGATAGCGTGCAGGTGCTCGATCAAGAGATCGCGCCGCCGCAGCTCGGGGTGCTTGCGTTCATCGCCCAGCAACCGACGCAATGCCTCGAGGAGGTCGGGGTCGGTCTGGCGCCCCTTGAGGGTCGCCCGGGTACGCCGGGATCGGCTGGCGTCGGAAGTCACGGTGGTATCGGGTTCGACGGTCATTGCTTGACTCTAGTTATGTCCATGTAAGGCAGCGGTGCGGACTTTGCCGGGTCGACGCGCCCTGCCACTGGCGGTCCCTGCCTTGATGCTGGCACCGCTTGGCGTCAGCGTCCATCGCCTTGTGGACTACCTTGTTGACCGTGCCGGGCCCCGCCGGCAGGCAAGACGCCCTCTGCCTCGAGCATCGACAGGATGGCGGCGGCCCCTTCTGTGGCCGAGACATCCTCGAGCACCCGACCACCGCCACCTTCGGCCTTGGCGGCGGCGGCCTTGAAGCGATCCCGGGCGCTGGTGGCGGTGACGATCTTGAGCCGCCTGGGGCGGGCGCGGGCCGGTATCAGCGGCCACTGCTCCACCGCCGGGTCCAGCACCAGCTCTTCGCCTGACTCGACCAGACGCAGCTGACCACGCCGGGCCGGACCGAAGGCGCTCTGGCGCGCGGCCGGTGCCGCGCTGTCCACCCCCAGGATGGCCGGCAGGGTCACCGCCAGACGGCGTCGCTGTCCCTGCGGCAGCGCCTGCAGCACGATGGCCCGGAACAGCGCGGTCTCCTCGCTGTCCTTGACCTTGCCCGGCTCACCGTCCTCAGCGTGCCGCTGGCGACCCTCGATCGCTTCAATACGCTCGAGGGCCACCACCCCAGGGACCCAGGCCCAGCCGAGTTGCTCGGCCAGCACCATCGGCAGCATGCCGGTGCCCTCGCCCTGCTCGGCACGCATCCCGCACAGCACCAGGCGCGCCTGACGGTGGTGAGCGACCCCCTCCGAAGGCGATGCCAGCGACGCCCGAAGTGGCGCCATGGCGTCCGCCGCCGCCGGTGCCTTGATCCAGCGAATGGCGTCCAGGCCCATGCCCAGATAGCCACGCAGCGCCGCTTCGGTGTCGTCGCCCTCCGGCCCCTGGTGCCAGGGAATCAACTCCACCTCGGGAGGGGTCGTCTTCTCAGCCACTAATGCCTCTCTCAGTGACAGCGCCTGTTTCAGAGACAACGCCATTTCCAGCGCCCGGGCGTCGCCATCGGCACGCTGGGCGCGACCGGTCAGACGATGGCGCCCCACCGACAAAAGCACATCCAGGCGAAGCGAGGTAATGGCGCCGACTTTCGAATTGCCAGCATCGGCGCTTGAGGCCTTGGCGTTGGCGTTGGCGTTGGCTTTGTTTTTGACACCGCCATTGGCATCGGCACTGGCGCCGATCTGGGCCTCGCCATGGGGGGAGGAAGATTCAGGCAACATTCAGGGCCTCCTTCGAGGATGTTTCCGCTGGCCGGAACTCGTGGGTATCGCCACGCTCGCTATCACCTTTGCCTCCACGTTCCCCCCCGGCCTCGACCAGACGTACCAGTTCGGCGAGGATCTCGTCGCCATTGCCAATCACCGACAGATCGGCCCGCTTGACCATATCGCAGCCGGCGTCGCGGTTGACGGCGATGACCTTGTCGCAGCGCTGGATCCCCTGCAGGTGCTGGATCGCCCCGCTGATCCCCACCGCCAGGTAGACCCGGGCGCTGACGAAGGTGCCGGTGGCCCCCACCTGGCGATGGCGTGGCATATGGCCGTCGTCCACCGCCACCCGGGAGGCGCCTTCGCTGGCGCCCAGCGCCTGGGCGGCCCGGTGAAAGCCGGGCCAGTCGCCAACGCCATTGCCGCCGGACAGGATAAAGGGCGCCTCGTGCAGCGCGATCTCGGCAGGGTCCACCGCCACCGCGCCAAGATCCTCGACCCTCATCTCAGGCGCGTGCGGTGGCTCCAGGGCCATCGCTCTCGCCTCGCGGCGGGTCTCGACCACCGGCTCGGCGCATTCGGCCAGCGCCATCAGGATGCGCGGCAGCGGACGGGGCTGGTCCTCGCGCCCGGACCCGGTCCGACAGACGCAGGACCCGCCGGCATCGAGCCCGCCATCCGCCTCGACCCGCCACACTCCACAGGCGGGCCGCTCGCCCAGCCGTACCGCCAGCCTGCGCCCCAGATCGCCGCCATCCAGGGCGGTATCGGGAAACAGCCAATGGCGCGGCGCCAGCGCTTCATCCACTCGGGTACAGGCCGCCAGGCGTGCCTCGGGGGCATAACCCTCCGCCACCGCCAGGCAGACCACCCGATCGGCCCCGGCCTCGCCGAGCGCCTGCTTCAGCGCGGGTGGCGGCGAATCCCCGAACAGGATGGCCACCACGGCCAGTTCAGTTCCCTCTGGCTTGGAACCGCTATCGGCCAGTCGGCGGGCCAGGCCGAACAGATCGCGATCGTGCTCGGTCAGCCTGCCGGACGCGGTATCCGGGACCACCGCGATCCAGCCCGCCGGGGCTTCCAACGTCACCGCTCGGCGCCGGTCGCGGGCGACCTGAACGTCTGTGGTCTGGGCGCGACCTGCAGGCGACGCGGCGGCTCCCGCCTGGACACCGCTGCGGTCGATACGCCGACGACCGTTGGGGCCAATAAAGCCCACCGCGTGGGGGTTCCGGCGCAACCGTCCTTGGGGGCCCATCCACGCCTGTGGCGTGGTGGCGCCCTCCAACGTGGCCAGCACCGCCTGATGCTGCGGATGCAGGCGGTTGCGGGCGATCCACTCTTGCCGGGGATCGCGACGCCGCCGACCCATCGCTACTGGGGCGCTGCCTCGCGTCGCTTCATCGGACGGGTTCATTGGCTCAGCTCCTCTACATCACGGCCCACGCCTCGGTCCACGACCGGGTCCACGCCTCTTGCCACACCTCCTTTTGCCACACCTCCTTTTGCGGCGACCGTCCTGCCGTGTGCTGGCGCGTTGCGCGCTTGGCGCTTGCCGGCAGGCGGTTCGATCAGCGCCTCGGCCACCAGCTCGGCGATATCGCGCACCTGGGCGGTGGCATCGACCACCCCTTCGAGCATGGCGGTGCACTGGGGGCAGCCCACCGCTACCAGCTCGGCGCCGGTCTCGGCCACGTCGGCCATGCGCATGTCGGGAATCCGCCGCTCGCCAGGTACGTCGGTGATCGGGGCGCCGCCACCGCCACCGCAGCAGCGTGAACGGAAACCGGAGCGCTGCATCTCGGATAGCTCGATGCCGAGCGCCGCCAGCACCTGGCGCGGGGCCTCGTATTCGCCGTTGTAGCGCCCCAGGTAGCAAGGGTCGTGGTAGGTGACACGGCCGCGCTGACGGGATTCGAGCGTGAGCCGTCCGTCAGCGATCAGCTCCTGAATGAAGGTGCTGTGGTGGCGCACCCGGTAGTCGCCGCCGAAGGCGCCGTACTCGTTGCCGAGCACGTGGAAGCTGTGGGGGTCGCAGGTGACGATGGTCTGAAAGCGATAGTGTGAAAGCGTCGCCACGTTGGCCCTGGCCAGACGCTGAAAGGTCGCCTCGTCTCCCAGCCGGCGCGCCACGTCGCCGCTATCGCACTCCTCGTTGCCAAGCACGGCAAAGTCCACCGACGCCGCCCGCAGGATCTTGACCAGGGCGCGCAGAGTACGCTGATTACGCATGTCGAAGGCGCCGTCCCCCAGCCACAGCAGCACATCCACCTGGCCGTAGTCGCGCATCAGCGGGAGCGCCAGGTCGGCCGCCCAGTGCATGCGTGACCCAGGGGCAAAGCCGCCGGGATTGTCGGTGGCGATCAGATTGTCGAGCACCGCCGCGCCCTTGCCCGGGGTCTTGCCGCGCTCCAGGGTCAGGTGACGGCGCAGGTCGACGATGGCGTCCACGTGCTCGATCATCATCGGGCACTCTTCCACGCAGGCCCGGCAGGTGGTGCAGGACCATAGGGTATCGGCATCGAGCAGGGCGCCACCCGCCTCGACGACGATGGGTCCTCCCGGCCGGCCCTGGTTCTGAGACTTGTCTTGACCTCTATCTTGAGTGAGCGGCCGGCCGGGATAGGGCGAGCCGTGGTAGCTGTCGGCGCTGGCACCGGTCATGCCTCGGACCATGTCCTGGATCAGCTTCTTGGGATTGAGCGGCTGGCCGGCGGCGAAGGCCGGGCACACCGCCTCGCAACGCCCGCACTGCACGCAGGCATCGAAGCCCAGGCGCTGGTTCCAGGTGAAGTCCTCGGGACACGCCACCCCCAGCGGCGCCTCGGGGTCGTCCAGATCGAGCGCCTTGAGCCCAGTGGAGCGCGGCGTGCGCCCCTCACGCTCGCTTGAGCGCGTGGAAAAGCGCTCTGCCCGGCGATGCCAGGCCAGGTGCAGTGCACCGGCGAAGGCGTGCTTCATCGGCCCGCCCCAGGTCATGCCCAGCAACATCTCGGCGAGCCCCAGTGCGAGCCCCACCAGCAGCACACCAGCCAGCGTCCAGCCGAGGATGCCGCCGAGCCAGCCTGGCGGCAGCAGCGAGGAAAGCAGACTGACCAGTGCAACGCCGGCAAGGCTTGCCGAGAAAACCGTGAGGCTCCTGGGCAGGCGCATCCAGGGGCCACGCGACAGCCGCGCCGGCAGCGAGCGCCGCCGCCTGGCGACCAGCCTGGCACCGACCAGCATCAGCACGCTGGCGGCCAGCATCAGGCCGGTCAGGCCGAGCCTTAGCCCCGCCGGCATCGGCACCAGCAACACCAGCAGCATCAGCAGCGCAGCGGCGACAAAGCCCCCGGCGGTGGCCACGTGGGTGTGGGCGAAGGCCTTGTCCCGGGCCACCACGTGGTGCAGATCCACCAGATAGCGTCGTGGCATCGCCGCCAGGCCCGCCAACCAGGGCACCGGCGAGGGCCGCCCGCGTCGCCACAGGGTGAAGCGTCTGGCCCCACCCACCAGGGTCAGTGTCAGCACGGCCAGCACCAGCACGGCCAGCAAGTCAGGAAGAACGGTTGCGGGCATCTTCTATCTCCTCTCGACGAGGGGCAGGCGGGCGGCGGCAGGGCCGCCCTCGTGGCTCGCTCAAACGTCCTTGCACAGACGCAGGGCGTCATAGATCGCGGCGTGCACATTGCGCGGCGCCACCCCGTCGCCCAGTCGGAACAGCACGAAACCGGCGCTGCGATCTCCAGCGCTGCCACCTTCTGCGTCCAGGTGCGCCAGGCAGGGCTGCGGCCTGGCCGCGTAGAGCGCTTCCAGATCGACCTGACCGCGATTGAGCGAGGCCTCCTTCATCTCGAGGTAGAGCCGCTCGTCCGGGCGCACGCCGTTCTCCACCACGATCTGGTCGACCACGCGCTCCTCCTGCACCCCGCTGTACTCGTTCTCGAGCACCGCCACCAGCGACGCCCCCTCGCGGTAGACCTCGTGCAGCATCAGGTCCGAGGTCATGATGACCTCCTTCTCGTACAGGCTGCGGTAGTAGGTGGGGAAGGTGGTGCCCCCCACCGCGGCCCCGGGCTTGATGTCGTCGGTGACGATCTCGACCCGGGCGCCCTTGTCGGCCAGAAAGTCGGCGGCGGATACCCCGGAGAACTCGCAGATGGAATCGAACACCAGCACGTTCTGGCCCGGTGCCACCTTGCCCGAGAGGATGTCCCAGGTGCTGACAACCAGGCTCTTTTCCGGGTCAGGGTCGAAGCCCCAGTCGGCGTACTGGTCGAGAAACGGCCGTCCGCCGGTGGCCAGCACCACCAGGTCGGGCCTCAGGTCATCGATGGTGGGTACATCGGCCCGGGTGCCCAGGCGCAGGTCCACCTTGAGCCGGGCAAGTTCGAGCTGATACCAGCGGGTAATCCCGGCGATCTGGTCGCGACTCGGGGCCCTAGCCGCCAGGGTGATCTGGCCGCCCAGGCTGTCCTCGGCCTCGAACAGGGTCACCTCATGGCCGCGCTCGGCCAGCACCCGGGCGGCCTCCATGCCACCGGGACCGCCACCCACCACCACCGCGCGACGCCTCGGGCCTTCGCTCTGGCTGATGACATGCGGCAGGCCCATATACTCCCGCGATGTCGCCGCGTTCTGGATGCACAGCACGTCGAGGCCCTGGTACTGGCGATCGATGCAGTAGTTGGCGCCGACGCACTGACGGATCTGGTCGACCTGGCCCATCTTGATCTTGGCGATCAGGTGGGGGTCGGCGATATGCGCCCGGGTCATCCCCACCAGGTCGACGTAGCCGCCTTCGAGGATGCGGTTGGCCTGGGTCGGGTCCTTGATGTTCTGGGCGTGGATCACCGGCACGCTGACCACTTCCTTGATACCCGCGGCCAGGTGCAGGAAGGGCTCCGGCGGATAGGACATGTTGGGAATGACGTTGGCCAGGGAGTTGTGGGTGTCACAGCCGGAGCCGACTACGCCGAAGAAGTCCACCTTGCCGGTGGCATCGTAGTAGGCGGCGATGGCCTTCATGTCGTCGTGGGTCAGGCCATCGGGGTGGAACTCGTCGCCGCAGATGCGCATGCCCACCACGAAGTCGTCGCCGACCTCGGCACGCACCGCCTTGAGCACCTCCAGGCCAAAGCGCATGCGGCCCTCGAAGGTGCCGCCCCAGGCGTCCTCGCGCTTGTTGACGCGGGGGCTCCAGAACTGGTCGATCAGGTGCTGGTGCACGGCGGACAGCTCGACCCCATCGAGACCGCCCTCCTTGGCCCGGCGAGCGGCCTGGGCGAAGTCACCGACGATGCGCCAGATTTCCTCCTCCTCGATGGTCTTGCAGGTGGAGCGATGGACCGGCTCTCGGATGCCCGAGGGTGACACCAGGGTGGGCCAGTCGTGGCCATCCCAGCGCGAACGACGCCCCATATGGGTAATCTGGATCATGATCTTGCCGCCGTGGCGGTGCACCGCCTCGGCCAGGTTCTGAAAGTGCGGGATGATGCGGTCGGTGGACAGGTTCACCGAACTCCACCAGGCCTGGGGGCTGTCGATGGAGACCACCGAGGAGCCGCCGCAGATGCATAGCCCGCAGCCGCCCTTGGCCTTCTCCTCGTAGTAGCGCACGTAGCGCTCCGTGGTCATGCCACCGTCGGTGGCGTGGACCTCGGCGTGGGCGGTGCTGACCACGCGATTGCGAATGGTCTGACTGCCGATGGTGATCGGCTCGAAGATCGCGTCAAAGGCCATGGGGAAACTCCTCTGCCCGGACGAAGGTGGAACCACGAAAGACGCTTGGCCTGCGGTGGTCGCTGACTGGGGTCGCTGACGGGAGCCGCTGGCTGGGCTCGCCGACGGGGGTTGCTGGCTGAGCTCGCCGACCGGGGTTGCTGATTAGGGTCGCCGATCGGGTTCGCCGAACAGCGTCACCTGACAGGAACACCAGGGCGGCGCACCGAATCGACGAGATAGCGCAGCTCAGCGAGGCACGGTGGCGAGCGGCTGGACCTCGAAGCGGCCTACCTCGCAGCCTGGCTCGGCGGCGCTCTGGGTCTGCTCGGCACGGGTACGCAGCGCCGACCCCGAGGCCGCCAGAATCTGGTCCATGGCACCGGCGAACCAGCCGGTGAACATGTACTCGACCCGGTAGCCAACCTTGCCCAGCTGGTAGACGAAGGCGCTGTGTTCCAGTCGCACCCGGGCGGTCCCCGCCTCCAGGTCGATGGCCTCGGTGATGAAGCGGCCCCAGCCTCGCTGGGACAGACGCGTCATGTAGTGCTCGAACACCGCCTCGCCGACCAGACCGTGCAACTCGGCCTCCTTCTCGCACCAGTGCCAGGCGCTCTTGTAGCCGGCGTGGTAGAGAATCTCGGCGTAGGCCTCGACGCCCAGCGCCTGCTCCACGGCGATATGGTTGTTGATAAAGAAGTGTCGCGGCACATACAGCATCGGCAGGGCATCGGAGGTCCAGACACCGGTCTCGACGTCCACCTCTATGGGCAGTTCAGGCGCCATCTTGGTCACGGTCGACTCCTTGGCAGGCGGTATTGTTGTGGTGGTTGTGTGCTATTCGCCCCAGACATCGGCCAGCACCCGTACCCAGTTCTCGCCCATGATCTTGCGCACCTGGGCCTCGCTGAGGCCGTGGCGCAGCAGCGCTTCGGTGAGGTTGCCGAACTCGCCGATGGTGCGAATCCCCTTGGGGTTGATGATCTCGCCAAAGGAGGTCAGGCGACGGGCGTAGCCCTTGTCGTGGGTCAGCCACTCGAAGAAGGCCTGGTCGTGGCCCTGGGTGAAGTCGGTGCCGATACCGATGGCGTCTTCGCCGACGATATTCATCACGTAGACGATGGCCTCGACGTAGTCGTCGATGGTGGCGTTGACCCCGGCCCGCAGGAAGGGGGTGAACATGGTTACGCCGACGAAGCCGCCATGATCGGCGATGAACTTGAGCTCCTCGTCGGACTTGTTGCGCGGATGTTCCTTGAGCCCGGAGGGCAGGCAGTGGGAATAACAGACCGGCCTGGACGACTCGAGGATCACTTCGCGCGAGGTGTTGGCGCCAACGTGAGACAGGTCACACATCACCCCGACCCGGTTCATCTCGGCGACGATCTCGCGACCGAAGCCGGACAGGCCACCGTCGCGCTCGTAGCAGCCGGTGCCCACCAGGTTCTGGGTGTTGTAGCAGAGCTGGACGATACCGACGCCGAGCTTCTTGAAGATCTCGACGTAGCCGATCTGGTCTTCAAAAGCATGGGCATTCTGAAAGCCGAAGATGATGCCGGTCTTGTCTTGCTGCTTGGCACGCCGGATGTCTGCGGTGGTGCGCACCGGCAGCACCAGGTCGCTGCACTCTTCCATCAGCGCGTTGGTGGCCACGATATTGTCCACCGTGGCCTGGAACCCCTCCCACACCGACACGGTGCAGTTGGCCGCCGACAGCCCACCACGGCGCATGTCCTCGAGGAGTTCACGGCTCCACTTGGCGATGATCAGACCGTCGATCACCGTGGCCTCGCGGTGAAGCGCCCGGGCGTCGATGGCACCAGTTTCGGTTTGCGTCAGAGGGGAGTTCATCGCTGTTGTCCTTACCCGCTTCAGGGAGAGCGCCAGCGGCAAACGCTGGCGTTGTGCGGGCAGGATAGCGCCGCCCCGGGGGGCCACGACGCCTGATTGCGACGACGAGAATTCCAAAAGCGTCACCGCCGTTCCGGCAGCGACAAAAGGCACCCGTGGGCAAAGGAAAGAAGCGAAACGACGAGCGTCGAGACCGAGGGAAGGCGTGCCAGAAGTGAAGGGGCGAAGGGAAAAAGAAGCGAGTGGACAGAACCCAAAGGATCAAGGACTGCGACGCCTGCCGGCTACAGCTTCTCCAGGTAGCCAAGGCCCAGGTTATTCATCTGTCGCTGAATCCAGGCGGCATGACGGGCGGTGCGCGGCCCCGGGTGCGAGGCGCTGCGCTCTCGCGGGTTGGGCAGCACCGCCGCCAGGCGGGCCGCCTGGGCGGCGCTCAACTGATCGGCACCGACGCCAAAGTAGTGGCGACTGGCGGCCTCCAGGCCAAAGACCCCCCGGTCGAATTCGACGATATTGAGATAGACCTCGAGGATGCGCTCCTTGGGCCACAGCAGTTCCATCAGGGTGGCGAACCAGGCCTCGAACACCTTGCGCACATAGTCCCGCCCGGTCCACAGAAACAGATTCTTGGCGGTCTGCTGGGTAATGGTGCTGGCCCCGCGCAGCGAGCCACCATTCATCGCGGACTCGATGGCACGCTTCAACTCCACCAGGTCGAAGCCATGATGGTCGGGGAAGCGCTGGTCTTCCGCCGCGATTACCGCCAGCTTGGCGTTGTCGGATAGCTCATCCCAGGGACGCCAGCGCTGCTGGATGTCCAGCGGCTCGCCGGAGAACCAGGACGAGACCTCGCGCTCCAGCATCACCATGGAGCCGAACACCGGCACCACGCGAAACACCAGCACCAGCACCACTGACCCCAGCGCAAAGGCAAGGGTGGCGCGTAGCAGAAGTCGGCTGAGAGGGCGCCACCAGTTGCGCATGCATCGGGCTCGGTTGGAATCGATCCGGGGAGTATATCAAGGCCTTGGGTGGGGCGGGCAATCGCCGCTGTCAGCATTTTACCGGTGTGGCCAAAGGCTCTCCTGCCGATATCTGGCGTCCAGGCATGCCGAAGCCTGGTCCCAGGCCTCGTCCAGCAAATTCAGCCAGCGAAGGCGCATTGTTCAACACGCCCTTCGCTACTTGGGCAACACCTTGAAGCTGCCGTAGGTCGGCTCCCCGCGGGCTTCTTCCAACGCCGACAGCGCCCGGGACACCGGTTCGTCAGGGGCCGCCGCCAGCAGCGGGGATACGGTGCTACCGGCCACCACCGGCGAGAAGGCGCTCCAGCCCAGTCGCTCCTCCCGCGGCGGCAGGCCGAAGCACTCGCGGTAGCACTTGGAGAAGTGCGGGGTGGAGACGAAGCCACAGGCGGCGGCGATATCGATGATCGACATCGAGGTCTGCTTCAACAGCTGACGGGCGCGATTGAGCCGCAGGCGCATGTAATAGCGCGACGGCGAGCAGTGCAGGTTGCGCTGGAACAGCCGTTCCAGCTGGCGCCGCGACAGGCTGACGTAGCGGGCCAGTTCGTCCAGGTCGATGGGCTCTTCAAGGTTGTTCTCCATCAGCGCGACGATCTCCTGCAGTCGCGGCTGGGTGGTGCCGAGCATATGCTTGAGCGGCACCCGCTGCTGGTCCTGCTCACCACGCACCCGGTCGCACACGAACATGTCGGAAATGCCCGCCGCCAGCTCGCGCCCATGGTCACGCCCGATCAGCGTCAGCATCATGTCCAGCGGCGCGGTGCCGCCGGAGCAGGTGAAACGGTCCCGGTCCATGGCGAAAAGTTTCGACGTCAGGCCGATGCCCGGGTAGGCCTCCTGCAGCGCTGCCTGGCACTTCCAATGGGTGCTGACCTCATAACCCTCGAGCAGCCCGGCCCGGGCCAGCGCCCAGGCGCCGGTACACACCGAGCCAAATCGCTTGAGGTGGCGTGCCTGGGCCTTCAGCCAGCTTACGTGGCCCTGGTGCACATGGCGGGTCGGCGCCACGCCGCCGCAGACCACGACCATGTCCAGCGACAGCGGCACCGTGATCGACGAGTCCGGCGTCACGGTCAGGCCGTCGCTGGCCTGAAGCGGCGCACCATCCAGGCTCAGGGTGAACCAGCGATAGAGTTCCTGGCCCGATAACTGGTTGGCCATGCGCAGCGGCTCGATGGCCGAGGCCAGCGAGATCAGGGTGAAATGCTCGAGCAGCAGAAAACCTACGGTCTGTGGCCCCTCGGGCCGGCTAGGCAGGGTCATGGTCATCTTCTCCACAGCGTCGGCCTCCTCGTCGCAAGCCACGAGGTACCGTCACGTCCATTTGTTGTTATCGCGACGTCGTAAACGGAACAGGACTCGCGCATGGTGTCGACACCCTCGACGTTGCCAGCGTCGCTACGGGTATCGCAGGCAGGAGCGTCCGTGCTTTTCTCCGACGACTTTACGCCTGGCGACTGAGTCTCGGCATCACAATAATCGCTATCGGCTGCCGCTTGACCAGTCGTCTCCGACAATGATGTCGCAGGTGACTATGACGAGGTCGCATCTGTCACCTGACAAGGCAAAGGATCGGCCATATTTCCCCATTCACGACAGGGCTATCTCTCCAGGCGACCCGTTGATGCCTTGCCGGGACGCCGCCTTTGGCTCGCCAGCCAGCGCACGCCCACCCCCTGCCCGGACACGCCAACACCCAGCACTCTCTTCCCCCACTCCATGGTCCGGAAGTTCAGGCCGCAGAAATCCCGGGCAAAAAAATAAGCCCAGAAACACCACGGCCCCCGATGATCGGGGGCCGTGGTGGATACCTTGGAGGGTACTGCAGGCTGGCGAGAAGTCTCGCTCAGCGCTTGGCGTAGAGCTTCTCGGCGTGGTAGCGCAGGTGATCCTCGATAAAGGTCGCGATGAAGAAGTAGCTGTGGTCGTAGCCGGGCTGGCGACGCAGGATCAGCGGGTGATCGCGCTCGGCACAGACCGCCTCCAGTCGCTCTGGACACAACTGCTCATCGAGGAAGTCATCGGCGTCGCCCTGGTCGATGAACAACGGCTGACGTGAGGCGCCACGGGCCACCAGCTCACAGGCGTCGTACTGGGTCCACTTGCTGGAATCCTCGCCCAGATAGGCCGAGAACGCCTTGCGCCCCCAGGGGCACTGGGTCGGATTGACGATCGGCGAGAACGCCGACACCGAGCGGTAGTGCCCCGGCTTGCGCAGCGCCAGAATCAAGGCACCGTGGCCTCCCATGGAGTGACCACTGATGGACTCGCGACCGTTGAGCGGGAAGTGCTGACGAACCACCGAAGGCAGCTCTTCGGTGACGTAGTCATACATCCGGTAGTGGGCCTTCCACGGCTCCTGGGTGGCGTTGACGTAGAAGCCCGCCCCGGAACCCAGATCGTAGCTGTCGTGCTCACCCGGCAGGTCGGTCCCCCGGGGACTGGTGTCGGGGCAGAGGATGGCGATGCCCAGCTCCGCCGCCAGCCGATGGGCACCGGCCTTCTGCATGAAGTTCTCGTCGGTGCAGGTCAGCCCCGACAGCCACCACAGCAGCGGCACCTTCTCCGTCTCGGCCTGGGGCGGCAGATAGATGGCGAAGGTCATCTCGCAGTCCAGCGCCCGCGAGTGGTGACGATAGCGCTTGTGCCAGCCGCCGAAGCTGCGATTGGCGCTGACCAGTTCCAGATGTTCGCTCATGGACATGGCGACTTCCCCTCAACGATGAAGCCCCGAGGTCCGGGGCGGATAAAACGACGCGGTGCGTTCTGGCGGACGACGCGGCCGTCTGGCGGTGGGGCGAGCTGGCATCAATACTGCGCCAGCAATCGGCTCACCGCCAATCGGCGCCCGCCTGGCCCATCGCTTGGGACAGGCGGGCGTGGCCTCATCAGCGCCGTCTCGATGCTACCGGCTCAGTAATGCAGTACGGTGCGGATGCTCTCGCCGGCGTGAAGCAGGTCGAAGGCCTCGTTGATCTTCTCGAACTCCATGTTGTGGGTAATGAAGTCGTCGATGTTCAGCTCGCCCTTCATGTACTGCTCGACGTAGCCCGGCAGCTGGCTACGGCCCTTGACGCCACCGAAGGCGGAGCCCTTCCATACCCGACCGGTCACCAGCTGGAAAGGCCGGGTGGAGATCTCTTCGCCGGCGCCGGCGACACCGATGACGATCGACTCGCCCCAACCCTTGTGACAGCACTCCAGCGCCGACCGCATGACGTTGACGTTGCCGATGCACTCGAAGGAGTAGTCGACGCCGCCGTCGGTCAGGTCGACGATCACCTGCTGGATGGAATCGCTGTAGTCCTTCGGATTGACGAAGTCGGTGGCGCCAAACTGCTTGGCCAGCTCGAACTTGTCCGGATTCACGTCGATGGCGATGATACGACCGGCCTTGGCCATCACCGCACCCTGGATTACCGCAAGGCCGATGGCACCGAGACCGAACACCGCCACGGTGGCACCCGGCTCGACCTTGGCGGTGTTCATCACCGCGCCGATCCCGGTGGTCACCCCGCAGCCGAGCAGACAGATCTTGTCCAGCGGCGCTTCCTTGGACACCTTGGCCAGCGAAACCTCTGGCACCACGGTGTACTCGCTGAAGGTGGAAGTGCCCATATAGTGATAGAGCGGCTTGCCATCCAGCGAGAAGCGTGTGGTGCCGTCAGGCATCTGGCCCTTGCCCTGGGTGGCACGGACCGAGCTGCACAGATTGGTCTTGCCCGAACGGCAGAACTTGCACTCGCCACACTCGGCCGTGTACAGCGGGATGACGTGGTCGCCGGGCTTCAGGCTGGTGACGCCCTCCCCCACTTCTTCGACCACACCGGCTCCCTCGTGACCCAGTACCGAAGGAAACAGCCCCTCCGGGTCTGCTCCGGACAGGGTATAGGCGTCGGTGTGACAGACACTGGTGGCGACCACCCTGACCAGCACCTCGCCGGCCTTGGGGCCTTCGACATCGATTTCGGTCAGGGTAAGCGGCTTGCCGGCTTCAAGGGCAATGGCGGCGCGAGACTTCATGGCAATCTCCTCGGATCGGGGGTTGCACGCCAGGCATGAACGACCAAGCCTGGCGTACTGACGTAAGGGGCACGGGTCATCCTGACCCGGTGGATGATGACCACAGTCTAGACCTCGCTACGGACTGGGATAAAGCACGCATTCGGCATAACATTGTTGCTGTCTCGCAACAATGGAGAGCGCCATGCATCCCTGGGCCGGCATTGAAGCCTTTATCGAAGTGGTACGCCTGAAGTCCTTTGCCGCCGCCGCCCGACGCCTGGGTGTATCCAGCTCCCACGTCAGCCGACAGGTGGCCGCCCTGGAAAGCCGGCTCGATACGCCGCTTCTGTATCGCACCACCCGCCAGATAAGCCTGACCGAGGCCGGTCGGCTCTACTATCAGCAGTGCGAGGCGCTGGTCGACGGCTTTCGCGAGGCCGACGCCGTGGTCAAGGACTTCGAGGCTCACCCCAGGGGCGAGCTGGCGCTGACCTGCGCCACCACCTTTGGCGAGCGCTACGTGGCGCCTCTGATCAACGACCTGCTGATCCAATACCCTCAGCTCGGCGTGCGCCTGCACTTCACCAACCGCCAGGTGGACCTGATCGAGGAGGGCTTCGATATCGGCATCCGCATGGGCACGCTGGAGGACAGCACCATGATCGCCCGCCGCCTGGCCGATAGACGCGAGTACGTGGTGGGCTCCCCCGACTACTTCCAGCGCTACTCGCAGCCCCACGCCCTGTCCGAACTGAAGCACCACCGCTGCCTGCATGGCTCACGTGATCGCTGGCGCTTCGCCGTCGACGGCATTCCCCGGGAAGTGGCGATCAAGGGCCCCTGGCAGGGCAACTCCGGCCCGGCCCTGCTCGACGCCGTGCTGAAGGGCGTGGGCCTGGGTCAGCTTCCCGACTACTACGTCGAGCACCATCTGGCCCGTGGCGAACTTGTCTCGGTGCTCGACACCTACCGCCACAGCGATACCGGCGTCTGGGCCGTCACCCCGCACCACCGCCACCGCTCCCCCAAGGTCCGCGTGGTCATCGACTACCTCGCCGAACACCTCGCAGAGCGCCTGCCACCGCGATATCGCGACAGGCGAGGCACCGACGAGCCAGCGCCATCCGACTAACCCCAGCGACAAAAAGGCCCTCGATACGCTTTCGTATCGAGGGCCTTCGACATCTGGTCACCAAAAGGCTTGCCTCCTATTGCCTGCCATCTGTGACTATTGAAAAGACCCATCCTCCTGATACTCGAGGCCGTAGTAGCTGGGCACAAAGATATTATGTTCTTCCTGCCACTCCCGAGAAAGGCGGATGGCCTCACGGATCTGCTCGGGGGTCATTTGTTCTTCAAGGCGGGCTTTATCGGGGGCGCTGCCAGGTGAGAGAAGGTCGTAATATTTATAGGCTTGGACGAGGTCGATATCCGTACCTATCCCTTCTTCGTAGACTTTTGCCAAGCCAGAAAAGCCATCCATCGGATTACCATATGGAAGCCCTTCGATTTTAGACATCCATTCAAAGACCTTTTCTTCGTCTTGAGAAACACCATCACCATCATAAAACATTTGAGCAACATTAGAAGCAGAAATCTTATCACCACCATTAGCCGCTTCGATAAACCATCTAAGAGCCGCCTCATAATCAACTTCCACCAGATCAACTGGCATTTTCCCTTTATAAGCAAAGGCGATTTCTCTCTGGGAGTTAATATAACCATTTTCAGCAGAGACTATAAGATAATAAAGAGCTTTTACAAAATCGACCGAAGCACCGCCTCCATAATAATAAGCCTCATATAAATCATAACCAGCATCTACGACACCACCTTTCCACGCTGACTCTAAAATCCTAACGCCTTCCTCTTTATTCATCCCAACATCATACCCATACATCAAAGAGACACCTAAAAAATATTCTGACTTAGCATCGCCTCCTTGATGTTTTTCTATAATGTCTGACAAATCAATATCTTTTAAAAAAGGTGCCATCGAAAATGGGCCACTATCATTGTTCACTATGAATGCAGACTCTCCAAGCGCTAACCTCTCAGTACCACTTGTCTCTTTATTATCACATGCAGATATAAAAACAAAAAACACAAAAGAAAGAATTTTTTGCATTATTTAAAACCTTACTATGAAATTCTCAGAACTACTCCACGGAATATCAACATTACGCACCGAGACTCGCACCAAAATCGATTCACCAACGTAAAGATTACTATATGACTCGTCAAAATGAATCGTATAGCACCCATTATTATCTGACACTTCAGCAGGAATTTCTGCTAAACCAGCACGTCCGCCCACTCAAAGGCAAGGGCAATGCATCGGCTGTCGGCACCCTCGTCGAATTGAAAAGCGGTTACCTGATTCTGGCGAGGAGGAACGATGCAACCGCAACCGCCACCGCTGCCGTGGAAGGCTCTAGCGCTGCGCTGAACCGAATGCCATTGTGAAGTGACCCCCTCCAGAGCTGCACAGGCTATAGTGCAGCCATCAGGAGGACAGGATGAACGACGACAACCCCATCAAGCGATGGACCGCGAAGCGCAAAGCCGCCGTGGTCATGGACATCTTCAAGGGCAAGACAACCGTCGCTGAAGTGGCTCGCCAGTATGACCTCACCGTCTCCGAGGTCGAAGGCTGGATCGATGAGGCCCAACGCAACATGGAGAACGGGTTCAAAGCCCGCCCCAAGGACATCCGTGAGCAGTACGAGTCCGAGCTCCGGGAGACCAAGGAGGCACTGGGCGAAGCCCATCTGCAGATCTATGCACTAAAAAAATTCAAGCGCCTGCTCGACGAGGACGAGAACTCGTAAGGTCGCTGCAGGCGCAACTGGCCGAGGAAGGTCATGTGGTATCGCTCGTCAAGCTCTGCCGCTGGTTGGGACTCCCCCGGCGAAGCCTGTATTACCGGCCCAAGCCGCGGCGCCGTGTGATCAATACCGAGCTGGCTAGCAGGGTGAAGCTGACTCTGGAACGGTTCCCTACCTATGGTTATCGTCGTCTGGCGTGCGTGTTGGGAGAGAACCGCAAGCCTATCCAACGCATCCTGCAGTTGAAGGGCTGGCAGGTGCGCAAACGACCCCAAGGCTTCCGGCCACGTGCCAGGAGCTTGCCGTCAGTCGCTTCAAGACCTGATGAGCGATGGGCAACTGATCTGACTCACGTGTGGTGTGGAAAGGATCGACGAGCCAGCTTGGCGGTGATTATCGACTGTTGCACTCGGGAGATCCTCGGCTGGCGATTATCGGACAATGGCAGTAGCAAGACCGCCGAGGCCGCGTTGGAAGAGGCCCTGGTGCATCGATTCGGCGCCTTGGGCCGAATTCATCACCCCTTGGCACTGCGGTCCGATAACGGCCTGGTCTTCAGCAGTCGCCACTACACGGGCACGGTGAAGGCCTACGGACTCACCCAGGAGTTCACGACACCGTACACGCCGGAACAGAACGGGCTCGTAGAGCGCTTCTTCCGCTCCCTGAAGGAGGAGTGTATCTGGCTGCATCGGTTCGAGTCGCTGGGACAAGCCAGGGCAGTGATCAATCACTGGATCCGGTACTACAACGAAGAACGGCCACATCAGTCTCTGGGCTATGTGGCACCCCAAGCACACCCTGCATTAGCTGCGTAGGGTGTGCAGAAACTAGGGGGTCATTACAATTGGCTGCACGGAAGAGCATGACGTATGACCAGGGACGCTAGATGATAAAGCATGCCCAGATTACTCAGAATATCGGTGTTGCCATCTATTTCTGTGACCCGCATAGCCCGTGGCAGAGAGGTGCCAACGAAAATATCAATAGGCTTCCGGCAATATCTGCCCAAGGGAACGGACCCATCGGTCTATAGCCAGCAAGAACTAGATGAAATCGCGCTTGAACTGAACATGCATCCGCGAAAGCGCTTGGATTTCAAGTGCCCCATTGAAACGATGAGCGAACTGATGGCGCAGTACCATGAAGCTCCGTCATCAACGCATTGACGATGTTGCACTCAGAAGCTGCATCAGCCCTCTCTAACCAAAGGGAGTTAAAACTCCAAACCCTGCGACGAAGAACACTAAAATAACGCCATAATCATACCTGCATAGGTGTAAGCCGCCCATGTAATGATGGAAATCGAAATCAAACTACCCATACAGAAACAGATGATTGGCCATGTCCCTTCGAAAAAGGTAAAGGGGGTATTATCCTCTCCAGTCTTGGCATAGGGATCATTTTTAGGCGCATGACACTGTGAAGCGATATCGGCCGGCCACTCAGGTACCTTGCTGGTATAGATGGCGACCATTCGTCCCCAGATAACAAGAACAAAAAGTGGCGACATAATCAACTGTATCGCCTGAGAGGATGCAAAAATCGCCATGCCCCGGATAATACAAAACGATAGCCTCTCACGCTTCTTGTCGATGGGCATGCATAGTTCTACCAGCTCAGAATTCCGCTTGTAGCCGGTAGGCTCGTCCATATAGCGACGGATAAACTCCCACATTCCTAGAGCATGATCACGCTCTCCCCAGATGGGGTATGCCAAGGAAAAGGTCTGCAAGACGGTTTTTCGATCATCGGCAAGCACATGGGCTCGTATTTCATAAAAAGGTCTACGGAAAAATGACACCCTATTCGTCGCCAAATAGATAAATAAATCATCCCACTTAGCCTTAGCAATCCCGCCATGAGGAAGAATCGCATATACCATGCGGTTTTTTCTATTAAAACGCACAGGATAGTGAGTCAACTGAAACGCCTCACACCTGAACATTGTCCACCCAAATAGTAACAACCCCCCTCCCATCACGAAGGACAATAAAAACACCCACCAAATATCAACTTCATTCATCTCGAAAGCAAGCATCGCCACCACGACAATAAATAGACTTCCAATCACAAATGGACCACATGAATAAAATATTGCATGACCTTTATGAGAATACCATCTATCCACTAACTCCATGAAACAACTGTTGATTTTTATAACTGAAAGCTCGTCTCTAGGAGAACATCCCCAGGTATCGATTTTCCCAATCTCATTTGAAATTTCAGCATCCATTAACTCCCTGTCCACAGGGAAAGGTAGCTTCCCTATCCTTGCCAACCCTTGGTAATCCATCTCAGCATCTACCTTTAGTTTCTCGGACGTTCAGTTGACGAAAAGAAGCTATCCTTTAATATCCGATCGAGAACTTCTTCATCAGTTCATTCTAAAGCGTAGTTGTGGACATCAAACTTCATAAATAATTCACTGTAGCCCAGTTCATCCGCACCAAAGTCCCACAGCTCCCCACTCAGATCGACGTAACAGTAAGAGGAGGTCCTTAGTTTTTGACCAAGCGCTACATGCTTGTCAGATAGCGACCCGGACGCGTCGATTTTTTGAAGAAAACTTATGCAGACACGCTCTAATGCAGGATAATCACGACGTACCTAAAGGTCGGCAAAATGAGGCGCTGCCATGTGCATAACATTAAAAATGTTATGCTTCTCTACTATCCATTGACAAACATCATTACATAAGTATAGGCCGCCCAGACAACCCCTAAAAAGGTAATTAAACTACCAATGCAGAAACAGATGATAGGCCAAGTTCCTTCGACGAAAGTAAATGGCGCATTATCATCAGCAGTCTTAGCGTAGGGGTCGTCTTTCGAAACATGGCACTTCGCTTCAATATCCTCCGGCCACCGAGGAATCTTACTCGTGTATATCGCCACCATTCTCCCCCACACGCCTAAAACATATATCGGAGACAGGAACAATTGACCTAAAAAAGAACCCGACAGTGGCCCCATGCCTCTAATTATACAAAATGACAAACTCTCTTTTACTCCATCTAATGGCATGCAAAGCTCAATCAATTCCGAGTTTTTTTCATAGCCATCAGAATCTTCCATGTAGCGACGAACAAATTCCCACTTACCTAAGGTAAGCTCTTTTTCTCCCCAAGTCGGGTAGCCTAGAGAAAAAGTTTTCAATACGTTTTCTCTATCGTCAGAGAGAACATGCGCCCTAATCTCGTAGAACGGCTTTGGAAACCATGCGATTTTGTTTTCTGCCAAATAGACAAAAAGATTATCCCACTTCACTTTAACCATATCCCCTCTAGGCAGAATAGCATAAACCATTCTATTCTTTCTGTTTAGGCGAACCGGATAATGCGTCAACTGAAAAGCCTCAAGGCGAAACAACACCCAGCCAAGGGCAGCAGGACCAGCGCACAACAATGTCACGAATATAAAGAATGGCCAATCCCCAGCCAGAAAAGTGGTCGTTCCCATCACCCCAAAACCAAGACCTGCAATCATCATCGAAATGAAGCCTGCGAACACTGCCTCCCCCTTATGGGCATACCATCGATCCACCATCTCCATATAACAATTATTTATCTTTATAACAGATATCAGATCTTTTGCCGACGTATCATTACCACAATAATTCTCAATTTTTGAATCTATCTCCTCCTGCCGCAGTTTCCTGCTCACTGGAAATGCATGAAACTTCCCGTTTGACAACCCCATGAAATCCATATGACCCTCCAGTTACAGCGCTCTTGCTTTTATGAATCCAGCAGTTACAGCTTGAGTCAACAATCAACTCAGTTGAATATAAATCAGATTCAAACACTAGGTTCAGGAGCTTTCGTCATACAAACGAGGCAGCCAGTTCGATCATGGTGTTCTCCTCTCTAGGAAGAAACCAGTGCGATAGGAAGTAATCAGGCCCGAGATGGGGTATGTGAATCGCTTACGAAAGCTCCGTTCGGCGCTGTCACCGTGCTGGTTGAGTTCAAGCTGGGTCAGCTTGAAGATACGCTACTTCGATCTGGTGGGCATCCGGCGACTAGATTGCCACATCGTCGGAAAATGGCAACCGAGTTATTTGATTGCAGTCTCGAAAACAAAGTAAGCCTTCAATACTGATGCGGCGGGGGGGCTGTTAATTTAGAATTATAAATATCGCTTTAGGGAAGTGCATCAATGAAAGGTCCCATCCTCCTGATACTCGAGGCCGTAGTAGCTTGAGACAAAGATATTGTGTTCTTCCTGCCACTGCCGGGAAAGGCGGATGGCCTCACGGATCTGCTCAGGGGTCATTTGTGCTTCAAGGCGGGTTTTATCGGGAGCGCTGCCGGGGGAGAGAAGGTCGTAATATTTATAAGCTTGGACGAGGTCGATATCTGTGCCAACGCCCTCTTCATTGTATTTTGCCAATGTTCTAAAGGAATAAACCGCATCACCATAACGCATATTTTCAGCACTGGATGCCCAATAATACGCCCTGGCCAAATCAGCCTCCCCCCCTTTTCCCGCTCTATAGAGGCCAGCTAGATTAAGCGCAGATATGGCATCGCCCTGTTTTGCGGCTTGTTCAAACCAATCCCTCGCCAAAGAAAAATCAATTTCCAAAAAATCGTTCATTCTTCTCCCGGACAAAACAAAACCCAATGTTTGCTGAGACTTTATGTATCCCAGTTCAGCAGAAGACTCTAAGTAGCTAAATGCACGAGCATTATCAACTTCAACACCAACTCCCTTACTATATACTTCGTACAGGCTATATCCTGCATCCACAATACCAAGGCGCCATGCCTCCTCTAACAGATGACGCCCAGCCACAGGATCAGGGGAAACCTTCATCTTTGGAATATTCCCAAATTTTACCAAGGCCATCAAATACATTGCATCAGGAAAATCCTTAGACAAACTTTCTAATTCATCTAATGAATAACCCTCAAAGAGTCTACCAACAGAATGGGGCCCAGGATTATTGTTAAGAATATTAGGAACGCCCTCAATATCCATATAAGACACCCCTATAGCGCTATCAAAATCTTCCACACAAGAAGAAACCAATAAAAAAATAAGACACACAATCAACACCACTAAAAAATTATTAACCACTTTCATATTCACACCTTAATTCTAAACACACTTCTCCCGGTGTCACCACGACCTACAGATGAAGAAAATGAAACATAAAAATCGACAGCACCTAGTATTTCTTCATCTTTGGCCACAATATCATAGAAAATTTCATACCAATCGCCATTTTTTCCACGCTTACTCCCTGAGGCTCGGCGGATACAAGACTCTGCCTTCCTGTAGATCCCACCTCTAAATTTTCAGCATCACTCGCTAACAAAAAATATAAGATGAAAGTGTTTCCGAAAACTCGATCCCATCGCTAACCAACTCAGCGGTTAACCTTAAACCTTCTAACTTTGGCACCAATAGTCTTACTTTAAACTTCTTCCCATTAAGATTAAAAACCACTCCCAACATCGAATTGGGAATTGGCTTTGTTTCACCAACGATACCACCAAAAATCCCCTCTCTGATCTCAACCCCTTCCCACTGAATATCCACCATCAGCCCCTTGAACACCAGATCAAGCGACGCTAACTCTTCTTCAGCGCTTCGGAACGGTTCAATCTGTCCTTTATGGTTCCCGATCAGACTAAGATCTACCCGCATATAGACCGCTTTTGCTACCAGTTCAACAAATACCCAAGCGAGAACGAGAACGGTGATACTTACCAGGTGCTGCAACAGTGAGGGGAGCACCTGCGATGAACAGGGTCATCAGCCCAAGGCTGCCACTCAAAATTGACAATCCGCCTTGGACATGGCGTGCGGCAACCGTCTCATCCGATAGCCCCGCCTTGCTGGCCCGACCAGCCTCCGACATATTGTGGAAACATCGTATATCGCTAGAATATTACTACCAGCATCAATGACGTTCAGCGACGTCAACTTCTCCGACCAAATCCTCCAAAACCCGATTCGAGGACAGCCGGAGAGTAGGTTGCCGGAGCATCGGTGATGGCAACGGAGCTATTTTATTTCGGCCTCAAAAATTCAGGCCCTCAGCACAGATATGGCGGAGGGCCTGCTAATTTAGAATCCTAAATATCGCTTTAGGGAAGTGCATCACTGAAAGGACCCATCCTCCTGATACTCGAGGCCGTAGTAGCTGGGAACAAAGATATTATGCTCGTCCTGCCATTGGCGGGATAGACGGATAGCTTCTTGGATCTGCTCAGGTGTCATTTGTGCTTCCAGGCGGGCTTTATCTGGGGCACTGCCGGGGGAGAGAAGGTCGTAATATTTATAGGCTTGGACGAGGTCTATGTCTGTACCGATACCTTCTTCATAGTACCTTGCCAGTCTATTAAAAGAAAAGGAATTACTATCATACATCATATCTTTTGATAAAAAAGCCCAATAAAACGCTTCTGAATAATTCTTTTCCCCAGCTTGCCCATGTTCATACATACCTGACAGACTTAGTGCAGATAGGGCATCCCCCTCTTCAGCAGCCTTTCTAAACCAATACATAGATTTTGAGTAATCCACTTCACACAAATCATCTATGACAACACCGCTATAACAATAACCAAGACTACGCTGTGATTTAACATACCCATACTCAGCAGACGATGCAAGATATTCAAGAGCTAAACTATCGCTATCACCAGAAGATCTATAAATCAAGTATAGAGAATATCCAGCATCTACAACGCCATTCTTCCAACTATCCAGCAAAAGTGACCTTCCATCATAGATACTGTCTTCTAACTGAACAATGGATATATCATTGTTTAACAAAACCCCAAGCAAATATTTTGACCTATAATCCCCCTCATCCACACTTCTTAATAACTGGCTCACGGTACCATCATCATACAGTGAATTTAAAGAGTACTTCCCCGGATCAACATTTACAATAAAAGGAGGCTTTTCCATCGCCAAAAATTCGTCTGGCATAGCTTGCTGTGTTGATTCACCACAACCGATAACGGCCACTGGAAAAAACAGAAAAAAAACTCGATTATTCATTAAAGTTTCTCAAAATAAAATTACTATCACCAATCCCTTGAGATGACCTAAACTTCACATTAAATATCCCTTTTTCACCCAACTCATTGTTATAAAAACATTCTTCATAGTCTATGCAATGCGCATCGTTCTCAAGTCGAGAAACTGAAACAACACTCACATTACCTTCACCAATTAAATCAACTTTCTCTTCTAGATCTTCACTCGACGCAGCAGAGTTAATGAACTCATGTTGCGAGAGAAAAAAGACTTTCCCTTCTTTTTCGGTTGTTAGCGATAGATTCAACGTAATATTTTCTGACTTAGGAACAACAACGTTAACAGACAGTCTCTTCCCATTAGGATTAAAAACCACTCCCAACCTCGAGTTTGAGTTTGGCTTTGTTTCTACAACTGTCCCACCAAAAAGCCCCTATCTAATCTCAACCTCTTCCCACTGAATATCCACAGTCAGCCCCTTGAACACCAGATCAAGCGAGGCCAACTCTTCTTCAGCGCTGCGGAACGGTTCAATCTGTCCCTTATGGTTCCCGATCAAGCTAAGGTCTACCCACATATAGACCGCTTTTGCTACCAGTTCAACAAACATCCAGGCAAGAATGAGAACAGCGATACTTACCAAAAGCGCTGCGATGGCAAGCGGGCCACCTGCAATGAATAGGCTCATCAATCCTAGGCTGCCACTCAAAATAGACAATCCGCCTTGGACATGGCGTGCGGCAACCCTCTCATCCGATAGCCCCGCCTTGCTGGCCCGACCAGCCTCCGACATATTGTGGAAACATCGTATATCGCTAGAATATTACTACCAGCATCAATGACGTTCAGCGACGTCAACTTCTCCGACCAAATCCTCCAAAACCCGATTCGAGGACAGCCGGAGAGTAGGTTGCCAAAGCATCGGTGATGGTAACGGAGCTATTTTATTGCGGCCTCAAAAAAGCAGGCCCTCAATGCCGACGTGGCAGAGGGCCTGCTAATTTAGAATTCTAAATGCTGCTGTAGGGCAGTGCATCACTGAAAGGACCCATCCTCCTGATACTCCAGGCCGTAGTAGCTGGGAACAAAGATATTGTGTTCTTCCTGCCACTGCCGGGAAAGACGGATGGCCTCACGGATCTGCTCGGAGGTCATTTGTGCTTCGATACGGGCCCTTTCTTGAGACCGTCCTGGAGAGAGAAGATCATAGTACTTGTAAGCCTGCACAAGATCAACTTCCGTACCTATACCTTCTTCATAGGCTTTAGCAAGCCCAGAGAAACCTTCAAATTCGTTTCCGTAAGGTAAACTTTCAGCTTCCAAGAGCCATTTAAAAGTCATGTCATCGCTTTGCTCGACTCCTAAACCTTCATAGTAAATCCATGCCAAAGAAACTGCGGAAACTTTATCCCCCTTCTCGGCAGCTCTTGTAAACCAAAAAACAGCCTTGGAAAATTCTTCATTCACGACCCCCTTCGGACTATACCCACTATATAGAAAACCCAATTTTTGCTCAGATCTTAAAAACCCAAGATTTGCGGAGGCCTTCAAGTAATCGCCCGCCAGCTCTAAACTTATTATTCCACTATCACCATGCAGATACGCTTCGTAAAGATAAAAACCTGCATCTACCACTCCTAACCGCCAGGCATCTATTAACTTGCGCCGCGCAAGAGAAGGATTAACTTCTACATCTACTCCTGGTATATTTTCAAGGTAAGACCGCCCTACAAGATACACACAGAACTGTTTGTCCACATCTCTAGGAGAACCAAAACAGTCAATATCGTTATTTCTATAGTACTTGGTCAAAAAGAATGCATCACCATTTTTATTATAAATTACAGAATCTCCCTCCATCGAGACAAATCTCTCTTCCTCACCACTCACATCCTGTTTATCGCAGGCGCTCAGAGTTAAAAAAACAAAAAAAACCAAAAAAACTCTATTTTTTTTCATTACCACCTCACTACAAAAAGTGCGGAGCTTGATGCGCTTGAGTCACCATTGACAAACCTAATACGTAAATTTACTTGGTTAGAGATCATGTCAGAATCAAAATAAGAATAAATATCACTTATTGAATAAATCCCTTCTTCTTTATTGAAAACACTATCCCCCTCCGTTAGAGACGTTCCTTCTCTTTCCAATGTATCTTTGTCAGCAAACTTCTCATAACTAGCTAATAGCAATCTTGCCGGAGCACTGATCAGCCCACCACTAAAAAGATCAAATTCAACTCTCATTTCTCTTAAATCGGGAATGGTGGAATTTATAAAAAATCTTTTCCCATTTGTAATATTCGCCCCCATGTAACCATCTACAACTGGCTTTTCGACAACCAACTCCCCATCACTTCTCTCATAAATGATGACGTTTTCCCACTGAATATCCACAGTCAGCCCCTTGAACACCAGATCAAGCGAGGCCAACTCTTCTTCAGCACTGCGGAACGGTTCGATCTGCCCTTTATGGTTCCCGATCAAGCTAAGGTCTACCCACATATAGACCGCTTTTACTACCAGTTCAACAAATATCCAGGCGAGAACGAGAACAGTGATACTTACTAGAAGTGCTGCAACAGTGAGGGGACCACCTGCGATGAACAGGGTCATCAGCCCAAGGCTGCCACTCAAAATTGACAATCCGCCTTGGACATGGCGTGCCGCAACCATCTCATCCGATAGCCCCGACTTGCTGGCCCGACCAGCCTCCGACATCTTGTTGAACCCATCGTATATTGCCAGCACATCACCACCAGCACCTATGACATTTAGTAACGTCAACTTCTCTGGCCGTATTCTCCAGAACCCGGTTGCAGCAGTAGCAATTTCTCCGGTATCGAAGAAAGTCCGAATTGCCTGAATACTGTTCTTTAGTTCTACGCTGGATTTGACCAAGGAACCAATAGCCGCGAACAACATTGCGTCATCAGTGCTTTCTTTGTCACCGGACGAAAATGGCCCCTTCTCTAAAATAGTTTTGACAGCCTCGACAATCGAAATGACGGATACAATCGACTTACCCATATTCTCGGACAACACGCAGCTCGACACCATCTGCATGGTGCCCAGGTTCACCAGTGATTTCGATAACCCTACATTCCCCCAGGTATTATCGTCTTCCAATTTTTCAAAATCTTCCCGATCAAATCCATCAATATTTGCCGCATCACCGTTCACCATCGGCAACCTGAACGATAGACTATAAGCTCCGCTGTCTTCCGCGGGAACGACTGCGATATTTCCTCCCTCACCGCCTGGGAACTGAATCGCATCATCAACTACTGGAGACCGAGGCCGTGGTTGCCTTCTTTCGTCATTGTCTTTTGCAACATGCAATAGCCACCGACGGTAGGTTTCGACATTGGCCTCTACACGCAGCATTTCAAGAGGCGGTAGTTCACCGCGTTTCACCGCCGGGTCGGAACAATAAAGGATCTGCGCCACCCGTGCAAACATCATGATGGGTACGGTATCACTCTCTTGCGATTGCATACTGATGGCAGAAATTGCGTTTCCTATCGTGGTGATCAAATAGGGGATTGTCGTCTGCCACTGCTTTTCGAGTTCGCTCTTCATAGAGGAGTCATAATCTTCCCACACTGCATTAAATCGCTGCTGCCAAACTGCTAGCCTAACAACTGATAAATAATCATCGGAATCAGGAAGGGAAGCATCGTTTAGCGCCGCCTCGACCAGCTCACCATGATTGGCAAACAGCGATCTTGTTAGAACTGACTCTGCAGATGACATTTTTTCGGCCAATGCCTTCCAGGCACTAAAAGAGGAAGGAGATAGAATCCCCCCGGCTAGAAGGGACACCATTACGCCGGATGCCTCCAATCCCGCAATATAATCACTTTGACTGTACCGGTCCAACGCATCCTGAAGATGATCGCGCACCCAGAAAGCATAGTCCGCATCGTAGTACTGCGTCATATACTCAGCTATTTCTAATTTTTTATTGTATCTTCCCCTAAATTCATCTACTGCCTCTTTATTTCCATCATAAAAATCTTCCAATTGATCTTCACGCTCCTCCACCAAGTCACCTATATATTCAGCCTCTTCTTCTAGCTTATTTCGTCGCTTCTGGACTTCTTCCTCTATTTGCGCTTCCAGCGTTTCTATTACGCCCTCTATATATCGCCTATTCTCTTCGACAAGAGGTTTAGTCAGGTGGGACTTCATTTCGTCAAGGTCTCGTCTGAGGTCTTTCTCACGATTACTACGACCTTGTTCTCCGTACTTCTCCTCCAATGCCTTTCTCTGTCCGTTTATAAAATTTTCTCTAAAAGCATCCAGCGCCTGCATAATCCCTAACATGCGCTTATTGTCGCCAACATCTACAAACTCTTTTAGCTCTGCCAAAGGTTCGAGACGATAGGAGTTCAGCTCGTCAATGATTCCCACTTCATCATTGACCGCAATAATAAGCTCTTGCCCTTGCAGCCAGGACGCGTATTCGGACAGTCGGTCGCGCATATTCTCTTTCATTTCTTCGCGACTGAAGAGCTGTCTCTCACTTCCTGGCGGCCAGAAAAAATCTCTACGATCTGGTGCGCTATCGCAGAATTCGGCGACCATCTCCAATTCATCTATAGAAAATGTATTCTTAGTTTCACCATTAACTAACTCAGTGTTTACATCTTCTTCTTTTTTCTCGCTGGACTTCCCTGTGATCGTAAATTTTTGCATGTGATCCTCGCGCCACTGAGAATCGCCTTCAATCATCGACAGGTGGTCGCGGGACCAAGGGTGCTCAGTGTAGGCGTAGTAGAAGACATCGCCTTTCTCGACCCTGGGCAAGGTCACGATGGACGCGCTCAGTGCCTTACGGCGTCTTTCATCCTCAGGAGCGTTTAGACAGGAAAACGAGGCATTTTGCGTGGTGGGTGGCGTGTCTCTGACGCTATATTGGTGGAACATGCCTTCTTCGCTAACGACATAGGCGTACCAGTAGTAGGGATGATTTTGCTGATCGAAAACATAGAAATACCCGGGCCGAAGCTGGCGTAGAATATACTTGCTCACCTGAGCCCTTGGATGACTATGCTCATGGTGTAATATTCTGCTATAAACACGTTTATTCCTTGGTTGACCATCCTCCAGAGTTTCGCGCAGGTTTATCTTGGTAAAATGTCCTACTCTATCTGAAGGTAGCTCTGGAATATCTTCATTGCTTTCAATGTTCTTGCACACCGCATAGCGCACGGGCAGGATCGGAAACCCCTCGCGTTCGCACTGCGGGCATCGCCCAGTGCGGCCTTCGCACTCGCGCTCCCGGTCCTGCTCTCCCAGGTCATCGACGACGTTTGACAGTCCATTGCTCATGTTAGTCGGTGCTCCAAATCGTGTTTGATGCTGTCCCAGTCCGGGTCGCTGATTCGTCTGATCGCCAGGGTGAAGGGTTCGGTCTCTCCGCCACTGGGCAGCAGGCGCTGAATCGCGGGGTGGCGGTAAAAGCCGGGGGTCAGCAGGCCATGGGTAACAAACAGGCGCTGATCCTTGGCGTCTTTCAGGCCATGGGCTTCGGCCTTGACCAGCAGTTCGTCCATCTCGGCTGGGGTGACGTGGCGCTTGTCGGCGCGCTTGAGGCGACGCCATCCTTCCAGGCAGGCATTGACCTGCCCAATGCGCTTGACCGCCTGCCATTGGTGAGGGGCCAGGGAGGTACGAGGCAACGGCGTGGAGAGCGGGGGCATCTGCACGCCTTGCAACTGTCGCTGGTGGTCGAGGAACCACCAGGCGTCAATCGGGCCAAGCAGGTGGTTGAGCTGCTGGGGCAAGAGAATCTCCAACAGACGCTCGAAGACGCGGGGGTCCTGGTAGCGAAACAGCGCAGGCTTGGGACCTGTACTGCGGATGACGCGCTGCTGGTACAGGTGGTTGACGATGTGCGCAAGCGAAGCGCGGCTGTAGACCCAGGCACAGAAGGGCACCGGGTCGAGGTGCGAGTCGGGCGTACGTTCGATTTCCTGCGCGACTTCCGCTTCAAGCTCGGCGGCAAGCCCGTCGGTCAGCGCCTGCCCCGCAAGTCCGACAGGTTGTAGGTAAAGCCGCTGTTCGGGCTTCTGGGCGACGAAGGGGTGCTTGATCTGACCGCAATCGCGCCTGGCGCTGTCTCCGAGTCCCCTGCCGGGGCTGCCATCGGGGTCCACCAGCCGATACAGGCATCCGCCGCCCTGGGCACCCAGCGCCTGAATCGCCTCGATCATCGCCCGGGTACCAGGAGTCAGACGATGGGCTGCCGCTTGTTGAAGAGGCATATCGCCGGGAAGGTGGTTGTCGTGCATGAGCTAGCCCTCCACGATGCCATCACCGCCCGCGGCACCTTTTTCGTTGGTGCGCTCGCAGATGACGTCGGTGAATTCAGGCAGGTCGGTAAGCTCTGTACTCAGACTCGCGGGGCCTGCAAAGTTGTGCTGGGCACCCTTGATGTCGATCTTGCCCGGGGCGTGCACTTCGATATTGCCGTCCTTGAGCCGCACGTATGCGCCGGCGCAGGTGAGCAGGATCTCCTTGGCGGCGCTGACTTCCACGCTGTCCTCGGTGGAGGTCACGCTCAGGGTCTTCTCGGCGGTCAGGGCCATCGCGTCACTCTGGGCCTGCACCTCGACCTTGCCCTGGGCGGCGAACAGCTTGATCCCGGCACGCTGCACGAACAGCGAGAGCTTCTGGCCCATGGTAGCGACCAGGCTCTTGCCGGCGGCCAGGTTGATGTCCTCGCCGCTGGTCACCGTCAGCGACTTGTCCTGGGCGAAATGGGTCGACTGCGGGGTGCTCATGGCAATGCCGGCGGGTGAGGCCAGGTGCAACCAGGGGCTCTCGAGCCGCCCGGCCTCGCCCCGCCCTGCCAGGCTTGCGCCTTTGGCGGTGGACTGGTCGGCGGACTGGTCAACGTCCTGGCCAGACGCTGCACCGCTGGACTCACCGTAGGTGGCCTTGGCGTCTTCGCTGGCCCGCTTGATGTCGCCGCGCACCTCCAGCGCTTCGGCGTCGTGTTCTGCGGCGCTCTGGCTGAGGGTATCGGCAAGCTGCCAGGCGCTGTCGAGTTCACGGTAGACCGGGGACAGCGCGAGCTGTTCGCCGCTGGCACCGAGCTGCCCCCAACTGGTCAGCAGCAGGCCGGCGTTGGCGCGTACCGCGCCGTAGGCGTCGGTGCGCAGCTCGAAGCCGGTGCCACGAAAGGCGCCCCTGGTGTTGCCCTGCTGGTGGATCAGGTAGCCCAGGTTCAGTTGGCTCTTGGCGTGCTCGGAGTTGAGGCGCACCCGCTCCTGATCGGTGGCATCGTCAAACACCAGTTCGTTGTACTTGCCGCCCCGGTAGGTCTTGGACTTGAAGCCCGACAGCAGGCCGTTGGAGTGCCATTCGGGACGCTGGTCACCGTTGTAGACCCGCCCGGTAACCAGCGGGCGATCCGGGTCACCCTCCAGGAAGTCGACGATCACCTCCTGGCCGATGCGCGGCACGAACACACCACCCCAGCCGGCGCTGGCGTTGGGCTGGGCGACCCTGAGCCAGCAGCTCGATTGGGCGTCATGGCGACCCAGCCTGTCCCAGTGGAACTGCACCTTGACCCGATTGAGCCGGTCGGTGTGGATCTCTTCACCTTCGGGGCCGACCACGATGGCGGTCTGGGGGCCGCCGACCACCGGACGCGGGTGATCGAGCGACGAACGGTAGGGCTGGCTCAAGCGCTGGGCTTCGAAGTCGACCAGGTAGTGGCCGGTGCCGGCACGCTGATAGTCGTCGCGGTGGAGGCTCTCGTCTTCCAGGCCGTGGGCCCGGCGGGCATGATCAAGCTCCTGCTGCAGACTGCCCGGCAGGGTGGTCAGGTGGGCCGACACCGGCAGAGCGTTCTCGGCGTGCACGCTAAGGCCCAGCACCAGAAAGGTCCGCTCATCGCTGTCGCCGTGCTGGTGGCGTTCGTGCTGGGTCAGCTCGAAGTGACGTCCTACCTGAAGCTGGCGGGCACCACCAGCACCGAAGAAGCGCTTGGCCTTTGATTCCAGCGCTTCGAGCCGGTTGGCGGTCAGACGTTCGCCGCGAAAGTGGTCGCGATAGTAGTACTCGCCAGGGCTGTCGTAGACCTCCTGGTCGGTCAGGTTGCCCTGATGGTGCAGGGTGTCCAGCGAGGTTCGCTTGATCAGCCTTGGCTGCTTGTAGTCGAAGGTGCCAAGGCTGACCCGGTTGGGTTGCTGTTGGCGCCGTCCGCCCCACTGGGTAATGGCGTCCTCGGTCTCGGTGGCGTCCTGGCGGTGGAAGCGAATCTGGTGAGGGGCGACCGCATCGCAGGTCGCCACGTCATCGGTGATCACCAGCCGATGACCGACACCCTCAGCGCCAGTCGCCGCGTTCTCGCTCGCGGTCTTACCGTCATTTTCCGGGTTGCCCAGGTGCTCGAAGTAATATAACAGGCCCTCCTGCTCCATCAGGCGATTGACGAAGTGGTAATCGCTTTCCCGGTACTGGACGCAGTAGCTGCGCGCCGGGTACTCGCGTCTCAGGTCGAAGCGCCAGCCGCCGTGGGCCACCTCATGGCCCTGAAACACCCGCTCGATCACCTCGATGGCGCTCAGATCCTGAAAGATGCGACTGTCGCGGCCAAGCTCGAGCATGGTCAGCCAGGGCACCAGGCTCAACTGGTAGTAGTAGACGCCGCCGTCCTCGCCCAGCAGCGCAGCGGACTCCACCAGCGCCGAGAGTTGCCGATACTGGCCATCGGCCTGACGTATCGACAGCGTCGCGGGTCTGGCCATCAGCGATTTGAGCTCGATGTTGCCGGACTGGGAGATGGCGTCGAGGCGGTAACGAAACGGCCGCGAGACACGCTCTTCGCCGACCAGACGATGGGGGATCAGCTCGACACCCTCCAGCGCCAGGGTAACTAGCCGCTGGTGCTGCGACAGGCTGACGTCGAACGACGCCAGCATCTTGTCCAACCACGATGAGTCATTCATTGCCTTTGTCCTTTGCTGCGATGCCCGAAGGGCCTTCCATGGCGACGACGGCGAGCGAAAAGAGGCGTTGTCAGCCGAGTCCGTGGACGCCACCACAAGCCGAGATCAGGCTCGCGCCGCAGGCGGTGTGGCAGCCGTGAAAGGCCACGCTCTTGCCGTTGAGGGTGATGGTGGGGTGGCCTTCGACGATGGGGCAGACGCCATGGCCCTTCTGCGGGCAGGCCACCATGTCCCCGACCACCGCTACCGGGGTGCCGTTGAGCAGGTAGTTGGACTGGGCGCTGACCACGGTGCCGCCGTGGCTGGTGGTATCGCCCAGGACGATGATGCCGTCTCCAGAACCGAACATGGGTAGCCTCCTCAGGTGGTGGTGTAGTGGGACTCGAGACGCGCCTGGGCAGCGCTGTCGAGACTTTCCGGCAGAAGGGCCAGGGCGCGACTGCTGTGGTCGTCGCTTAATTGCAGCAACACCGCTCCGCTGCGACTGCGATCGCCCACCAGGGCGACGACCAGTTGCAGCGCGATCAGCGCCGTGCCTGGCCAGCCGAAGTGATAGTCGATACACCGGCATTCTTCGCCGAGATCGAGCTCGGGCCAGAGCGTCAGCAAGGCGCCTGCGAGGTCGGCACGTCGCCCCGGCAGGTCCAGACTGTCGGCGACCACGACGCCAGGAGCGTTGCCTGCGGTTGCCCCTTCGTCAGGCCAGACCCTGGCCAAGATCTCTGCCAGGGACTGGTGGCGCTGGCGTCGTGTCAGGTCCGTGCGCCTGGTGTGCTCAAGCATGATCCCGCGCTTCAGCAGATAGCTGTCACCGCCTCCGTATCCGTCCTCAGCTATCCGCTGGATCACTAGGGCGGCTGCGGCTTCTGAAGGTTTGATGCCCTGGGGATTGCGCGTGGTCGCAAGCTGCTGTCGGGCGCGCAACTGGCCGATGCCGTGGGCGTGAAGGACACAATCGATACTGAGCCACAGCACATGCCCAGCCCCCCCGGTGGCAGGTGTCGCGAGGGTGTCATGGAGGTCCTGATGGTCTGGCACCAGTCGCAGTCCCGTCATGCGGGGGTACGCCAGTGACCCGCGCAGGCTGACGTCCAGCATGTCTCGCAGCACTGTCGTGTGCCCCTCGACCGGCATGCTCACCACTACTTCGAAGCCGGCCTCCGTTGGCAGCCGCTCCAGCAGGGTCATGGCCTCGCCGACCAGCGCCCGGGCGAGCTCATACAGGCGGCGCGCCCTGTCACCCTGAAGGGCCAGGGGCTCGCCGAGCGTTCCGAACTGGCAGTCGATTCGATGCACCAGCAGACTTTCACTGGCCGCCAGGGACGTATCCACGACGGCAGCCTGCTTGTCCGGCATATTCCCCCACCCCACCAGTCCCGCCGAGGTCAGCGCCACGCCATCGAGCACCCTCAGCCGGTCAGGGTCGTAGCGCCGTTCCGGTGCTGGCGTTGCCTGCTGCCTGGCCATCTGCTCGAGGGTCGATTGCCGTGGCCTGAGGCGGTCGTACAGCGACGCCCTGCTTGAATCCCTGTCCCCTCGGTTCATGAGCTGTGCTCGTCTCTGGTCTGGGTGCCCAGGGTTTCGCGGATGCTGTCGACGACGTTGTCCTCGCGAATCACGTCACGCAGCCAGTCTTCCAGCGGCATCCGCCCCCAGCGCACCGCTCGTTCGACCAGATAAGGTACCGGGCTGTGGGGCTCGGCGGCCTTGAAGTACTGGGCTACCGCACCGAGCATGGCAAAGGCTTCTTCGCGGGTCTCCGGGGTGGTGCGAAGCGCGCCGCTTGGACGTTGAGATCGCGCCGGGGTGCTGGCCTGCGGTGTGGGCGAGTCTTCCGGGATGCTGTCGTCTTGTGCTGGATCCTCGACGACGTCGAGACGAACGCCCTTGTCACCCAGCAGGCGCTCGATCAAGCCAAGACACTCCCTGAGTACCGTCGAAAGTCGGCTGAAGCTCGGCGCCAGGTCTCCGAGCCGGGCGACCAGCACGTCGTCCAGCGCCGAAAGCGCGTGCAGGCAGGCTTCGATATGGCGGTAGCGCTCGATCAGTCGTTCGGGGTCTGACAGCACCACCGAACGCTGGAATATCTCGGCATTGATCTTGCCTTCCTTGAGCGCTTCGTCCATGACGGTGGGGTCATTGCGCGCCAGGTTCTCGACCTGGCGTGACTCTTCATAGCGATCCAGGCCATAGCCGTGATCACTGCTATGAGCCCCGCCCTGACCATCGAGCAGGGCGATGCTGCCGACCATCGACGCCAGGGTGTCGTCCAGCCAGGTGAAGCGCCCCAGGCGTTCTTCCTCACCCTCTTCCAGGGTGGGATAGAGCACCCCCCAGTAGGTCTCGCACAGGGCCGCCACCAGCTCCAACCCAAAGGCCAGGCCTGCAAAGCCGTCACGGTGGGCCAGTCCTTCGCACAGCCAGCCGGCCAGCATCAGGTCCTTGCTTTGCTCGGCCAGGGCCTGAGACGACAGCGCGATCACCGCATTCCAGTCGGCGCGCTTGAGGTCCGACTGCCAGTCACCCTGGCTTAGATAGCTGGGGTCGGCTCGCCGTGCTTCCTTGATCTCGTCGACCACCAGCGAAAAGCTCAGGTCCTCCCCTACTCCCTGCTCACCGATCGGCGCGAGCAGGGCCTCGCGATTCCATTCATCGACCATGGGCGTTGTCTCCTGCATCTAAGGTCACACCGGGGGCATCCCTTGCCCCGGGCGCTTGTGATTCTGGTAGTCGTCACTGGTGGCCGTCACCGGCGTCCACCAGGAGGTGTCGTCATCGATGATCGATCCCAGGCAGCCGGGTTCTGCGGTGTACTTCAGGCGTTCTGGTCCGGCCTTGTGGTCTGGCTTGCTTTCCTTGGCTTGCTTTCCTTGGCCTTCTGGCCTGGCTTCCTGGTCAGCCCCCGGAGATAACACCACGGGCTCGAGGGGCTGACCAGGAAGCACGGCCATGGGTTGCCCCATGGCCGTAACCCGCCCGACGTCTCTTCAACCAGCAGATGTCAGGGGTTCCCAAGCGTTGATCAGGAGTACACGCGGTTGCGGGTACGGTCCCAGCCACCGGCGATGTTGCCGCCACCCTGGCCGTCCTGACGCTTCTGCTGGGTGTAGGTGACCTTGATTCGCGAGTAGTTGAACTTGATCTCCTCGGTCGGCAGGTCGTGACGGGAGTCATGCACGGAGTCCGTGCCACCGCCGCTGCCGGTGTCAGAGAAGCCCGACATGCCTTCCATCTCGGTGGAGGAGACGATCACTTCCTCCAGCCGGACTTCGGCGTAGCGCACCTGCTCACCACCGGCACGGTGCACCTGCAGCACCACTTCCTTGATGTGCTGGCCGCGGCAGCAGGCTTCGAACAGCTTCGGAGACGCCTTGTCGATGAACTTCTTGATGGCGAACTCGCTGAGATTGACGCGCTCGGCTGAGGCACCACCGGCGGAACTGGCGGTGGCCGAGGTGGACTGACTGGCGCCGAACTCGAAGCTGAGCAGTTCGATCCAGTCGGTGTGGTTGGAATCCAGGCTTTCACCGGGGATACCGTCGACCTTGAGGTATGCATCAAATGCCATGTGTTGTCTTCCTTTTGATTGCGATGGTGAAAATCAGGCGTTGCGGGCGACGATCGCTGATCGCCTCCACGGGCCTGTGACCGGGCACGCTACCGCCAGAAGCATCCTGGCTTCTGTTGCTGCCCTTGCGACCCACCCCCTCTATTGCCCGTGAGGGAAGCGATGCCGTCTTGCCGACGGAACGGAAGATCCCGCGTGCTCAGCTCGAGGCACGCACGGCGATCTCCACCCGACGATTGGGGGCCAGACAACGAATCCGTTCGCTGCGGCCAAGTTGTGATTCGCACTGCACCAGGGGGCGCTCGCTGCCGGCACCGACGGCCTCGACCATCTCGGGTGTGACTCCCTTGCCGATCAGGTAGGTGCGCACGGTCTGGGCGCGCTCGAGCGATAGACGCTTGTTGGTCTGCGCAGTACCGATCTGATCGGCGTGTCCGGTGATGGTGATGCGCCCGATACCGGGGGTGTTGACCAGGCGTTCGGCGATCCGGTTGAGCTGCTGCTGCCCCGCCGCCTGCAGACCGGCAAAGTCGGCACGACCAAAGGAGAACAAGGTGTCCGACTCCAGGGTGATGGTCTCCAGCGTGCGCAAGGAGTGATCCAGCAGGCCGTCGATATAGTTGCGGCTCGACGAGATCAGAAACGAGTTGTCGTCGATGCGTGGCACGTCCGGTGCCTGTATCTGGCGTGCATAGAAGGCGATCTGACGACTGGCAAAGTCGAGATCTCGAGGATCGCGCTCGCCTGTGTCATGGGCGCTGATCGCTGGGTACCAGTAGTCCGGCAGGCGCTGGCGCAGCAGCGCCTCGGAGACCTTGGACCTTGGGGTACGCGACAGCTCCACGTAGGTGCCGAGGGCCGCATTGCCGAAGTCGGCCAGCGCCTGAGGACTGTTGTCGGCAGGACGCGCGTTGGGCTCGACATTGGGCAGGTCGATCGCCGTGATGCGTTCGGATTCCCCCGAGCGATACACCGGAATGGTCGGCAGGGTGTAGAGCGCCTGGCCCAGGTTGTCGGCCACCGGGCGCAGCATGCTGCGCTCGATCTCGTCGAAGTAGGCCTTGCGCAGCGCCGGCGAGATGTCATCGCCGTGGTACAAGCCCATCCCCAGTGACCAGGGTGCGCCTTGCCCATCGCGTTCGACGTAGTGGGCGACGCCGACACGCAGGGCGTCCAGCGCTTCCCAGCGGGTGTAGCCGTCGAGGTGCTGGCCATCGGCCACTCGCGCCTCGGCCAGGCTGGTGTCGATGGCGGCGAGTTCGTCGGCGTTACGCGAGAACGACAGCGCCCAGCCGCTGACCATCACCGCCGCCAGCGCCAGCGCCACCCAGCACCAGCGTAGCTGGCGCCGACGCTCCCGATTGGGACCGCTGTAGAGTCCGACCAGGTGCTGGTCAGGCAGGATCACCTGGGAGAACAGGCCGGTCACGAACAGGCTCTTGCCGTCCTGGGGAGCCGTGACACCGCGACTGGCGGCAAGCCCAAAGCGACTCTCCACCGCCCGGGCATGCTCGCCCATGGCGGGCTGACCATCAGCCAGCGCACTGGTGAAGTAGAAGCCTCTGAGCAGCGGTGAGCTCTGATAGGGGTTGGCCTTGAGCAGGGACCCGGCAAAGCTGGATAGCAACGGCGCCAGGGCGCGCAGCTCCAGCGGGAACTCAAGCGCCGCAGGGTCGTCACGGGTGTGGATCATGTCGCCCTCGACCAGGCGCTGCTCGCCGATGGTGCGACAGCGCTTCACCAGGCCATCAAGGGCTTCGCCGAAACGCCCGGCCCAGTTAGCCGTCTCGAAGTCCTGGTGGGCAAAGGTCCAGCCCAGCACCTCGTCACGCTCTGTTGGTGCCAGCTGGCGGTGGAACTGGCGAAAACCAGGAATCAGGTCGCTCTTGGTAAACACCAGGTAGATCGGCACCACGGTCCCGAGCTGATCGTAGGTCTCCTGCAGGCGCTCGCGCAGCCTCAGCACCAGCGACTCACGCTCGGGGGCAGGACGACCGATCAACTCGTCGATGCTGACCGCCACGATCAGGCCATTGAGCGGCCGCCGCGGGCGATGCTGGCGCAGCAGGCCAAGAAAGGCCCGCCAGCGCGAGGCGTCCTCTTCAGAGGCGGTGTAGCGTCCGGCCGAGTCGAGCAGCACCGCCTCGCTGCTGAAGAACCAGTCACAGTGTCGGGTGCCGCCGACGCCGGCGATCCGCGCGTGCTCGCGGTCGGCGAAGGGAAAATCGAGACCGGAGCGGTAGACCAGGGTGCTCTTGCCCACCGCCGGCTGGCCGATGACCAGATACCACGGCAGCCGATAGAGCAGATCGCGCTTGCGCCCCTTGCCACCGTCCCCCTTCTTCATTCGCTCCAGCGCTTCCAGCAACCGCTCGCGCAACAGGCTGACCTCTTCGCGGTCCTCTGGCGAGGCGCCCAGCACGGCGTCATCGGCGCTCTGGATCAGCGCGGATTCCACCTCGTCCTGGCGCTCCACGCCGCGGTAGAGCAGCAGCAGATACAGTGCCGAGGCCACCAGAAAGAACAGGATGCCAGCCAGCACGCTGCCCAGAGAGGAGAACCCCCACCACACGCCCAGTCCCCAGATCACGAAGATCATCGCGAAAAAGGCCAGCGCCATGGCGTAGGTGCGGTACTTGCGCAGTAACAGTGACAGTCGCTTGATCACAACGGGGTCCCATCCAGTTCACTGGCACCGTTCCCATCGGGAAGGCGTGCCAAAAAGGTCTTCATGTCGAGCGTCGCTGCGGGAACGCTGTCGGCAGGCTGGACAGGAGTGAACGCCTCGATCGGTTCCAGCATGTCCAGCCGCGACAGCCTTGGCGCCAGATTCATCACCATCCGCAGGGCATCGCGATCCGCCGTGGCAAAGCGCCAGAGTCTTGGACGCAAGAAGTCATCCACCAGCAGACTGGCCTTGGCCTGGTGCCTGCCCTTGCCGGCGCTGTCACGCTGATGGCTCCCTTCCAGCCAGTGCAGCCACAGATCCGCCGCAGGCCGCTTGAGCGCGCGCTCCGCCGGCAGCGGCATCACCGCCTGCAGTGGCTCGCCGTGCTTGATCCCCTCGCGAAGGGCCTGCATGCGCAGGGCGAAGGCGTTGCCGGCGAACTCGGGAAAGGCCGGTGACAGGGCCTCGCACAGATCGCGGTAACGCACGTCCTGGAGGTAACGTTCGAGCAGACGCTGGTGCAGCTTGAGGTCGGCCTCGCGTAGTCCGCGCCATTCGGCGAGGTGCTGGTGCAACACCTGAACGTCGGCGACGCCGCTGGCAACGCACTGCAACAACGCACGGATCTGGTTGCAGAACACTTCGCTCAGGGTGTGTACGCCGACGCTGCCTTCGGCTTCCGGCGCGACCGCCAGACGCTGGAAGATCAACAGCGGGTAGCGCCGGCCGCTGGCGTCGCCGGACATGCGGATACCCCCGAGCAGCCAGTAGCCGTTGCTCGCCCGGAAGTGGAAGAAGCAGGCCGGCATGGCATCGCACAGGGCCTCCCACTCCGGCTCGCTCTCGGCCAGGCGGAACAGCGCGCCCTGGACCCATTCGTCCAGTTCGCGCACGTCCTTGTGGGTGGCGTTGCTGGCCACGAAATCGGCGCTGCTCGGTGCCTTGCCGAAGAATCCGATCATGCCTGGCTCTCCCCGGCGGTGGTGGTGCTCATCATCGGGCCCCCAGGGTCGGTACGCGCAGTTGGCGTACCTTCTTCAGGTCGGTGAGCTTGACCCCGCCGAAGTTGCGCGCAACGAAGCTGACCGGACCCGCGCCGGTGTACCAGGTGAAACGCTGGCGCACGCCGTCGAGGTTGGTGACGTCGGCGGAGTCGATCATCCGCAGAAGCCCCCAGCGCGACGGAAAGTCGAAGACGTTCACGTGCATGCCGCTGTAGGTCACCACGTCCAGCTTGGCCCCGGCACGGCGCGGTTCGCCGGGCCAGGTGAAGCGCTGCCAGGTCTGCTGGCCATTGCGGTAGACCTGTTCCTGGCCATCGATGGTCAGGCTGATCGAGGTCAGGTTGGGGGCCGGCTGGATCATGATCTCGAAGCCGTTCTCGACATCGCCGAGGCTCGCCAGCACATCGCCCACCTGGGTGCCACCGGCAATGGTCTCGGTGATCCGCGGATCCACCAGCGGCTCGTCCCCCTGCCAGGCCTCGCCAAGATTGCCGACCTCGGCCTGCTCGAACTGGGTGAACAGCCCCGTCTCGGGGTCAACAAACAGGCGAAGATCACGCACCGAGGCCTCATTGGCGGAGTCATTGACCGGATAACGCCCCCTCACCATGCTGTTCCAGGGAGTGGCAATCTGGTCACCCCAGGCCACCGCCAGATAACCGGCGATGGGCCCGTTGAGGCTGTCGACAGAAAATGACACCGGGTCACGGAACAGCCGCAACAATGCCTGCACCAGCTCGTCCTGGGAGGTATCGATATTGGCCGAGACGTAGTTGCGCAGTGCGGTGACCTCGTTGGGGCGATCGTCGATCACCTCCTGCACCAGCAACTTGGTACGCTTGCCGGGATCACCACGCTGGATGCTGTCCAGGCGCACCTTCAACTGGCGCAACAGCAGCAGGTAGCGATCCATCTGGGAGGCGTCATTGCCATCGGCCGGATCGCTGTCGAACAGCTTGCCCACCGGGCTGAAGTAGCTCGCCAGCACGCCATCATGGACAGCCAGCAGGTCCGTCGAGTCCAGCGCCGCCAGGGCCGTGTCACTGCCGTCCTGGCTGATCCAGTCGACGGTGCGCCGCCACACCCCGGGGCCGTCGCCTTCGCCTCCCTCGCCTGTGGCACTGCCTTGGATGTCGCCGTCGCCATCTATGGTGCTGGCCGCGACGTCCGCTGACGCCGCCGCCAGTCGCTGCTCGACGCTCGGGCTGTCCCAGCGAGTGTTGGCGTCCACCGCCTGCAATACCTGCTTGATCGGTGAGCGCTGATAGTCACTGAGTCGGGTCAGCTGCTGACGGGAGACGTCGAGCCCTTCGAAGCGACGAATGCCGACGCTGGCCAGGAAGCGCTCCCAGGCGAACAGGTAGTCCCGCTTGTAGCGCCGCAGGATGGCATCGGCGAAGCGCGCCTTGGCGATCTCCGCGTCCTGTTCGTTCTCGCCATCCAGCACCCAGTCCCGCTCCTGTTTGATTTCCGACGCCAGGGTGTCCTTGAGCTCGGGCAGCACGAACTCGCGCCACACTCGATAGGTAAAGAACGCCGGCACCGACTCGCTGGCATACATCAGTTCCTGGGTGTCCTGGGGCAGAATGGCGGCAAGCGTCAGCGGCGGGAACTGGGCTTGAGCCGCCAGGCGCAGCCGCAGGTACTCGCGGTCGGCAGGCGAGTTATCGATCAGGAAGGCCTTGAGGTCGGCACGGGCCTGGGCGACCAGCAGCTCGTCACGTGCCAGAGCCGGCGCCGCGCCGGCCTCGAGGTAGCTGGCGTACAACTCGACGTTGTCGCGGATGAGCGGGTCCTTGTGCTCGACCTCGCCACCCTCGGCAAGTGCCAACCACGCCTGATACAGCGCCACTCGAACGAAGTCGGCCTCGGGATGCTGCTGGGGCCCGGTCAACACCAGGTAAAGCTTGAGGGCGTCATAGCCTTCGATCAGCTGGGCCACCTGGGACGGCGCCAGGCGATTGACCGCCGCCTGAGAGATCGCCGAACCGCCCTGGCCCAGCGCGGGACCGCTGTGAGCCAGATCATCAAGACCTTCCAGACCATCGCGCCAGGCATTGCGAGCGCCTTCGCGCAGGGCATCCCGGCCCTGCATGCGCGCCCCCCAGTACGCATCGGAGACGCTGCCGCGCAGGCGATAGTCGACTTCTCCTCGCAAGCGGCTGGCCAGTTCCCCCGGCGAGCGCGGCACACTGCCAAGGGACGGGCGCGAGGTCAGGCGGTCGCGGATACTGTCGCGCCGATCGTCCAGCGCTTCCCGCCCGTCTGCCAGCAACGAGCCCTCCTCACCAGCCGAGTCGGCAGTCGTCCCCTCGCCACTGGCGACACCGGGCAATTGACCAAGCACCGCCGCGCTGTCGATATGGGTCTCCAGGCCAACGTCGTCGGCCATCACCCCGATCGCCTCGAACCGGTTGCGCAGGGTGGCCAGGACCGGCTTGAGCGCCTGGGCTTCAAGCATCGTCAGGTAGGCGTGTTCCACGCCGGGTTCGAGCGAACGATGCACGGCGAAGACGTCGCCTTGCCAGAAAGGCCGGCCCTGCGCGTCCGTCCGTTTGAGTGCGATTAGTTCGTCATGCAGCAGCGTAAGCCGCACACCGGGAGGCTCGGCCACGGCATCATCGACCTGCCCCTGCAACGCCACCAGGCCCTCGCGCTGAGTCCAGTAGCCGTAGCCGAGATACCCCAGCAGGGCGACCCCGGTCACCGCGGCCAGAGAGGAGACCCACAGCGTCGCGTTGCGCCGCCGACCATGACGGCTGTAGTGCTCGACCAGATTGCGGTCGGCGATGACGACGTCCTTGAATAGCCCCTGGATAAAGTAGCTGCGCTGGGCAACGGGGGCCGGCTCCTGGATGTCGACCGGCTGCGCCTGCGCCTTGTCGAGCCTTGGGCCCCTATCCTGGGCAAGTGATTGCTCCGACACCGGCCTGAACGGGCCCAGGGCGAAGTCTTCTTTCACCTGATCATCGAAGATCGGTAGCAGGCGCTCACCTTGCTGCAGCGCACTGGTGAAGTAGACGCCCCGCGTCAGTGGTGCCGTGGTCCCGCTGATGGTCAGGTCGAAGGGATCGAGGAAGTCCTGAAGACGCCCCTGTATTTCGGCGATGTAGTCGGGGAAGCGCAACAGCGCGTTGTCGACCTCGACCTCTTCACTCCGCAGACGCTGCGCCAGACGGTGCCTCAACGCCTGGCTCATGCCGGCCAGCCGCTGCTGAAACAGTGCACCGACCCCCTTGCCGCGGATCTCCGATATCGAAAAGGTCATGCCCCAGGGGCGACGCCGCGCCTGTTCATCGAGGCTGTCGAAGGTCTCGTTGAAGCCAGGCAGCAGGTCGACCTTGCTGAAGCACAGATAGACCGGGGGGGTGGCGCCCAGCGCGTGATAGTAGGTGTTGATCCGCTCAATCAACTGCTCGGCCAGGGCGTGATTGCGCTCACGCGATGCCTCCAGCAGCTGCGGCAGGTCAACCACCACCACCAGGCCATTGATCGGACGACGCTTGCGCCGTTTGGCCAGCAGTCGCAGGAAGTCGGCAAAGGCACGTGCGGGCTGGTCCTCGGTGATATAGCGCCCGGCGGTGTCGATCATCACGGCGTCGCTGCCGAAGTACCAGTCGCAGTACTGGGTGCCGGCGTCCCCCGACAAGGCGGCGACGCTGGAGTCGAGCCCAGAGCGGCTGAGCAGCGAGGTCTTGCCCGAGGCGCTCAACCCCACCACCAGGTACCAGGGCAGCTCGCTCAGATGGGTGCGCCGCCCACCACGCGCCTTCAGCACCCCAAGCGCCGTCTTCAGACGCTCGCGCAGGACGTCGTAGTCGCCGGCGTCACTGCTGGCGGCTTCGCGATCGACCTCGAGCTGAAGCAGGCTTTCAAGGCCGCGTTCGTTGCGCAGCTTGCGGTACTTGCGCAGGACCACGGCCAACAGCCACAGCGCGGTAAGGATGGCGACCGCAACTCCCAACCGCTCGAGTCCACCACCGAGACGGGGGATCCACCACAGGCATGCCAGCACGCCCAGTCCCCACAGCAGCAGAGAGATCAGCCAGAAACTCTTGAGAACTCGCAGCAGTCGGCGCATGACGGTGCTCCCTCAAGAAGTCGTGAACAGAGACGGCAGGCGCTCGATCAGCGCCTCGACACGAGCATCGAGCAGCCCGTCCAGCACCAGAAAGGTGACGCCGCAGACCAGCACGATCAGCAACAGGTAGACCCACACGGGAATCTCGTAGCGCAACAACTGTCCGACCTGATCCGGCAAGCGCCAGCTGGGTGAAAGCTCGGCGGGCAAAGGGCGATAGCGCGCCAGATCCTGGCCCAGGGTGTTGGCGATGTAGCGCAGCTGGTCGCGGTGCTCGAGGCGAAACTTGCCCTCGAATCCCAGCGCCAGGCACAGGTGGTAGACCTCGAGCACATCCAGGTTGCCCTTGAGATCGCTGCGCAGGCTGTCGAGACGTTCGAAGAAGCCCTCGCCGGCCAGATGCACGCCGAAGAACTTGTACTGCAGCGGGTGAAGTTCGATGTACTCGCGCATCTTGCTTTCACCGGCGGCCAGCACGCTCTCGTCGAGAAAGGCGCAGAGCGCGTACTGGGCGTCACGAAACTGCTCGAGGGAGTAGCCGCGGGCCAGCGCCCGGGCTTCCATCTCGTTGAAGAAGGCTTCGACCCTCGAGAGGAAGGCCTCGACGCTGGGAGCCTCGCTGCCGCGACGCACCAACAGCACCATCGAGAAGAAGTCCTGGGCCAGTTCGCTCAGCCGCTGCGCCTGTTGCCCTGTATCGCCCCCTTGTGACGCTGTGGTGGAGACGGGCTCCCAGCGTGAAGTTCCCTGCTGTGCTACGGAGGTCTGGTTCATTTCAACACCGCCATCAGTTCAATCTTGAGATTGGTGAAACCGCTTGGAACGTAGAAAGCGATGGCCTCGGCCGACATCATTCGCTCGTACATGCGCCCCCTGGGCTCCAGCGCGAAGTAGTGGTTGTCCAGGCGCACCGGAATCGCCACCGGCAGGCGCGCGGCGTGGACCAGGGTGCCGCCTGGCATGGCGCTGTTGACCACCACCTCGATGTCTTCGGGGGAGCCGACCTTGAAGGCGCGTGGAACCAGCTCGATCAGCTTGGCGCCGGGCATATCGGCGTGGACGCAGACGTAGAAGTCGGCGTCGCCAAGGCGCGGATCGTGTAGTCGACCGACGTAATAGGAGGGCTTGGTCTGCTCGAGGGCGATCGGGATGTACTCGTTCGGCACCACCGTATCGAGCAGCTCGCGAGCCCGGGTCTCGAGCGTGAACAGTGACGCTGCGGCATCCAGATGCTGGTAGCTCGGTAGCTCATCAAGACGATGAGCGGTCGAGAAGGTCATCAGGCTGGCGACCAGGTCCGACAGGAAGCGAAACAGCTCCACCGGGGACAGCCGCGGATGCGCCAGCAGGTGCGACAGGTGCGGATAGGCGCGGTTGACGGTGTACAAGAGCCAGAACAGGGTCACGTCGCTGGAGCCGAACTCGGCGACCTTGTCCGCGCGCTCCCTGCGCCGACTCGACAGGGCGTCGTTCTTGGCCTGCAACACGCCGATCAGGCGCTGAACCAGAGTCAGCAGGACCGGGCTGGCACTCAGGTGCAGGCAGGGCGGGATAAAGCCGCTGTCGAGGGCGAACTCGCCGGCGGTGTTGCGCTTCAGACGCAGGATCGGGCAGTGGCTGCTGCCCTTGAGCTCATCGCCGTCAAGCAGCAGTGCCACATTCAACTCCAGCAGTGCCAGCTCGTTTTCCAGCTCGCCCTCCAGCAGGTCCGGCAGGGTCTCGAAGCGCTGGCGGAAGCGACGGTCGTGGCCGCGGCGGTGGGCGTCATCGACCACATTGGGCGAGAACGGCGTCACCTGGCGCAGGGCGGCAAAGACCTTGCACTCGGCCACCCCGCTCAGCTCCCCGAGATCACGCGCCGGTGGCAGAGGATCGTGCTGAGGCGCGTCGAACAGGGTGCCGTCGGCAAACACCATCTTCAGACGCGACAGCTTGAGGCGACCATGAGCGAGCTCGTCCAGGTCGACCTCGAGTACCTGGACCCCCCAGTTGAAGGGCCCCGAGCGTGTACTGGCCTCGCCCAACTGGTGCTGGTGAAACTCATCCTGATACTGAAAGTGCTGGGGCTGGAGAAACATCCCCTCCGACCACATCACCCGATTGTGTTTGCTCACGGCTGGCTTCCTTGTCGTGTCAGGGCGCAAAGGCCCGGGCCAGGCTGCCGGCGGTGGCCACCAGCTCGGCGCTGTCTTCGTCCATGGGGGTGATGCGACTACCCTCGAGGGTCAGCACCACACCATCCGGCGAGGTCAGGATGCCGTCCTTGCGCATGGCTTCGGCATCGAACACCAGTCGCCAACCCTCCCCCTCGATCTGGCGGAAGAAGGCCACCACCGCCACATACCGGGTGCCCGGGGCCATCGGGGCCACTTCCACCTGGGTGCGTCCCGGCAGAACCACCACCTCGCGTTCGCCAAGCAGGCTGTCGCCCAGGCTGTCGCTGGCGCTGGCCCACAGCGCTTCACTGTTGGCCGCATTGAAGGCAGTCAAGGCGTCGAGCTGATAGATACGCACCACCACCGACAGTGGATTGCCCTCGGCGTCGGGGTTGAGCGACTCATCACCCTTGAGCGCCACGATCACCCGCTCCTGCTGGTCGAACAGGATGTCCCCGACCGTGCCGTCCATCTGTTTGCCAAGCCGGTCGCTGACGCCACAGCCGGCAAGCGCCAGCGTCGCCAGTACCAGCAGCGTGAAGGCGAGCCGCCGCGTCGGTGCCGGTCGGGGAGCATGCATGTTCATCACGATCTCCTTAGCCCTGCACCAGACAGGCGTCGTCGGCCGACTCGACCATCGCCGGGTGATAGCTGAATCGGTCCTGATCGTCGATACCGATCACCAGGTCGACGACCTCGCGATCCTCGGCCATACAACCGAGCACGCGCTCGGCGAGTGCCGGCATCAGGCTGCTGGTCAACAGGTGGTCGATGCTGCGTGCGCCGCTATCGGTCTGGGTGCAGCGTTCGGCGATGCGCGCGGCCAGGGCCTCGTCGAAGCTCAGGCGGGCGCCGTGATGGTCCTCAAAGCGCCGGGCCAGACGGGCCAGCTTGAGATCGACGATGCGGGTGAGGATGTCCCCGGTCACCGGGTAGTAGGGCACGATCTTGAGGCGGCCAAGAAAGGCCGGCTTGAACACTCGGTTAAGGGTGTCGGTCATCTCCCCCACCAGTGCCTCGGGTGCCGGTCGCGCCTCGGCCTCCAGACAACGCTGCATGATCCAGTCGGTACCGACGTTGGAGGTCAGCAGGATGACGCTGTGGCGGAAATCGATCTCGCGGCCTTCGCCGTCCTCCATGACGCCCTTGTCGAACACCTGGAAGAACAGCTCGAGCACATCGGGGTGGGCCTTCTCGACCTCATCAAGCAGCACCACGCTGTAGGGCTTGCGGCGCACCGCCTCGGTCAGCACGCCGCCCTCGCCATAGCCGACATAGCCGGGAGGCGAGCCCTTGAGCGAGGACACCGTGTGGGCCTCCTGGTACTCCGACATGTTGATGGTGATGAGATTGCGCTCACCGCCATAGAGGGTATCGGCCAGCGCCAACGCGGTTTCGGTCTTGCCGACGCCACTTGGCCCCAGCAACAGAAACACTCCCACCGGCTTGCTCGGGTCCTCGAGCTTGGCCCGCGACAGGCTGATACGCTTGCCGATCTCTTCAAGCGCGTGGTCCTGGCCGATCACCCGGCTCGACAGCAGTGCCGGCAACTGACGCACGGTGTCGATCTCGTCACGCTGCATCTTGGTCAGTGGAATACCGGTCCAGGCGGAGACCACCGCGCCAATGGCATTGCCGTCGACGCAGGGGTGGACCAGCACGCTGTCACCGGCCGCCTGTTCGAAATCTCGACGTCTGGCCTTCAGCACCTCAAGGGCAGCTTCACGCTCAGGCCCCTTCTCGTCATCGGCGGCATCGGCCAGCGCCTGCTGGGCCTCGCGCAGGCCATCGAGTGCCTCGCGCTGGCACTGCCAGGCGGCCTCGAGCCCTCCGATCTCGCCCTGCACGTCCGCGATCCGCTCATCGAGCTCCGCCAGCCGGGTGGCATGATCGCCACCGCGCTCGCGCTCCGCCGCCAGCGTCTGGCGTTCGCTGTCGAGATCGCGCAGGCGCTGCTGGGCATCCTCGAGTTCGGCGGGTACCACCGCCTGGCCCAGGGCCACCCGGGCGCAGGCGGTATCCAGCACACTAACCGCCTTGTCCGGCAGCTGGCGCCCGCTGATATAGCGATGGGACAGGCGCACCGCTTGCACCACGGCGTCATCAAGCACCTCGACCCCATGGTGTTCACGCATGCGATCGGCGAGGCCGCGCAGCATGCCGATCGCGACTTCTTCGCTGGGCTCGTCGACCTTGATCACCTGGAAGCGGCGGGCCAGGGCGGCATCCTTCTCGAAGTACTTCTTGTACTCCGCCCAGGTGGTGGCGGCGATGGTGCGCAGCTCCCCCCTGGCCAGCGCCGGCTTGAGCAGGTTGGCGGCATCCCCCTGCCCCGCCTGACCGCCGCTGCCGATCAGGGTGTGCGCCTCATCGATAAACAGGATGATCGGGTGCAGGCTGCGCTTGACCTCCTCGATCACATCCTTGAGCCGCTGCTCGAACTCGCCCTTCACACCGGCACCGGCCTGCAACAGGCCCAGATCCAGGGTGCGCAGTTCGACATTGGCCAGTGCCTGGGGCACCCGCCCCTCGACGATCTTCAGCGCCAGCCCTTCGACGACCGCGGTCTTGCCGACGCCGGCCTCGCCGGTGAGGATCGGATTGTTCTGACGCCGGCGGGTGAGGATGTCGATCATCTGACGAATCTCGCCATCGCGCCCGAGCACCGGATCGATACGCCTGGCCCGGGCGTTGGCGGTCAGGTCGATGGTGTAGCGATCGAGTGCCGGGGTCTTGCCCGAGCGTGATGGCGGTGCACCGGCAGCCGCCCCACTGTCGTCACCGCTGGTGCCGTGTTCCGGGCTTGCCGCCAGCAGGTCATCGAAGTGAAGGCGCAGCTCGTCGGCGTCCACACGCTCGAGCTCCGGTGCACTCTCGACCACCACCCGACGCAGCTCCTGATCGTCGAGCAGTGCCAGCAGCAGGTGGCCGCTACGAATTCGGCTGGCGGCCTGCTCGATGGAGGCGATCATCCAGGCGCGCTCGATCAAACGCGTGATATGCGGCGACAGCGCCGGCGTGCGGGTGCAGCCGGTCTTGAACGACTCGGTGGAACGGTCCAGTTGATCGGCCAGACGATCCAGTGCCAGCTCGAAGTGGCGCGCGACGCGCACCACATCGTTGTCGTCACCCTCCAGCAACTTCAGCAGCAGGTGCTCGACATCCACCTCGTACTGCCGCTTGGCCAGGCACAATCCCGCTGCCTCTTCCATGGCCTTGCGACTCACTTCATCCAACTTGGCAAACAGCGTCTTGAGACTCACGTCCTGGCTCCCTCAAAAGGAATACGAAAAATCACCTGGCCATCGCGGCGGCGGGTGCGCTTGCCCAGCCAGCCCAGACGACCGAGGGCTACCCCGCCTGGCCCGCCCTGTCCGCCAAGCGCGGCCGGCGGCACCTCATCGGCGCGCAGGCCAAGCTCCAGCTCGAAGTCGAGCTCTGCCCCCAGGTAGAAGCGGGTCGCCGCCACCAGCCGCCGGTGGTCGGCCTGCTCGGGCAGAAAGCGCGCGAAATCGTCAAGGCTCAGCGGCGAGAGCACCACCCGCACGCAGGACTGGTAGTCCCACACCCGTGAGCCGGTGACCGCCGATTGGCCAAGTCGCGCGTTACGCTGCCCAAGGCGCGTCCGCTCTCGCCCGGGAAGCGTCAGCCAACGACCGGCGAAGGGCTTGACCCTGCAGCTCACCCCGAAGGTGAAGGCGAGCATCGCCTCGAGGTTGGCGCCATTGCGTGGACGCTGGGTCAAGAGGCCGGCGAAGTAGCTGAAAAGGTGGCCAGGCAGTCGCGCATCGTCCTTTGCCGGGTCATCGCCGATGCTGCCGTCGACCTCGGCGACGAAGTGGCGGGTCTGGTCACTCAAGCCGACCAGCGACAGAAGCTGGCGCTGAAAGTCGGCCTGTCCCTTGCGCTCGTGCTCGATGTGAAAGCGATACTTCTGCCAGGCCTGATAGAACATCGCCGTCATGCGATGGGAAAACAGATCGAGAAAGGCGTGGGCGGCGTCGTCACGCAGCTGGATATGACGATCGATCAGGGTCTCGGTATAGGGCCTGGGCAAGACCCCCGACGGCCCCACCAGTCCGAGAAAGGTCACCTGCATCTCGGTCAAGGGTTGTTCCAGCGGCGACAGCCGCTTGCCGCTCTCGAACGACAGGTCACTGATCTCGCTGGCGGGGAAGTCCAGCGACAGCCGGGTGCGAAAGCGCAGCGGGTCCTCGTGGGGACGCGACTCGGGATCGAGCCGCCCCTGGTGGCTGTAGTGCAGGCGCAACAGCCTCACGAGCTGAAAGAAGCTGAACCGGTACGGCTCAGCCCGCGCCTGGTCGATCAGACCAGGGGCTGAGTGCCGGTTCTGGGCGGCCATGTGACCACCTCCTTTTCGCGCTGCTGGCTAACCAGGGTCAGCTGGCTGAAGCTGTTGATCGAACAGTACTGACCGAAAAAATGGTCGAGCACCGTGCCAAAGAGATAGATACCGCTGCCGATGAACTGACGTTCGTCGAGTTCCAGACGGATACCGAGGCCGCGCACAAAGGCCGGACGAGGATGACCAATGCGCGTCATGGCGACGCTGGTGTCGATGGCGGTGATGCCATTGATCTGGCGGCGGGCGGCGTCAGCGTCGCGATAGTTGTAGAGCGACAGGATCTCCAGCAGGGCCTCGCGCCCTTGGGACACCAGCGACAGATGGTTGAGTGACAGGTGCGACACCAGACGCCAGATCGTGCCCTTGCCCAGTGGTGGCCGAACGGCACTGGTGGGCTTGCGCAGACAGCGAATGGCCTTGACCACCTGCTCGCTGGGCAGAAAGAGATCCCCCTGGGGGTTGCCGAAATTGAGCTGCTGGGGAAGGTCTCGATTGCTGCAGGTGACCCTGAGACTCAGGGTATCGGTGACGCTGTCCACCAGGGTCAACTCGCGATCCACCAGCCGCAGCAGCACGTCGGTTCCCTGGTCGCGATGGCGCTCCGAGGGGACCCGCTTGGCGACCCAGTAGCAGTCTCCCCGGTTCACCCGCTGCCCCCGGGGTTCGAAGAAGGGATGACAGACGCGCACCTCGTTGGTGTCGGCGGCCTTGCGGACACGCTTGACGTCGTGAACCGACAGGATCTCGACGCCGAACGGATGACGCACGTCGGCAGCCACCGGGTACTCGTGGCGGGTGTGGGTCAGCTGAATCGGCTCGGCCATTCGCTCGAACAGGTTGATGATCGGGGTGCAGCCGAGGCGAAAATGATTACGAGCGATATTCTGGGCCAGTCGCTCCAGCCGATCGCTCTGGTCGTAGTCGCCGAACAGCAGGCTTAGACGTATCCGGTGCCCCTGGACCTTCGCCAGCGCTCGATCGAGGCCCACGATGTCGAAGAACATGAACTTCTCGGGAAAGGTGAAGTACTCGTGCAGCAGGCGGTAACCCAGGAAGGAACGCTCCGAGTAGTCCATCAGCCCCTCTTCGGTGCCGAAACCGACCGGCTCGATGGCCTCCAGCGGCAGGCCGATCTCGCGCCTGCGGCCCCCTTCTTCCACGCTGACGCTCAGGCGACAGAGGTTGTTGAACAGAAGCTCGTACAGCGGGTGCATCAAGGCCCCCTCGCCGTCGAGAAAGAAGCGCAGCCGGTCGACGCCGAGCTTGCCAAGCGACTGCTGTCCGGTGACGCCAAGGTCGAGATCGAGTCGCGCCACGGCGTCACCGTCGCGGCCATTGAATGCCGAACGCTCCTGCCGGCTGAATCGCGCCGCCTCTACCCGCAACGGCCATACCGTGACGTCATAACAGGTACGAAAATTGAGCACGCAGCCCGCTACCGGCTGAGACGACAGCTCGGTATGCCGAGCCACCTGGTAGCGGCTGTCGAGGGCCGAGTCTTCCCCCAGGTCGAACTGCACCACCGACAGTGACGGCGTCGGTTTCAGATAGTGCGGATAGAGGACGTCCAGAAAGGACTCGACGATTTCCGGCAGGTCGTCATCGAGCTTCTTGTGGACCCTGGCTGACAGAAAGGCGAAGGCTTCGATCAGCCGCTCAGTGTGGGGATCGGCGCAGTTGTCTTCTTCCAGCTGCAGCCGGGAGGCGACCTTGGGGTACTCGCGAGCGAACTCCTGCCCCAGAAAGCGCAGGTGAGAGAGTTCCTTCTCGTAGTAGGGCAAGAGTTCGTCGAGCATCAGGTCAGGTTCTGCACTTTGTAGCGTTGGGTTTCGGCCTGCAGCACCGCTTCGCAGGCCACCTGGTGGTGGCTATCGACAAGGACCAGCACGGCTTCGAGGCGAAACTTCAGCAACCGCTGCCGCGAATCCTGCTCACGTAGTTGCACCTTCACATCACGAAAACGACAGTCATTGGCTTCGATGGCGTAGGCCAGCTGGCGCTGGATGTACTGGCGGTCCTCGCTGCTGTTGAGGCCCCGACCGAGGAAGTCAGGCAGGCCATAAGCCAGCATCGACTGCTGCAGCAGAGGAAAGCCTTGGAGGTGTTCGGCCAGCAGCTCTCGACGCGTGTTCACCAGGTTTTCGAGGTCGGCGACGATCGTCGACTTGTACTCCTCCAGGGTGCACCAGCAGCGACCGGCGGCGTCCTCGACCCGGTGCGGCTCGTCGTCGAGCAGCCGGCTCCAGAGCGTAGGCATCACCATCCTTATGCCTCTTGCCTGCATGACTGACCTCCCCTGTCAGCGACCTTCCTCGCGTCCTGCTTCCTGCCCGGCGCGAGCGCCGCCGTGATCAGTTGCGTGAAGACTGCGGCAGTTCCGCCACCAGGCGCAGTGACGCCGTCAGCTCATCGAGCTGATAATGCGGGCGCAGGAAGGTCACCGCCTTGTAGACGCCGGGCTTGCCGGGCACCTCGGCGACCTCGACGTGAGCCTCGCGCAGCGGGTACTGGGCCTTGGCTTCCTGGCTGGCGTTGTCATCCAGCAGCACGTACTGCGACAACCACTCGTTGAGATAGCGCTCGACGCTGGTACGCGAGGCAAAACTGCCGACCTTGTCGCGCATGATGGCCTTCATGTAGTGGGCGATCCGCGAGGTCGCGAAGATGTACTGCAACTGCGCCGACAGACGCGCATTGGCGTTGGCGACATCGGTGTTGTACTGCTTCTGCTTCTGCGCCGACTGGACCCCGAAGAAGGCGGCATAGTCGGTGCCCTTGCAGTGCACCAGTGGAATGAACCCCAGATCCGCCAGTTCCTTCTCGCGTCGGTCGGTGATGGCGATCTCGGTCGGACACTTGAGCGCCACCTCGCCGTCATCGGTCTGGAAGGTGTGAGTCGGCAGATCCTCCACCAGCCCGCCACCCTCGACACCACGAATGGCCACACACCAGCCGTAGTTGGCGAAGGCGTCGGTCACCCGCGCACCCATCGCGTAGGCGGCGTTCATCCACAGGTACTGGTTGTGGTCACGGCCATCGACGCTCTCGACGAAGTTGAACTCCTCCACCGGCGCTGTCTCCGGGCCGTAGGGCAGGCGACCCAGCACGTGGGGCAGAGTCAGGCCGACGTAGCGAGCATCCTCGGAGTTGCGAAACGACTTCCACTTGGCGTATTCGACGGTGTCGAACACCTTGGAAAGATCCCGCGGTCCGGTCATCTCGGTGAACGAATCCCAGCCGAACAATTCCGGTGAGGCAGCCGAGATAAAGGGGGCGTGAGCCGCTGCCGCCACGTGGGACACCTGCTCGAGCAGATAGATGTCCTCGGGACTGCGCGAAAACTCGAAATCGCCGATCAGCATGCCGAAGGGAGCGCCGCCAAAGGTGCCGTATTCTTCCTCGTAGACCTTCTTGAACAGTGCACTCTGGTCAAACTCCGGCGCCGACTTCATGTCGCGGACGAGATCCTTTCTGGTGGCGTTAAGCACCTGGATCTTCATGTTGCCGCCGGTCTCGCTCTGGTCGACCAGGTACTTCAAGCCACGCCAGGAAGACTCGAGTTGCTGGAACTCGCCGGCGTGCATGATCTCGTTCATCTGCTCGGAGAGCATGGCGTCGATCTCGGCGATGCGCGCATCCAGCACCGCGATCAGGTCCTTGCTCGGCAGCACTTCGCCTTCGAGCACCTGGGCGACCAGCTCCTCGATCAGATCCCTGGCGCGAGAGCGCTCATTCTCCGAACGCGCCACGCGGCTTTCGGAGATGATGCTCTCGAGCAGCGAGGACTCCGGGGCGAAAACGGTGCTTTGTTCAGGCTGTGCCTGCATTTCCTTGTCTGACATGTCCTGGCTCCGGCTCTACAGGTTGTTGTCGTCGCTGACGGCCTGCTCGCGGCCAAACTCGTCACCGAGCGCCTTGAGCTTTTCGCTGTTCTGCAGCACGTCCATCAACAGCTCTTCGAGCTTGTCGTTGCCGCCCATCTTGTTGCGCAGATCCGCCAGTTTGTTGCGTACCTCCAGCAACTTGCGCAGGGGTTCGACCTGCTTGACGACGTTCTGCGGCTCGAAGTCCTCGAGCGCGTTGAAGTTGAGTTCTACCGGTAGCTGGGTGCCATCCTTGGACAGGGTGTTGTCGACCCGGTAGGCGAGCCGCGGCTTGAAGCCCTTGAGCACGCTGTCGAAGTTGTCACGATCGATGGCAACGAACTTGCGGTCCTTGAGTTTCGGCGGAGGGCTCAGTGGGTTGCCGGTGTAGTCACCGATGACACCCGCAACGAAGGGAAGCTCCTTCTGTTCCTGGCTGTCACCGATCTCCACGTCATAGGTGATGTGTACGCGCGGGGCACGAATACGGCCCAGCTTGTGCTGTGTACTGTCCTTTTCCGCCATGGCGTCGACTTCCTCGAATGTGCGTTTGATAAACTGATGTCGGGCTCAGATCGCTGCTACCGCCTTCAACAGGCGCTCCTTGATGCCGTCTTCTATCGCTTCGATATCACCCAGCTCGACCAACTCCTCGAAGGAGTTGTTGCCGGCGACTTCGGTACTTCGCAGAATCATGCTGTGGGCGGGCAGATGAGACGCTACCGGCGCACCTATCACGCAAAACGGCATATCGCCGAAATCTGACAGCCGTTCAAAGCTGACGGGGAAGCGAAGCCCGAGCAGCAGTCGTCCCAGTCCGGGCTCACGGTTAAGGCAGAAAAACAGCATCAGGTAGTGCGCCACGAACCTGAAAAGCTCCGCCGTGCTGCGATTGGGGTCCTTGATGATCTGGCGAAATCGCTGCAGCTCGAACCCTCTGTATCCCACCACCCACTTGACCGGACTGGTCACTCTCACCGGCCTGGCACGGCCTTCCAGAGTCACGTCGTATTCGTACGGATAGAGCTGTGGCGTCGAGCTCAGAATATCCAGCGGGACTTCCAGCTCCTGGATCAGGCGAAACGGCTGTGCCCCCGCCGTCGCCTCGAACAGCGCCTTGAAGTCCTTGAACGCATGCTGCGCATCGCGACCATTACCTTTTGGCGCGCCCAGCAGGTATTCGCCGAAAATACGCTGCGGCCGAATCAACAGCGCCAGGGTCGCCAGATAGTCCGTGGCCTGTTCCTGGAGCAGGTCGCCGACGACGCGGGTCTGCTTTCTCAGCCTGATAAACCCGTCGAGATCAAAAGATGGATCCGCCACCTGGCTTCCTCCGCTTGAAAGACTCACCCATCCTGGCTCGTCTGAAAGTCTGCATAGTTTCCAACGCCGAGAGGCCGTTGCCCTTGACCGAAAAAGGCCAGGACGGATCGACAGAACGTCCAGCTCGTAGCGAGGCCAATAGCTACAACAGTGGCTCTGCCTGACGCAGGACGAAGCCGACCAGCTCATCGCCATCGCCGGCAGAATCCGGTGGCACCCAGAGGAGACGATCGCCCTCTTCGCTCAGCTGAAACGTGATCTCTTGCGGGCGGGCTTCGAGGCAGTAGTAGGTGGCATCATCCCGGTGCTCCTGACGCCAGTCGCCCCACAGCGTCGAAGACACATTGCCCTCCGCCGCATCGACTCGGGTCCGGTGCATGAAGAAGCCATCAGGCTGCCCGCTCTCTTCGTCCCTCTTGAGCGTGATATCCGCCCGTACCAGGCGACATCCCATGCAGGGAAGCTCACCGACAAAGCGCTCGGTGACGACCACCTCCTGCGGACTGGACTCCATCACGTCAGACGACGAACACCCACTGATCAAGGCAATCAGAAGCACGGGCACTACCGCCCCGAAAAGGCGATAACGTGAGACAATGCAAGGTCGGACACCTACCGGCAGATTCACGACATTGCATAGAACTGCTGTTTTTTCTTCTTGCATAACGATGTGCGGCCTCCCTGCGAGGAGCCTTCAACCCACTTAAACGTACTTGTCCCGAAAATTCCGCCTCGGTCCTTGGCATATCAACACACGAAAATGTGAATAAAGCTGACATCCATCATGGTTTGACTGCCAACCACCAATACAATGATGAAACAGCAAAGTGGTTTAACACCAACCTTCACCGACAATCACATTAGCAATTATGTAAGTATTATGACGCCAACGTCAGGAATCCTACCATCTCCCCAATGATGCGGCGCACAAAATAAAACCTTTTTGGTGTAGGCATACGACCAATAATTTGTAAGAAATATCCTATCAACAAGTACTTATGTTTGAAAAATAAGGGGGTAAAACTAACATCCACAATAAACCAAACACCGTAAAAAACCGAAAACCCCCTGTCCTTTCAATAGTTTAAGAAAACCCCCAAAGTTCAGCCTTAAAGTCACCTTATGCAAAAACCCATTTTTTTGCAGGACCGGTCATAGTTAGACGGCAAAATCCTACAAAAAACACCACAACAAACTCTGTGCCAATATCGCCAGAAATTCACATGGCAAAACTTGGTCACTTATCAACCGGAACTTGCCGAATAAACGCACACACCCATCCACCACGGAAGGGAAATGAACCGGGAAGACACCAACGTCAGGTATTACAGGTCAGGCAAGACCCGTGCAGGGACACCAGAACAGGAAGGCCGCAGCACTGCAGACATGCCGGTAACAACAATGCCCGACCTGAAGGCCGGGCATTGCGTCAAGGACACCGGAGGAGGGATGACTACTTGAAGTTCTTGCGCACCATGTTCTGGATCTCGCCGACAATACCGCTGCGAAAGCTCAGCACGCAGAGCACGAAGATGGACCCCAGGATGACACTGACCCAGTTGCCCAGCGGCGACTGCGCCAGCTGAGTCTGCAGGCTGACCACCAGGCCAGCGCCGACCAGCGGGCCGAACAGGGTGCCGACACCACCGACCAGGGTCATCAGGATGACCTCGCCGGACATGTGCCAGTGGGCATCGGTGAGCGAGGCAAGCTGGAACACCACCGTCTTGGTCGCGCCGGCAAGGCCAGCAAGTCCCGCCGAGATGACGAAGGCCACCAGCTTGTAGGCGTCGACGTTGTAGCCCAGTGACACCGCCCGTGGCTCGTTCTCGCGGATGGCCTTGAGCACCTGACCGAAGGGCGAGTGCACGGTGCGCTGGATGATGGCGAAGCCGATCACGAAGATCGCCAGCACCACGTAGTACATCGCCAGGTTGTCGGACAGGTCGATCAGCCCCAGCAGCTTGCCCCGCGGCACACCGTGCAGGCCATCCTCGCCCCCGGTGAAGGGCGCCTGGATGTAGAAGAAGAACATCATCTGGGCCAGCGCCAGGGTCACCATGGCGAAGTAGATGCCCTGACGGCGAATCGCCAGCGCCCCGAACAGGGTGCCGAGGATCACCGCCGCCAGGGTGCCGACGACGATCCCGAGTTCTGGCGTCAGGCCCGGATAACTCGACAGCAGAAAGCCGGTGACGTAGCCCCCGGTGGCGAGAAAGGCGGCATGGCCGAAGGACAGCAGCCCGGCGAAGCCCAGCAGCAGGTTGAAGGCACAGGCGAACAGCGCGAAGCACAGCACCTTCATCAGGAACACCGGGTAGGCAAACAGCGGCGCGACCAGGGCGATGGCCAGCAACACGATCATCAGCATGCCCTGGCGTCGGCGCGCGGCGCGGGCCCGGGTCTGAGTCGGTGTCGGCGAAGTAGTGGTTGTGGACATCTCAGGCCTCCTTTCCAAACAGCCCGGCGGGCCTCAGCATCAGCACCATGATCATCACCAGGAAGATTACGGTGTTGGCTGCCTCCGGGTAGTACACCTTGGTCAGCCCCTCGATCAGCCCCATGGCAAGACCGGTCAGGATGGCACCGAGGATCGAGCCCATGCCGCCGATCACCACCACCGCGAAGACCACGATCAACAGACTCGAGCCCATGGTCGGTGACACCGGGTACAAGGGCGCGGCGAGTACCCCGGCGAAGGCCGCCAGGGCCACCCCGAAGCCATAGGTCAAGGTGACCAGCAGCGGCACGTTGACGCCGAAGGCCTGCATCAAGGCGGGGTTCTCGGTGCCCGCCCGCAGGTAGGCGCCAAGCCGGGTGCGCTCGATGATGAACCAGGTGCCCAGGCATACCACCAGGGCCGCCACCAGCACCCAGCCGCGATAGGTCGGCAGGAACATGAAGGGCAGCTTGATGCCGCCGCTCAACGCCTCGGGAATCGGGTAGCTGGCCCCGGACACGCCGAACAGGTTGATCAGGCTACCCTCGAAGATCAGCGCCAGGCCGAAGGTCAGCAGCAGCCCATAGAGGTGATCCAGATGGGCAATGCGCCGCAGCACCAGACGCTCGAGCAGAGCACCGAAGGCGCCGACCACCAGCGGCACCAGCAACAGCGCCAGCCAGTAGTTGATGCCCAGGTACTGAGCCCCGAGCAGTGCAGCAAAGGCACCCAGCATGTACTGGGCGCCGTGGGCGAAATTGACGATCTTCAGCAGACCGAAGATGACCGCCAGCCCCAGGCTGAGCAGCGCATAGAAGGCGCCGTTGATCAGCCCCAGCATCAGCTGGCCCATGAACACCGCCAGCGGTACGCCGAATATCATGGTCATGATGATTTCCCTTGAGCATCAGGCCGGGGCACCACCCTGGTGACCCCGGCGTAGATCGAGCGCGGGCGGCTCAGTTGACGAGCTTGCAGGAACTCTCGGACAGCGGACGGTAGGCCTCTTCGGCCGGAATCGTGGCCTGGATCTCGTAAAGGTCCCACTCGCCCTCGGAGTCGGCGGGAGCCTTCACCTCGGCCAGGTACATGTCATGCACCATGCGGCCATCCTCGCGAATCTGGCCATTGCGAGCGAAGAAGTCGTTGATCGGCGCCTCGCCCAGCTTGGCCCTGACGGTGGCAGGATCGTCGGTGCCGGCTTCTTCCAGCGCCTTCAGGTACTGGGTGGTGCTGGAGTAGATGCCGGCCTGAACCATGGTCGGCATCTTGCCCACCCGCTCGAAGTAGCGCTCGGCCCACTCGCGGGACTCGTCATCCATGTCCCAGTACCAGCCGGTGGTCAACAATAAGCCCTGAGTCGTCTCCAGGCCCATGGCATGGACGTCGTTGAGGAAGATCAGCAGGCCGGCCAGCTGCTGGCCACTCTGGGTCAGGCCAAACTGGCTGGCCGTCTTGATCGCGTTGACGGTGTCGGAGCCGGCGTTGGCCAGACCGACGATCTTGGCGCCGGAGCCCTGGGCCTGAAGGATGTAGGAGGAGAAGTCGCTGGTCGGGAACGGATGGCGAACGCGATCGATGATCGTGCCACCGTTGTCGGTGACCACCTTCTCCACGTCGCTCTCGAGGGCATGACCGAAGGCGTAGTCGGCGGTGAGCATGAACCAGCTGTCGCCGCCCTGCTCGACCACCGCCTTGGCGGTACCGTTGGCCAGCGGATAGGTGTCATAGACGTAGTGGATATGGTTCGGGGTGCAGTGTTCGTTGGTGATGCTCGAGGCCGCCGAGCCGGAAATGATGGCCAGACCGCCGGCCTCCTCCAGCACCTTGGTCACGGCGATGGACACCGAGGAGGCGACCATGCCGGCCACCAGGTCGACGTTCTGCTGGTCGACCCAGCCGCGCACGGTGTTGGCGCCCACGTCGGCGCTGTTGCGATCGTCGGCGCTGAACACCTCGATGGGGGCACCGGCGACTTCGCCGCCGAAGTCCTCCACCGCCATCTTCAGCGCTTCGAGGCCGCCGGGGCCGGCCAGGTCACGGTAGGTGCCGGACATGTCGGCCAGATAGCCGATACGCACCTCGCCATCGCTGATGGCGTCCTGCGCCATGGCCGACGATGCCAGGCCCAGGCCGGTGGCGGCGGCGACCGCCAGGGCCAGGTGGCGGCGGGCAAGACGGGGGGAGGAAGCGTGTACCTTGGTCATGGGAGGCTCCTGGGGCCAGCGGCCCTTGTTGTTGTTGAATAGGTTGTTGTTTAGAAAGTGGTTGTTGAACGGCTACTGCCGGACATCTTGTGGTCGATGCAAAGGTTATCTAAAGCCTGGAAGACAGCGGCCATGGACACTAGACCCCGAGCAGGCTGTTGAGGTGCTCACGACGAGCATCCAGATCACGCGCCTCGATGGTCTCGATGATGCGACCGTGTTCCATCACGAAGTGGCGATCGGCCAGGGGCGCGGCGAAGCGGAAGTTCTGCTCCACCAGCACGATGGTCATGCCCCGAGACTTGAGGGTAATCAGCACCTCGGCGAGCTTCTGGTTGATGACCGGTGCCAACCCCTCGGTGATCTCGTCGAGCAGCAGGATCTCGGCCCCGGTACGCAGGATGCGGGCCATCGCCAGCATTTGCTGCTCGCCGCCGGACAGCCGCGTCCCCTGACTGCGACGCCGCTCGTAGAGATTGGGGAACATGGCGTAGATGTCATCCAGGCTCATTCCGCCCGAGCGCACGGTGGGCGGCAGCAGCAGGTTCTCCTCGACGTCGAGACTGGCGAAGATGCCACGCTCCTCGGGGCAGTAGCCGACCCCCAGACGCGGGATGTGATGAGGCTTCATGGCCAGGGTCTCCTGGCCGTTGATCTTGATCGAGCCACTGCGCGAACCGACCATGTTCATGATGGTCTTCAGGGTGGTGCTGCGTCCGGCCCCGTTGCGCCCCAGCAGGGTCACCAGCTCTCCCCGCTTCACGCGCAGCTCCACGCCATGCAGGATATGCGACTCGCCGTAGAAGGCGTTGACGTCCGCTAGACTGAGCGCCTCGTCGCCATGGGCGCCGACCGCCGGTGAAGCAGTTGGCCTGTCGAGAGTCTGGTTCATGCGCTGGCCTCCTCACCGACGCTGGCTTCACTGCCCATGTAGGCTTCACGCACCGCCGGATCGGCCGAGACGCTGGCATAGTCGCCTTCGGCCAGTACCGAGCCCCGGGCCAGCACGGTGATGCGATCACAAAGACGACTGACGACGCTCAGATTGTGCTCGACCATCAACACGGTACGCCCGGCAGAAACCCGCCGAATCAGCTCGACGATACGGTCGACGTCCTCGGCTCCCATGCCCTGGGTGGGCTCGTCGAGCAGCATCACGGTGGGCTCCAGCGCCAGGGTGGTGGCCACCTCCAGCGCACGCTTGCGTCCGTAGGGCAACTCCACGGTGAGGACATCGGCGACGTCGGCCAGTCCCACCTGCTCGAGCAGTTCCATGGCACGCTGGTTGAGTGGCTCCAGCGAGCGCTCTGACTTCCAGAAATGGAAGGAGGTGCCGAGATTGCGCTGCAGGGCCACACGCACGTTCTCGAGCGCGGTCATGTGGGCGAACACGGCGGATATCTGGAACGAACGCACCAGCCCCAGCCGCGCGATCTCGTTGGCCCGCATGCGGGTGATCGGCTTGCCGCGATAGAGGATCTCGCCGCGGGTCGGCGGAAGAAACTTGGTGAGCAGATTGAAGACCGTGGTCTTGCCGGCGCCGTTGGGGCCAATCAGGGCGTGGATATGCCCTTCCGTGATCTTGAGATCCACGCCGTCCACGGCGGTGAAGCCACGAAACGACTTGGTCAGGCCACGGGTCTCTAGCACGTACTGCTGGGTCATGTGGCGTCCTCTGCGGGACCGGGGTCCCTGGCTTGAGGTTGTTATGGTTGTTCGATGCCGCGATGGCGACGCTCTACTTTACGTTTACGTAAGCTAGAAGAGTCAAAGGCCCGACGCAATTGGCCAAGCGTTGAACAAGACCAAAGATGTATTCTCCGCATTTCAATAGGTTGCTTACGACAAACCGGCAACACCTTGGCCCCGCGAGGTTTTCCCCCTGAAAAGCACAAGGCCCCCGTCGCGCTGGCGCGACGGGGGCCTGAAAGAAGAGGCTCCAATGGTTCGGTCCTCGTCGAGCGACTGGTCAACCACCACGACCAGCGCCCGCGTCCTGCTCAGCACTCGATGGCGTTGACGGCGAGTCCCCCCTTGGAGGTTTCCTTGTACTTCTCCTGCATGTCGGCGCCGGTGTCGCGCATGGTGCGGATGGCCTTGTCCAGCGAGATGAAGTGCTCACCATCACCGCGACAGGCCATCAGGGCGGCGTTGATGGCCTTGACCGAGGCAATCGCATTGCGCTCGATGCAGGGCACCTGGACCAGGCCTCCGACCGGATCGCAGGTCAGCCCCAGGTTGTGTTCGAGGCCAATCTCGGCGGCGTTCTCGACCTGGGGAACGCTGGCCCCCATGACTTCGGCGAGTCCGGCCGCGGCCATGGCGCAGGCCGATCCCACCTCACCCTGACAGCCCACCTCGGCGCCGGAGATGGAGGCATTCTTCTTGCACAGGATGCCGACGGCGCCGGCGGTCAGCAGGAAGTTGACCACGTCCTTCTCACAGGCACCGGGCTGAAACTTCATGTAGTAGTGCAGCACGGCGGGAATGATCCCCGCGGCGCCATTGGTGGGCGCGGTGACCATGCGCCCACCGGCGGCATTTTCCTCGTTGACCGCCAGGGCGTAGACGTTGACCCAGTCCATCGCCGAAAACGTCGTGGCGATCAGCCCCGCGTCATCGCCCATCGCCTCGAGACGGCGATACAGTGACGCGGCGCGACGCTTGACGTTGAGCCCGCCAGGCAACACCCCTTCCCCCTCGACACCACGGTTGACGCAGGCCTGCATGGCTTGCCAGATATCCCACAGACCGGAGCGCACCTCGGCTTCGCTGCGCCAGGCCTTCTCGTTTTCCAGCATCAGCTCGCTGATGCTCATGCCATGCAGACGACACAGCGCCATCAGTTCCGCGCCGCTGTTGAAGTCGTAAGGCAAGGGGGTGGTGTCGGAATCCAGCGCTCCGTCCCGGGCCTGGGCCTCGTCGATGACGAAGCCACCTCCGACCGAGTAGTAGGTCTCGCGCTTGACCTCCTCGCTGTGCCCCTTGGCCACCAGCGTCATGGCGTTGGGGTGATAGGGCAGGCTCTCCTCGTGCCATTGCAGGTCTCTGGCCCACAGGAAAGGCACCGCCACCTGACCACCGAGCAACAGGGTCTGGCTCTCGAGCAGCTCTTCGATGCAGGGGCCAACAACGGCCGGATCGATGCGGTCTGGACGCTCACCCATCAGTCCCATCACGCAGGCGCGATCGGAGGCGTGGCCCTTGCCGGTGGCCGACAGCGAACCGTAGAGGTGAATCTCGATCCCCGCGACGCGCTCCAGCAGGTCCTGCGACCGCAGCGCCTCGACGAAGTCGTAGGCGGCCTTCATCGGCCCCACGGTGTGGGAGCTGGACGGCCCGATCCCGATCTTGAACAGGTCGAATACGCTGATAGCCATGGCGCTGCCTCTTGTACGAATGACGCGAAGTGTGGGGCATGAGGGGCGGAGGTCCGAGACCTGCGAGGTCAATTTCGCTAAAGCGAGGGCTGTCGTTCCTCCGGGATATCGTTATGCTGGCTGCCATCGCTTCGATGGACAAGGCAGAATATCTTGCCTTCACTATAGCTCAGCTAAACCATACCTAAACCACCGCCATACCACGGCCAGACCATGACCTCTTGTCGGAACACATCGCAATGAGTCGACTGCTCAACGCCCAGACCCACGCCTGGCTGAAGGGGTTCGCCGTCAGCGCCCGCCACCTGTCCTTCACCCGAGCGGCGGAGGAACTGCACGTCACCACCGGCGCCGTCAGCCAGCAGATCAAGCAACTGGAGGACCGGCTGGGCTTCAAGCTGTTCCGACGCCTGCCCCGTCGCCTGGAACTGACCGAAGAAGGCAAGCGCCTGGCCGCCGTGGTGGACGACGCCTACCAGGCGGTGGGACTCGAGGTGAGTCGCCTGCGCAGCGGGGTAATGAGCGGGGTCATCCGCCTGCGCTCGGTGCCCTCCTTCCTCAACAAGTGGCTGATGCCCCGCCTGCCGCGTCTGCAGGCCAGGTTTCCCGATATCGAACTGCATATCACCGCCGAGGACAGCAACATCTCGTTGCGTGACGGCGACTTTGACCTCGCGCTCGACCTCAACGACGGCCACTATCCGGGACTTGCCATCACCCCGCTGATGCAGGAACGCATCTTCCCGGTCTGTTCACCCGGCCTGCTGAAGGGCCGCCCACCACTCAGACGTCCCGAAGACCTGGCCTGGTACCCGCTGCTGCATGACATCACCGCCTGGCGCGGCAGCCAGGAGTATGGCGAGTGGCGCCACTACCTGTCCGCCATCGGCGCCCCTTCGATCAATCTGGAGCGTGGCTACACCTTCAACCGCAATCACCTCACCATGGAGGCCGCCATCGCCGGCATGGGCGTGGCGATCGCCCGGGAAACACTGATCACCAGCGAGTTGAAGAGCGGCGCCCTGATCGCCCCCTTCCGTGCCCGCGTCGACAGTGGCAAGCAGTACGGCATCGTCCACGCGGCAGGCGCCACCGACGATCGCCGGGTCAAGGCCGTGCACGACTGGCTGGTGGAGGAGGCCAGCCGCAGCACAAACCACTAACCCCCGTGCCTGAACGAGCGGCCCAGGCCAGGTCATCGGGCACCTGTCTTGCGCCTTGCCTATGCTGTATAAGCATATGGCGAAGACTGGCGAAGAATCCTTTGGGATTCCCAGACACTCCCCCGGCTCGACGGGTATAATCACGCCCAGATACACCCCTTTTCTGGAGATTGAGAGGGATGCTCAATACCCCCCCTTCCATCACGCCTGCCATCAGCTTTCGCGCGACCTGCGCCAGAGCCTTGCTCTATATCCTGATCATCGGCGCGATGATGCAGGGCGTGCTGTGGGAGACCGGCCTGCCCGAAAAGATTCGCTTCAGCGAAGTCGGCTTTACCGAGAGCATGCAGACACTGTGGCTGCTGATCAGCTGCCTCTTGCTGATCTACGCCCGCCAGGTGCTGGGCGGCCTGCCACGGGTGACGCTATTGATGTTCGGCCTGCTCGGCGCCGCCCTGATTCGCGAGCAGGACGCCTTTCTCGACGCCTACGTCTTCGACGGCGCCTGGCAGACCCTGGTGACCCTGCTGCTGCTGCCCATTCTCTATTGCGTGCTGCGCCAGCGTCACGCCTTCGTACGCGAGTTCGAGGAGTTCGTCGAAAGCTTCGCGTTTGGCCTGTTTGCCGCAGGCTTCCTCTGCACCTTTGCCTTCTCGCGGCTCTACGGCCGCAGCGAGATGTGGGAGGCCCTGCTCGCCGAACGCTACGTCAGGGTATTCAAGGACGCCGCCGAAGAGGTCACGGAACTGTTCGGCTATACCCTGCTGATGTTCGCCATGGTCGAACTGGTGCTGTGGATCCGCCGGCGCCAGGCCAGCAGCCAATAGCTCGCGACCACCACAGCGTCGTGACACGACAACGCCCGCGGCCATCACCGCGGGCGTTGTCACTTTCAGCCTTCGCTCGCCGGAAACGCTCGCTTGCGGCAGCGCTTCACCCTGATTCGATGACATGAAAAAACGCCCGTGGCTTTCGCCACGGGCGTCCTGTGCTCACCCTACTGCTTCGCTGTCGAAACAAGCCCTGCTCGGTCGAGACAGGCGTTACTCGTCGAGGAAGGAGCGCAGCGGTTCGGAGCGGGTCGGATGGCGCAACTTGCGCAGCGCCTTGGCCTCGATCTGACGGATACGCTCGCGGGTCACGTCAAACTGCTTGCCGACCTCCTCAAGGGTGTGGTCGGTGTTCATGTCGATACCGAAGCGCATCCGCAGCACCTTGGCTTCGCGGGCGGTCAGGCCACCGAGCACGTTGCGCGTGGCTTCGACGAGACCCTCGCCGGTGGCCGAGTCGATCGGCAGCACCATGGTGGAGTCTTCGATGAAGTCACCCAGGTGCGAATCGTCGTCGTCACCGATCGGCGTCTCCATGGAGATCGGCTCCTTGGCGATCTTGAGCACCTTGCGCACCTTGTCTTCCGGCATCTCGAGACGCTCGCCCAGTTCTTCAGGCGTCGGCTCGCGACCCATCTCCTGCAGCATCTGCCGCGAAACGCGGTTGAGCTTGTTGATGGTCTCGATCATGTGCACCGGAATACGGATGGTGCGCGCCTGGTCGGCGATGGAACGCGTGATCGCCTGACGAATCCACCAGGTGGCGTAGGTCGAGAACTTGTAGCCGCGACGATATTCGAACTTGTCCACCGCCTTCATCAGGCCGATGTTGCCTTCCTGGATCAGGTCGAGGAACTGCAGGCCGCGATTGGTGTACTTCTTGGCGATGGAGATGACCAGACGCAGGTTGGCCTCGACCATCTCCTTCTTGGCACGGCGAGCCTTGGCCTCACCGATGGACAGGCGACGATTGACCTCCTTCACCTCACTCACCGGCAGCTGGATCATCTCCTCCTCAAAGGCGATCTTGCGCTGGGCACGCTGAACATCGGCCTTGAGCGGCGCGAGACGATCGGCGTAGCGGGCGTTGTCGGCCATGAAGTCGTCGAGCCAGTCGAGCCGGGACTCGTTGCTCGGGAAGGCCTTGATAAAGGCCTTGCGCGGCACCTTGGCCTGCTTAACCAGGAGCTGCATCACCGTCTTTTCCTGGGCACGCACCTGCTCGACGCTGATGCGGACCTGTCCGACCAGACGTTCGAAATGCTTGGGCACCAGCTTGATCGGAGAGAACAGCTCGGCCAGACGTGCCAGCTCTTCCTGAGCCTCACGGGACTGACGACCGTGGGTCTCGATGGCGGCGTTGGCGGCCTGGCTCTGCTCGCGAATCTGCCCGAAACGCGCACGGGCCTCTTCCGGATCCGGGCCACCACCGGAGTCGTCCTCTTCTTCCTCGCCGTCTTCGTCGTCGTCGCTGGCAGCCTGCTCGTCTACCTCGGGCACTTCTGCCTCGGCCACGCCGGGGATGCCTTCGTCGGGGTCGATGAAGCCGGAAAACAGATCAGAGAGACGTCCCGGCGCTTCCTCGTCCTGGGTGGCATCGTAGGCATCGAGGATCGACTCGACGGCACCCGGCACATAGGCCAGCGCCGACATGACTTCACGGGTGCCTTCTTCGATGCGCTTGGCGATCTCGATCTCGCCTTCACGAGTCAACAGCTCGACGGTGCCCATCTCGCGCATGTACATGCGCACCGGGTCCGTGGTGCGACCGACATCGCTTTCCACCGCGGCCAGGGCCGCCACTGCCTCTTCAGCCGCGGATTCATCGGTTGAGTGATCCGACATCATCAGGGTATCTTCGTCGGGAGCTTCCTCGACGACGTTAATACCCATGTCATTGATCATGCCGATGATATCTTCCACCTGGTCGGGGTCGGCGATATCTTCGGGAAGGTGGTCGTTGACCTCGGCATAGGTCAGGAAGCCCTGTTCCTTGCCGCGCGCGATCAACTCCTTCAGACGTGACTGCTGCTGCGCATTTCCAGCCATAGAAACCCTATCTCGACGAAGAAGAATGAAGCACCTGAAGCGCTAAGGTGGAGAAACTCGGTAAGCCGGACAGTATAGCGGTTTTGGGGCCACTTCTGCCAGTCTGGAGTGTTTGCGCGATGTCTCAGGTGTGTTAGTTTATCTGGTTGCGCCACTTGTCAGCGCCGTATCCCTTAGATGGTGATGGTAGGACAAAATTCAACCCTACCCGCATCCATACCTCATATTTGTCGTCGAACGCTCACAGGTTCTTACCATTGGTGGTAGCCGAACCTGCCGTCGTGACAGCGCTCGCGCCCTCCCGCAAGCGACCTAGCGCCCCGCCGCCAGCAACTCCATCAAGCGCCCGCGTTCTTCACTCGACAACCGCTCGCCGAACTGTTGCCGCCTCAGCAAGGCGTCGATCTCTTCCTGCCGGGACGGGGTCTGACTGGCTCTCTGAAAATAGCTCACCAGACCATCGAGCTCCGCCGCCCTGGCTGCCACCGGGATCAACAACTCCCGTCGCGCCAGCGCCGCCAGCCGCTCACCGTCCTCGCTACCGTGGAAGTGCATCAGCAGCACCTGAGCGCTTGAATAGCCGCCAGCACGAAGCAAGGTAATGACCTCCCGGCACAACCGGGCGTCCTCATCCTGCCCCCCGCACCAGTCCAGCGATTCGGGCAAGCGCTCCACCAGCCTGGGCTCGTGAACCAGCAATTGCAGGGTTCGCGCCATCAGGCCAAGGGCGCCCCCGGAACGGCGCGGCCGTGGAGCCGGCTCGCCGTCCTCGACGACGGGTTCGAAAAACTCATCGACCGGCGCGAAGTCGTTGTCCTCGGGCGCCGGCGCCAGCAGCGCCTCGAAGCGCGACTGCTCGACCCCGGTGCGACGTGAGAGCTCGGTCAGCATCAGCGACTTGAGCACCCCCTGCGGCAGCTTCTCGATCGCAGCCAGCACCTGACTGGCGTAGCGCTCTCGCGATTCAAGCTGGGCCAGATCGCGCCCCTGGGCGGCGTGCTCGAACAGAAACTCCGACAGAGGGCTTGCGCAGGTCACCCGATCCTCGAAAGCCTCGGTTCCCTCCTTGCGCACCAGGGAGTCGGGATCCTCTCCCTCCGGCAGGAACAGGAAGCGTGCCTGGCGACCATCGATCATCTCCGGCAGCACCGTTTCCAGCGCCCGCGCCGCCGCCTGACGTCCCGCCTTGTCGCCGTCGAAGCAGAACACTACTTCGCTGACCAGACGGAACAGCCGACGCAGGTGATCGGCGGTGGTGGCGGTGCCAAGCGTCGCCACCGCGTTGCGGATGCCGAACTGGGCCAGCGCCACCACGTCCATGTAGCCCTCGACGATCAGCAGGCGTTCCAGGCGATGATTGGCCTGACGTGCCTCATAGAGGCCGTAGAGCTCGCGCCCCTTGTGGAACACCGGCGTCTCTGGAGAGTTCAGGTACTTGGGCTTGGCGTCGCCCATCACTCGGCCGCCGAAGCCAAGCGTCCTGCCGCGAATGTCGCGGATCGGAAAGACCACCCGATCGCGGAAGCGGTCGTAGCTGCGGCCACTGTCCTCGTGATGCACCAGCAGGCCGTACTCGATCTGCACCGACTCATCGACGCCCTGGCTGCCCAGGTGTCGCTTCAGCGCCTCCCACTGGGCCGGCGCGTAGCCGATGCCGAAGGTCTCGCGCACCTCATCGGACAGCCCTCGACCCTCGAGGTATTCGCGCGCCGCCTTGCCTTCTGGCATCTTGAGCCGCTCGCGAAAATAGCTGGCCGACATTTCCAGCAGGTTGACGCCTTCCTTGCGCTTCTTCTCGCGGGCCTGGGCGCGAGGGTCGTCCGCCCCTTCCCTCGGCACTTCCATTCCCATCCGCGAGGCCAGCTGCTCCACCGCTTCGGGAAACCGCAGCTTGTCGTACTCCATCAGAAAGCGCAGGGCGTTGCCGTGGGCGCCGCAGCCGAAGCAGTGATAGAACTGCTTGTCCGCACTGACCGTGAAAGACGGGCTCTTTTCCTGGTGGAAGGGGCACAGACCGGAATGGTTGCGCCCGGCCTTTTTCAGCTTGACGCGCTCTCCCACCACTTCGACCACGTCGACGCGGGCAAGGAGATCATCGATGAAACGCTGGGGAATCTGACCGGCCATATTCTGCTCGACAGGAGCTCTCTCGACTGAAGCGCGCTAGTCTAGACTGAAACGCGCTAGACAATGCACTAGCAGGAGCAAGAGAAGCGAAGCGGGAGTCGGCGACAAACGTCAGAAAAACAAGCGGCCACCTCAATGGCGGCCGCTTGGCGTCCTCCTGAACCGAGGGCGGCGGACCGCGCTCGACTCAAGTACGGATCAATAGAGCCGTTCGAAACGCTTGCGCTCGCGCTGGAGCTTCTTGGCGTGACGCTTGACAGCGGCAGCAGCCTTGCGCTTGCGCTCGGCAGTCGGCTTCTCGTACTGCTCACGACGACGAACCTCGGACAGAACGCCGGCTTTTTCACAGGAACGCTTGAAGCGACGCAGAGCGACGTCAAACGGCTCGTTATCACGTACTTTGACAGAAGGCATTAAGCACTCACCTACCTTGGGTAACTTGAGTTCGGTTTGTACGCACACCTTCAAGGCCAATACCCCGCACCACTCCTTGTCCGGCCAACCCTTGAGCTGACAACAGCTCAGCGCAGGAACCCTGCGGGCATGACCTGAAACGGAACAGAGACGGGGGAAGCGAGCCCTGGATGCACGACCCAGTCTTGCAGCGGACAGTATTTTAGTGACCATCCCGCTTTCTTGCAAATGCTTTCGTCTCGCTCACCCTTCAATCTGCACCCGCCACCAGCGCTGCTTGCCTGCCACAAGGCGCGCCGCGGCCGCCGAAAGGGAGCCCGTCGCTTATGCAGCGGAAGCCAAATCGGCGTAGAATACTCCCCCCTTTCACCGTTTCCCGAGCCCGATCCATGCGCGTACTAGGCATCGAAACCTCCTGCGACGAGACCGGCGTCGCCCTTTACGACACCGACCGCGGCTTGCTGGCCGATGCGTTGCATAGCCAGGTGGCGATGCACGCGGACTACGGCGGTGTGGTGCCGGAACTCGCCTCTCGCGACCATACCCGGCGCCTGCTGCCGCTGATCGACCAGGTGCTCTCTGGAGCACAGCTCGAACGCACCCAGCTGGACGCCATCGCCTACACGGCAGGCCCCGGGCTGGTCGGCGCGCTGATGGTCGGCGCCAGCACCGCCCACGGCATGGCCCGCGCACTCGGCATTCCGGTGCTCGGCGTTCACCATATGGAAGGACACCTGCTCGCTCCCATGCTCGAGGACGAGCCTCCGGCCTTTCCCTTCGTGGCATTGCTGGTCTCGGGCGGCCACACCCAGCTGGTCCAGGTTGACGGCATCGGGTGCTATCAACTGCTGGGCGAATCGGTGGACGATGCCGCCGGCGAAGCCTTCGACAAAGCTGCCAAGATGCTGGACCTCGATTACCCCGGCGGCCCGCGGGTAGCTGCCCTGGCCGAGGGCGGCGACCCGGGCCGCTTCCGCTTCCCCCGGCCGATGACCGATCGCCCGGGTCTCGACTTCAGCTTTTCGGGGCTCAAGACCCACACCCTGACCGCCATTCGTCAGTTAGAACAGGCTGGCCAGCTCGACGACCAGGCCCGCGCCGACGTCGCCAGGGCCTTCGAGGAAGCCGTCGCCGACACCCTGGCGATCAAGTGCCGTCGGGCCCTCAAGCAGACCGGGCTCACCCGCCTGGTGGTGGCCGGCGGTGTCAGTGCCAATGTGCGCCTGCGCGCCAAGCTGGAAGAAGCGACGCGAAAACAGGGGGCTCGCGCCTACTACCCTCGCGGCCGCTTCTGCACCGACAACGGGGCCATGATCGCTTATGCCGGTGCTCAGCGCCTGCTGGCGGGAGAACGCGATACCGTGGGTCAGATGAAGGCGGTGCCGCGCTGGCCGATGGATCAACTCAGCGCGCCGTAGTCGACTAGCAAGAAGAAAGGGCCATGATTGCGCTCTCTATACGCCCAGGAGCCCTGCCTGCCCCATCGAGCCGGTCGCTTTACAGGTGGGGCTCCTTGCCCTGGCGCAACCGGCCGATATTGATGGCGTGGCGGGCCACCACAAGACCGGCGAATACCAGCACTACCCAGACAAAGTCCGGCGCCAGCCACAGGCTCAGCAGCGGGGCCAGGGTGGCGCTGGTCAATGAGGCCACCGCCGCGGTGTGCGCCCACCAGGCAAGCAGCGCCCAGATCACGGCGCTGACCAGGGCTACCCCAGGGGTCAACAACAGCATCACGCCGAAGGCGCTGGCCACCGCCTTGCCACCACGGAAGCGATACCACGCCGGGTAGCAGTGGCCCAGCAGCACACCGAGCCCTACCAGGCCTAGCCCCCAGGGCGGCAGTTCGAGCCACAGGCCGAGCAGCAGCACCGGCCAGCTTTTCAGGGCGTCGATCGCCAGCGTCGCCAGCGCCAGCGGCACGCCGTGCTGGCGAAGCACATTGGAGAAGCCAGGATTGCAGGAGCCGCTGAGCCGCGGATCCGGGCGCCCGGCCCAGCGGCAGACGCTGATGGCGCCCAGCCAGGTGCCGCTCAGGTAGGCAAGAGCGGTCAAGGGCAGTATCACTTCCAACGATGAACCCATGGCGACTCCTGACCCGACGCAACCGGTGCTGGCGAAAGATGCCACACTCAAGGGCATTCCGTCGTAGTTTGCCAGTACGAGCACTCGCGAGTCACCCGCGGCCTGTTTCCCGGGGGGCGGCTCAAGTACAATCGGGCGCCTTGTCACACCTGCTTTTCCCGGTTCTTGCTTAGCGGCCGGGAGGACAATCACCGGGGATCACCGATGGATCAGGTACTGATCGAAGGCCTTGAACTGGATACCGTCATCGGCGTCTATGACTGGGAGCGCAGCATCACCCAGCGCCTGACGCTGGACCTGGTGCTGGCCACCGACATCCGCGCTGCAGCGCAAGACGATGACCTGAGCCAGACCCTCGACTATGACGCCATCAGCCGTCGCATCGGGGTCTTCGCCGAAGAACACAGCTTCGAGTTGGTGGAAACCTTCGCCGAGCGGCTGGCGGAACTATTGCAGGAGGAGTTCGGCGTGCCCTGGCTGAAGATGACCCTGCGCAAGCCCGGGGCGGTGGCCAACGCCCGCGCCGTAGGCGTCAGCATCGAGCGCGGTCAGCGCCCCGGGGGCCACTGATGGCGCTGGTAACCCTGAGTCTTGGCAGCAATATCGAGCGCGACCAGCATATTCGCGTCTGCCTGGACGCCCTGTCGGAGACCTTTGGCGAGCTTGCCATCTCGCGGGTCTACGAAAGCAAGCCGGTCGGCTTCGAAGACGGTCGCAACTTCTACAACCTGGTGGTCGCCCTCTACAGCGACTGGTCCGTTGGCGAACTGCAGGCCTGGTGCAAACGGCTCGAGGCCGCCAATGGTCGACGCAAGGACAGCCCCAAGTTCAGCCCTCGCATCCTCGACGTGGACATCCTCACCGTCGGCGAGCAGGTAGGCGACATCGACGGCGTCAGCCTGCCGCGAGGCGAAATCCTGCACCACGCCTTCGTGCTCTGGCCCATGGCCGAGCTGCTGCCGGAGCACCGCCACCCCCTCGACGGGCGCTGCTATCAGGAGATCTGGCAGGCCTTCGACGCGGACGACCAGCCGTTGTGGCCCATCGAGTTCCACTGGGGGGATCGGGCGCTGCCTTCACGCGCGGCACTCGAGGGGGCATTTGAGAAATAGCAGCGCAAGCCCGCTAGCGCCAGGCGTCTTCCAGGACGGCAAGCCGCCTGTGTCGTAACTCCTGACCCAGCGCCGCACCCTTGAAGCCCTCATCGAGCAGGTCTCTGGGCGAGAGCGCCAGCGCCGTACGATAGCCCAGCGCCAAGCGCTCGGCGTCCCCGGGACGCCTAAGTGCCAGCACCGCCAGCAGCGGCGCCACCCGCTCACCGCGGCGCCAGGCGTCGATGCCATCGAGCCAGTCCATGGCGATCGACGGCGCCGAGCGATCACCGTCCTGAGCAAGCGACGACGCCAGCTGCCGGGTCGACGCCAACTGATGCCCGGCGTCACGATAGTCGTTGGGTAGCTTGAGGCGTTCCTCCAGGGCCTTGCGTGCGGGCGCACTCAGCGCCTCCACCAGGCGCCCCCAGCGCCAACAGGGCGAACCGGACAACGCCTCGGGCAATCTCGTCATCCGCACAAGCGCGCGCTCCAGGGCATCACCGCCCGCCTCGTTCAGCGCCGGCATCAGCCGCTCAAGTGCACCGCAGGCGGCCAGGGCATCGAAGTAATGCCGCGGCTCGGGCTCGCCGAGCGCTTTCTCGGTCTCCACCCAGACCCGCTCGGCCACCAGATGGTCGAGCTCACCGCTGTCGGCCAGTTGGCGCATCAGCGCCTGGGTCGGTTCGGCGATGCGAAAGCCAAGGCCTGCATAACGGGCCAGAAAGCGGGCGGTACGCAGCACCCTCAAGGGATCCTCGACGAAGGCCGGGCTGACGTGGCGCAGCAGTCGATCATCGAGGTCTCGACGGCCATCGAAGGGATCCACCAGTGCGCCGTCGAGCGACTCGGCCATGGCGTTGATGGTCAGATCGCGACGGGCCAGGTCTTCCTCCAGGGTCACCTCGGGGCTGGCGTGCACCACAAAGCCGGTATAGCCGTGACCGGACTTTCGCTCGGTCCGCGCCAGGGCGTACTCTTCGTGGGTCTCGGGGTGCAGAAATACCGGAAAGTCGCGCCCCACCGGGCGAAAACCACGCTGGCGCATGGCCTCGGGGGTGGCGCCGACCACCACCCAGTCGGTGTCCTTCACCGGCCAGCCAAGTAGAGCGTCGCGTACCGCGCCCCCCACCCGATAGACCTCCAGCCCCGCACAAGGCTCGTCGCCCTGGCGCTGCTCGCGATCCCGGGTCATGACGCCGTCCGGCTCACCCGTTCGGGCAGGCGATGCTGCCACTCGGAAAAACCACCATCGAGGCTGTAGACACGCTCGAAGCCCTGGGCGCTGAGCCAGCTTGCCGCCTGCTGGCTGGAATGGCCGTGATAGCACACCACTACCAGGGGCCTATCCTTCGGCGTTTGCTCGACCAACGGCCCTACGCTGTGGTTGTCCAGATGGCGGCTGCCGGGAATGTGGCCCTGGGCGTAGCTGCCGGGATCGCGAATATCGACGAGACACAGCTCGCCTTGCTCATCGAGCCACTGGCTCAGGCGCTCGATATCCAGATGTTCGAAGGCGGCGGACGTCATATGGACTCCTTGATAAAGGGAAGGGTCGGGCACGGGGAAGCGGGTATCGGCGAGTGGCCTGCGGCGTTACGCAAACTGCCGACTGGGCACGCTGATGCGCTCGCCGCTGTCCAGGTCCAGCGCGGTCAGACTGCCGCCCCAGACGCAGCCGGTATCCAGCGCCTCGGCGCGAACCCGACTGCCGCTGGCCTCGCCGTTGAGCGCGGCCCAGTGGCCGAACAGCAGCCAGGGATCATCCTGGCGAGGGTACTGAAACCAGGGAGCGAAGCCGTCCGGCGCGCTGTCCAGGCCTTCCTTGGCGTCAAAATCCAGGCGCCCCTCGGCGTCGATGAAGCGCATACGGGTCAGGGTATTGACGATGGCCCGCAGGCGGTCGACCCCTTCCTGGTGCGGCTTGAAGCGGCGCGGACGATTGCCGTACATGCGCGTGAGAAAATCGCCGGCACGCTCGCCGGTCAGCATCCACTCGACCTCACCGGCCAGCGACTCGGCCTGATCCAGCCCCCACTGGGGCGGCAGGCCGGCGTGGGTCATCAGGGTATTGCCATCGCGCACCAGCAGCGGCCTGGCCTGGAGCCAGTCGAGCAGGGTCTCGCGATCCTCGGCCTCTAGAATATCGTCGATGGTGTCCTTGCGCTTGGTCGCGGCGCCACCTCGCGCGACCGCCAGCAAATGCAGGTCGTGGTTGCCTAGCACCACCCTGGCCGCCTCCCCCAGCGCCATCACTTCGCGCAGGCAGGCCAGCGACCCCGGCCCGCGGTTGACCAGATCTCCGGCCAGCCACAACTGATCCCGACGTGGATCGAAGTCGAGCGCCTCGAGCAGGGCGATGAATTCCTCGTGACAGCCTTGAAGGTCACCGATAGCGTAGCGTTTCATAGGATCTCGGGGCTCTTGAAGGTCGTTCGATGCGCCAGATCAGTGAATCTGGTTGGGTGTGGCCAGGCGAAACACCGTGATCGGCACTTCGAAGGGACGCTGGCTGGCGGTGTCCACGCAGGTATAGGCCCCTTCCATGAACCCTACCGGCCCGTCGAGAATGGCACGACTGGTGTACTGGAAGGTCTGACCGGGACCTATCATCGGCTGCTTGCCGACCACCCCCTTGCCGCGAACCTCCTGGACCTGCCCGCTGGTCTGGGTGATCTTCCAGAAACGCGCCATCAACTGGATATTCCCCGGCGAATGATTGTGCACCGTCACCGTGTAGCTGAACACGAAGCGGTTCTCCATCGGCGAAGATTCATCTTCACGATAGGCGGGCTCCACATCGACCCTTACGTCGGGCATCTCGCTCATGACGGGTTCTCCTCTGCACTCAAGGCGTTGGCGATGGACACGAACTCTTCCACCTCCAGCGTCTGGGGCCGCCGGCTCGGATCGATACCGAGGGCCTCGAGGGCGTCACCGTCGATGCGTCCCTTGAGATTGTTGCGCAGCGTCTTGCGCCGCTGACCGAAGGCCTCGCGCACCACGTCGAACAGCAACGTCTCGTCCTTGGCCCGCCCCTGGGGTCGCTCACGCGGGGTCAGCCTGACGATGGCCGAGTCCACCTTGGGACGCGGCACGAAGGCCTCCGGCGGTACCACGAACAGCGAATCGACGTCGCAGAAGTACTGCGCCAGCACCGACAGCCGCCCACGATCACCTCCGCCCGGTGGCGCCGCAAGACGATCCACCACCTCCTTCTGCAGCATGAAGTGCATGTCCTGGATGGCGTCGCCGGCCTTGAGCAAGTGCGAGATCAGCGGGGTCGAGATGTTGTAGGGAAGGTTGCCGACGACCCGGAGTGGCTGGCCCTCGCCGCGTAGCGCAACGAAGTCCATCTTGAGGGCGTCGCCTTCGTGGATGACGAAGTTCGGGTGATTGAAGAATTGCACCCGCAGCCCCGGAATCAGGTCCCGGTCCAGCTCGATGACCTCCAGATCACCGTCGGTGGCATCGAGCAGTGGTTCGGTCAGCGCCCCCTGGCCAGGGCCGATCTCGACCATACGGTCGCCGGGGCGCGCCCCGATGGAACGCACGATGCGCGAGATGACGCCGGGATCACGCAAGAAGTTCTGACCGAAGCGCTTGCGGGCCCGGTGCGCCGTGGGGCGGGATGACATGCTTGAATCCTTTGCAAAACGAGGGTTGGGGTGACGGACCTTCAGCGCTCGGCCACCCGGCTGCCCATATCCTCGGCGAGGGCAATCGCCACCGCCAGGCTATCGGGACTGGCGGTGCCATGCCCGGCCAGGTCCAGGGCGGTGCCGTGGTCCACCGAGGTCCGTGCCAGCGGCAGCCCTAATGTGATGTTGGCGGCCTGGCCGAATCCCGAGTACTTGAGCACCGGCAGACCCTGGTCATGATACATCGCCAGCACCGCGTCGACGCCGTCGAGATGGCGCGGGGTGAAAAGGGTATCCGCCGGCAGCGGCCCGTCAAGGGCCAGTCCTTCTTCACGTAGCCGTTCGAGCACCGGGGTGATGATCTCGATCTCTTCGCGCCCGAGATGCCCATCCTCGCCGGCGTGGGGGTTCAGACCGCACACGGCGATCCGCGGAGAGACAACGCCAAAGAAGTCTGTCAGGTCCCGAGCCAGTATACGCAGCACTCGCTCGAGCCCCTTTTGAGACAGCGCATCGGCCACCTCGCGCAGCGGCAGGTGGGTGGTCGCCAGGGCCACCCGCAGCGGTATCGAACGCAATGGATCAGTGGTGGCGTCGGCCGAGACGACGCGCCCGTGCAGGGCGCTGTCGGTGGCCAGCATCATGACCACCTCCTCGACCCCGCAGGCATCGCGCAGGTACTCGGTATGGCCGGTGAAGTGGTGGTGCCCCGCGTCGCGGATCACCCCCTTGTGCAGCGGCGCCGTGACCATCGCCGAGGCCTTGCCGGCCAGGCACTGGGCCACCGCCATATCCAGAGTCTCGAGCACATAGTCGGCGTTGGCTGTCGACAGCACGCCAGGCTCGCTGGCCTCCTTGAGCGCGACCGGCCACACCGCCAGACGCTGCCGGCGCGGCCCCGGGTGCGCCTCGCCCGGTGCCGCTATCACCACCTCGACATCCAGTCCGAGCGCCTGGGCGCGAGCCCTCAACAGCTCTGGGTCGCCAATGGCGACCCAGTCGGTGGCGTGGCGCGCAGCCAGCATCAGGGCAAGCTCTGGACCGATACCGGCGGGTTCGCCGGTGGTCACCACGATCGGTGCCTTCATCCGCTGCGACATCAGCCCTGGTTCAGGCGCTTCTCGACGAAGGCCTCGCCGCGAATTTCCTGAACCCACTTCTCGAGTTCATCGCCGGCCTTGCGCTGGAAGATCGCCTGGCGCGCCTCCTCGCGGCTGGTGCCGACGCCCTCCTGCTGCAGATAGCGCTCGACCTCGGACTCGGAGATGTTGATCCGGCTGGACACCTGGGCCTGCTGGACCTTCATGATCAGCATCTCGCGACGGATCTGATCACGCACCTGGGACAGGCTCATGCCCTGGGACTCGAGCCGATCGGCGAACTGCTCCAGGCTCACACCGTTCTGGTTGGCCACGGCGCGCACCTGACGATTGAGCTCGGTATCGTCGACGCTCAGGTTCATGCGCTCGGCCATCTGCACCTCGATCTCCTCGACGATCATGCGGTCCAGAATCTGCTCACGCAGGGCCTGCTCCGGAGGAGTGTCCATGTCGCTTGCGCGCAGTCTGGCCATGGCCTGCTCTACGCGGTCATCGAGCTGGGAGGCCATGATGGCGTCCTCGTTGACCACGGCGACGATCCGATCCAGCGGCTGGCGGTAACCGTCCTGGGCGTGGGCCGCCACGGTGGTCAGTGCCAGACAGGCGGCCATCGCCAGGGCGGCAAGGGGTCGGCTACGCATAGTCATGCTTCCTCGTTCACTCAGATTCGATGCGGCGAGCACGTCGCGTGCTCGCCGTTGGGGATACGCCAGGGTATTTAGTTCAGGCCGGGACGGTAACCGGGCACCGCAGACTGGAAGTAGGTGTCCGCCTCGCCACCGAAGCCACCGAAGCCCTTGAGCACAAAGCGCAGGAAGAGCCCGCGATCTGTGGTGTCGTCTTCGAGGTTGTTGGCGGTGTCCTCGTCTTCGATCCACTCGCGCCACACGACCTGCACACCATAACAGCAGTCGTTCCACTGCACACCCGCCATCTGGTCGAGGGCACGGTCGTTGGTGTTGTCGTAGAGCACCCGGCCGATGACGTCGAAACGATCCGTGGCCTTGTAGGCGAAGGACATGTCGTACTCTTCGCGGTTGTAGTTGCGAACGTCGTCGTCATCGTCGGCGTTGTCGAAGCCTTCAAGCTCCCAGCGGTAACCCAGGTTGAGCACGTGACCGGCGTCGGCACGGTACTGCACGCCAAGGCCGGTGCTCTCGGTGCGACTTTCCTCGTCGTCGTAAAGCCACTGCCAACGGGTGCTCCAGTTGTCGGTGATCTGCCAGTTGAGGCGGGTTACCCAGGGCGAACGATCGCGGGTGGCGTCGTAGTAGTCGAATGACGTCTCATCCCCCGGCAGCGTCTCGGGGTCACCGGCCATGTCGATATTGCGGTCCTCGAAGTAGGCCGCCTGACCGACCCCGATGGAGAGGCGCTCGCGGCCGCTCTGGTCTTCGAGGAAGCGGCTTTCCACGCCGTAGGACAGACGATTCAGGTCACCCAGACGATCGCCACCGGAGAAGCGGTACGGTGACCACAGCTGGTTCCAGGAGAACGACAGCTCTTCGGTGTCGAAGTCGGGGAAGTCGCTCTGGTCGCGTTCCGGTACGTAGGCATAATTCAGGCGTGGCTCGAGGGTCTGGCGCCAGTCGTCGCCGCCAAAGGCAAAGTCGCGCTCGAAGATCAGCCCGGCGTCGATGGTGGTGACCGGCGCGGTCAGCGTCGGACTCTCGCTGTTGTCGGTGATGCGATCGTCATAGTCGAGGTCGTAGCGTGTGTGCTGCAGCGCCACGCGGGGCTCGAAGAAGCCCCAGCTCGGCTCGAAGCGGTAGCCCACCGCCGGCGCCAGATCCAGGCGGGCGCCCTTGACGTCTTCCCTCAACGGGATGCGGCGCTGGGTATCCTCGTAGTCGTAGAAGCCGTTCTCGTCGCCCTCGATATCCCGCCAGAAGTAGGTCGCGTTGGAGTTCCACTCCTGATAGAAACCGAGGTCCTGTGACCAGCGGCCGTTGGCGGTCAGGCTTGGCAGCCGGTAGAAGGGCTTGTCGCCTTCGTCTACCGGATCGTCCAGCAGCTGATAGCCCTGGGCCTTGGCCTGGAGGTTCCAGGTGTCGCCGAGGTAGTCGATCTGGGCCAGACGCGCCATGTTGCTGGTGTCCGTCTCACCAAAGGTACGCCCGAAGTCATCGAAGTAGCGGCCGTCGCTGGCGGCGCCGTAGCGCAGCCGGTAAGGCACGCGCGAGCTGAAGCGCCCGTAGTGGCTGTAGTCGAAGTACCAGCGCTCGTCGCCGTTCTCGAGTTCGGTGGTGGAGTCGTCATCCCCGGCGGACTTGTCGTCGCCGATGTAGGCGCCTTCCAGGGTGCCCTGATCGGTGGGAAACAGATAGCGGAACTCCGCCCCCATCAATAACCCGCTGTCGTCGATCCAGCGCGGGGTGATGGTAGCGTCATAGTTGGGCGCCAGGTTCAGATAGAAGGGCTGTGCGTAGTCGACACCACCGTCGGAGACGCCGATGGTCGGCCACAGGAAGCCCGTCTGACGGCGTTCATCGATGGGAAAGCGCACCCAGGGCCAGTAGAACACCGGCACATCGCCCAGCTCCAGACGGGCGTGCTTGGCGGTACCATAGCCTTTGTTGCGATCCAGCAGAATATCGTTGCCGATCAGGCGCCAGGTGCTGTCGCCGGGCTCACAGGTGGTGAAGCTGGCCTCGCGCAGGCGGAAGACGTTGTCACTGACTCGCTCGAGCTGGATGGCGTCGCCGCGCAGGCGCGACTCGTGGGCCACGTAGTGGGCCGAATCGATGGTGGCCTGGTCACTGTTCAGGGAAACCTCGGCGCTGTCGCCGCGTACCAGCAGGCCCTTGTCGCGCAGGGTCAGGGGACCACTGGCGTTGGCCAGGTCACGCTCCGGTGGCACCTGCACCCGGGTTGCTTCGAGCTGGGTATCGCCCTTGCGCAGCACCACTTCACCGTCGAGCACGGTGTCACCATCGGTGCCGTAGTTGGCGGTGTTGGATTCGCTGTTGACCTGGCCATCGATGGCCGGCGCAGGAAGGCGGTATTCGGGCTGAACGTAGTAGCCTCGGCACACCGTCCCGGCGGGACGGTCATCGCCCCAGGGCTGCCAATCCATCTGGCTTGCCGGCAGGGGTTCAGGTGGGGCCGCCCACAGGGGGGACGACACCAGACTGGTGGTGGCGAGGCCCGCCAGGGCCGTCCATGCGTATCGCTTGGCCATGTTGCACGCTGTCCTCGACGGGGTGAATCGGTATTATACAGGCCGCGGCCGACCTGTAACGCCGATCTGTTCCAACGAGATTCGCGCCACGGCCGCCCTTGATCCATGCACAGCATGCGGTGAGGCCAACGGAGCGTCAACCGACATTGGCATCCTTCGCCCTGCCGCCACCAGGAGTTTTCCCCCCGATGTCCCAGGCTGAAAGCCCCCGCCGACTCGAGCAACTGCGCCTTTGGGCACAGGCACAGCACCCGTCCATCGAGGGCTCGAGCGATCTCGTGCTGGCCGCCGGCGACGCCAGCTTCAGGCGTTACTACCGCCTCACCCTGGAAAGTGGGGAGACCCGCATGCTGATGGACGCCCCGCCCCCCCAGGAGGACGTCGGCCCCTTCGTCGCCATCGCCCGTGACTGGCACGCAGCCAGCCTGCCGGTACCCCGGGTCTATGCCGTGGACGCCGACCAGGGCTTCGTGGAGCTTGAGGACCTCGGCGACGAGCCGCTGCACCTGGCCCTCGACGGTGCCGACGAGGCCACCACCCACGCCCATTTCGACGCCGCCATCTCGCTGCTCGAGGAGCTTCAGCGGAAGGCTCCGAGCGATAGCCTGCCGCCCTACGACGCCGAAACGCTGGCCCGGGAACTGGACCTGTTCCCCGACTGGTGCCTCGGCCAGTGGCTGGAGTTGGATGGCCAGCCTCCCGGCTGGCCAGCGCTGCGCCAGGCGCTGATCGAACAGGCGCTGGCCCAGCCGGTGGTCACCGTGCACCGCGACTTCGACGCCATGAACCTGATGCGTCACGCCGCCGAACTGTGGTTGATCGACTTCCAGGACGCCCTGGCAGGCCCCATCACCTATGACCTGATCTCGCTGATGCACGGGCGCTATCGGCGCTTCGATGCGGCCACCCGGGCGGCCTGGAGCGAGGCTTTCCACCAGCGCGCGATAGCCGACGGGCGCCTGTCCGACTCGGTGGATAGCGACAGTTTCCTGCGCTGGGTCAATGCCATGGCTGCCCAGCGTGCGCTCAAGGTGCTCGGCATCTTCTGTCGCCTGACCCTGCGCGACCAGCGCGACGGCTACCTGGCGCGTCTACCTCACTTTCTTGCCCATCTTCAGGACAGCCTCGAGGGGCTGGAGGGCCTCGCGGGACACGCCGACTTCAGCGCCTGGGTCGAAGACAGCCTGCGCCCGCTGATCGAAGCCCGTGTCGCAGAGGTGCGCCCATGAAAGCCATGATCCTGGCCGCCGGTCTCGGCAAACGCATGCGTCCGCTGACCGACCACTGCCCCAAACCCCTGTTGCCGGTGGCCGGCGAACCGCTGATTGGCCACCACCTCAGGCGCCTGGCCGGCTGCGGTATCGAACAGGTGGTGATCAACGTCAGCTACCGTGCCGACCAGATTATCGAGACCCTGGGCGACGGTGAACGCTACGGGGTATCGATTGCCTACAGTCGCGAGGACGAGCCGCTGGAGACCGCCGGCGGTATCGCCAAGGCTCGCCCACTGCTCGGCGAGGAGCCCTTCGTGCTGGTCAGCGCCGATGCCTTCTGCGACATCGACCCCAGCGCCCTGCCCTCTCTGGAGGGCGATCTGGCCCATCTGGTGCTGGTCGACAACCCCGACCACAACCCGGACGGCGACTTCCACCTGGCGGCCGGCGGCAGAGTTTCGAGCGACGGCTCGCCAAAGTTGACCTACTCGGGGATAGCGCTGATCGACCCGCGTCTGGTGAACGACCTGCCCGCTCCCTGCTATCCTGTCGCTCCACTGCTTCGCGAGGCCATGGCCCGCGACCTCGTCGCCGGCACCCACCATCGGGGAGACTGGGTCGACGTGGGTACGCCCGAGCGCCTCGAGGCGTTGAATCGCCGACTCGGCAGCGCTCCCGGCGAACGCTGATCGAGCCCGGCCGCATCTTGCAGACCGCGTCCTGCAGACCGCATCAAAAAACATCGACATCACTATCGCAGAAAAAGAAGGAATCCCCATGAAAGCCAGCGTCAAATGGACCGACGGCCGTCAGTTCGTGGCCGAATCCGGTAGTGGCCACGCCGTGGTCATCGACGGCCCCCCCGATCACGGTGGCCGCAACACCGGGCCGCGCCCGATGGAGATGCTGCTGATGGGCATGGGCGCCTGCACCTCCTTCGACGTGCTGGAAATCCTCGAGAAGTCCCGCGCCCCGGTGGAAGACTGCGTCGCCGACATCGAGGCCGAACGCGCCGACAGCGTGCCGTCGGTGTTTACCAAGATCCACGTGCACTTCACCGTCACCGGCAAGGGGCTCAAGGAAAAGCAGGTCCAGCGCGCGGTGGAACTGTCCGCCGACAAGTACTGCAGCGCCTCCATCATGCTGGCCAAGGGCGGCGTCGAGGTCACCCATTCCTACACCATCGTCGAGTCCTGAGGCCGCTTCGAGCGCCGCGCAGCAGCGAGCGCCTCGGATCGACAGCCACCCTCACGCAAAAGCCCCTGCCGATCGGCAGGGGCTTTTGCGTGAGGGCGAGGCCATCGCAGCATCAGGCGCTGGCCACCGGCACAGGATCAGATGCGGTAGACGCTCTTGGTCATCACCCTGGACATCAGCGTCATGCCGGCCTTGACCGGGCCAGGGAACCTGGCGCCACCAGCCTCCAGCGCCTGCTGGGCGTGGTGGGCCTCGTCGATGGCCATCTGCCTGAGCACCGCCCGGGAGCGCTTGTCCCCTTCGGGCAAGGTCTCGAGGTGCTCGTCCAGATGCTTGCCCACCTGCTCCTCGGTGGCGGCGACAAAGCCCAGGCTGACACGATCGCCAACCGCCCCCGCCAGCGCCCCCATGCCGAAGGACGCCGCATAGAACAGCGGATTGAGTCGACTGGTCGGCGCATTCAACTCCCTGAGCCGGTCCTCGCACCAGGCAAGGTGATCGATCTCTTCCTGGGCGGCTTCCTCCATCTGGCCGCGCACCTCCGGCAATTTGGCGGTCAGGCCCTGGCCCTGGTACAGCGCCTGGGCGCATACCTCTCCGGTGTGGTTGATGCGCATCAGGCCGGCCGCGTGATGGCGCTCATCCGGGCTCATTTCGCCGTCATGGATCGTATCGACCGCGGGCGTCGGCCGAGATGCCCGCGCCGCCCCCGGCACCAGGGTGCGCAATACATTGTCGAACTGATGGATGGCCCGATCGGCGGGGCTGAGAGAGCGGGACATGGCGCGATCCTTGTACGACTAAGTGAGCCAGCGAACATGGGCGAAACGATGAACGTTCGCATCAAGGGATTATTCTACGCAAGCGTCGGCGGCACTCAAGCGCCGGCTCTTCATGTTGAGGGCGGCGACGCCTCGACGCTCAACACACACCAAAAGCGATCGGCGCCGGCTTTTCAAATGGGGCACAAGCCCCTCGGCGGCGCCTAGAAACAAAAAGCGATCGGCGCCGCCTGGGGGACACCAGGCGACGCCGGAGAATGCACGGATGCGTCGAGCGCTTGAACTGCCGGAAGAGACTCCGTCGCGCGCCGGCTAGCCAGCCGGCCATGTGAAGCGACGACCGCCCATCACGTGCATGTGAATATGATAGACCGTCTGGCCGCCGTCTTCATTGCAATTCATCACCACCCTGAAGCCGTCTTCGGCAAACCCGAGGTCCTTGGCCAGACGCGAGGCGGTCAGCGGCAGGCGCCCCACCAGTGCCTGGTCTTCCTCGGTGATGTCGTTGAGGGTGGCAATATGCTTCTTGGGGATGACCAGCATATGGGTCGGGGCCTTGGGATCGATATCGTTGAAGGCCAGCACCTGATCGTCCTCGTAGACGATATCGGCGGGAATCTCGCGGTTGATGATCTTGCAGAACAGGCAATCCATGGCAGGCTCCGGGGCACACTGAAAAAACGGTGTCTTCGAGATTACCCGCCAACAGGGCTGCTGTCAGTCCCCTGACTCGCCCGATCACTGACCCAGGCCCCATGAGCAACGTTCCCAAACCGCCAGTTATGCACCTCTGGTCATCGCGCTCGCCTGCCCCCCCAAGCCATTGCGGCTATGGTACAACCGTAGCTCCCATGCATTTTCGGAGTGTCGCCTGCCATGCATCACACCGCCCTGCTGCTGATCCTTCTGATCATCATCGCCTTTGCCCTGCTGTCGCGGCGCATCTCGGCCTCGCTGATCAGTCTGCCCATGGTGTTCATGGCCGCGGGGATGGGGCTGGGCGCGCTGACGCCGGACCTGGTGCCCATCGACATGCAGCAGGAGCTGACCCAGGTGATCGCCGAGATCACCCTGATCATCGTGCTGTTCGCCGATGCCTCGGTGGTCAAGCTGAAGTCTCTGCGCCAGAACCTGGCGATTCCGCTGCGCATGCTGTTGATCGGCATGCCCCTGACGGTCTTGCTGGGCACGCTGATGGCCAAGTGGGTCTCGCCGGAAGCAGCCTGGGGCACCGCCATGCTGGTGGCGGCGATTCTTACCCCGACCGACGCGGCCTTGGGCCAGGCGGTGGTATCGAGCCCCAGCGTGCCGGAACGTATCCGCCAGTCGATCAACGTCGAAAGTGGGCTCAATGATGGTCTGGCTGTACCCGTGATTCTTGCCTCGGCACTGCTGGCGGTGGCGGCCACCGGCACCGAGGTCGCCGACGCCCCGAACAACCTCTGGACCTTCGCCCTGCTGCAACTGACCCTCGGGCCGCTGGTCGGGGTGCTGTTCGGCTGGGGCTTTGCCCGCCTGCTCGACGCCGCCATCGACCGCGGCTACGTCACCGTCATCTATCAGGGCATCCTGTTTCTGGCGCTGGCCTTCCTGATCTATCTGGTCGCCGAAACCGTCGGCGGCAACGGCTTTATCGCGGTGTTCCTCGGCGGCCTGACCTTCGGCAACCAGCTACGCCATGACACCACCTTCATCGAGGAGTTCATGGAGAGCGAGGGCCAGCTCTTGACCATCGCCACCTTCCTGATCTTCGGTGCGGTAATGGTGCCGCTGGCCATCTCGCATGCGTCCTGGAAGACCGTTGCTCTGGCGCTGATGTACCTGTCGGTGATTCGCATGATTCCGATCTGGATATCGCTCACCGGACTCGGCTTGTCCGCCTATGAAAAGACCTTCCTCGGCTGGTTCGGACCTCGGGGGTTGGCCAGCATCCTGTTCGCACTGCTGATCTACGACCAGTACCCGATCCCCGGCAGCGACGAGATCCTCGCCTGCGTGGTGTTGACGGTCATGATCTCGGTGGTGCTGCACGGCGTCAGCGCCCAGCCCATGGCCCAGCGCTTTGTCGGCTCTGGCGCCGCCAAGGACGCCCCCGTCAAGCAGGCGCCTCCCGGCCACTGAGCCCCCCTCCAGGATGAGCGGGACTGGCATGGCACCACGAAGGTCAGTCCCCGCCCCGGGCCGCCCGCTCCATGGCCCGGTCCAGCGCCCTGAAGACGTCATCATCCAGCGACTGCGCCACATTGAAGCGCAGGTAGTGACTGTTCGCCGTTTCCGGGCTGAACACCTCCCCAGGCGCCAGTACCAGATCCTCGTCCAACGCCGCTCTGGCCACGTCCTTGGCGCAGAGCCCCGCGGGCAGTCGCGTCCACAGAAAGAGCCCCGCACTGGGCTCCACCCAGGGCTCCAGGCCCGCCGAGCGCAGTCGCGGCATGACCTGTCCCATGGCGTCTGCCAGGCGCGTCCTGAGCACGTTGAGGTGACGTCGATAGGCGCCTTCCCTGACCAGCTGGAACACCAGCTCTGCCGACAGCGCGCTGGCGCCAAAGGAGGTCGCCAGCTTCAGGTCGACCAGCTCCTCGAACCACTCGGGGCGGATGGCGATATAGCCACAGCGCACCGAGGCCGACAGGGTCTTGGAGAAGCTGCCCACCTGGATTACCCGCTCGAGCCCGTCCAGCGCCGCCAGGCGTGGTGACGCCTGGTGCTCGAAGTCGGCGAAGATGTCGTCCTCGATGATCAGCAGGTCGTGACGCTCGGCCAGGCGCAGCACGCGGTGGGCCACCGCCAGTGACAGGCTGGCACCGGTTGGATTATGCAGCCCCGAGTTGGTGATATAGAGCCGCGGACGATGCTGCTCGAGGGCCTCGGCAAGGCGCGATAGGTCCGGCCCCGCAGGGCTGAAGGGCACCCCCACCACCTTGACCCGGTGGGCACGCAGCAGGGCATGAAAGTTGAAATAGCAGGGGTCATCGACCAGCACGCGGTCGCCCGGCTCGAGCAGAAACCGACACAACAGATCGATGGCCTGGGTGCCGGACTCGGTCAGCAGGATCTGGGACGGCGCCGCCTCGACACCCCGCTCGGTAAGGCGATGCGCCAGCACCTGACGCAGTGCTTGCAGGCCCTGGGGCGACGCATAGTCGGTCAGGCTGGCGACAGCGCCGGAACGCCTCGCCAACTGCCTCAGCCCACGGCGAATCTCCTCGTGGGGCATCCACTCTGCCGGCAGCCAGCCACAGCCTGGCCTCAGCCGGTAATGGTCGCTCTCGAGCGCCTGGCGGGTCAGCCACAGCGGGTCCACTTCGCGCTCGCGACGGGGCGCCAGCTCCGCCAGGGACAGCGGCGGCAAGCGATCACCGACGAAAAAGCCGGCGCCGCGACGGGAATGGATGGCGCCCTCGGCGACCAGCCGATCGTAGGCCTCGACCACGGTGGAGCGTGACACCCCGAGCGATTCAGCCAAGCCGCGAATCGACGGCAGGCGCGCACCTGGCGCCAGCTGACGCTGGGCCATGCGGCGCTGGATCAGCGCTACCACCTGCTCGACCAGGCTGATGCCCGCCCGACGATCGATGTCCTGTGCCTTCATCTGTACTGGAGGCTCCACCATGACAGTTTGTCAAAACTGTACTGCACCGTCTCTGGCTGCACCAGCGCACGCCCTTCACCCTAGGCGCTACTGACCCGCCACGGAGTTCGCGCAGATGCCCTCACGACACCGACCATTGAACCCGACACACCGCCCGGACCTTGGCAAGGGCTGGGCCTGCGGCGCCCTCGGCATGGCCATCTTCAGCGGTTCATTGCCCGCCACCCGGGTGGCGGTGAGGGCCTTCGATCCGCTGTTTCTGACCTTTTCCAGGGCCAGCCTGGCGGGACTGGTGGCGGTGGTATTGCTGGCGTGCCTGAAGGGACGCCGGCCGCGGACCGATGAGCTTGCATCGCTGGGGCTGGTTGCCGCCTGCGTGGTGGTGGGGTTTCCACTGCTGACCGCCATGGCGCTGGAGCACGTCAGCGCAGCGCACTCGCTGGTCTATATCGGCCTGCTGCCGATGGCTACCGCGCTGTTCGGGGTGCTGCGTACCGGCGACAGGCCCCGCCCGGCGTTCTGGGCCTGCTCGTTGAGCGGTGCTGCGCTGGTCGCAGGCTTCGCGCTCGGCCAGCCTGGCAGCGCCTCCTTGACCGGCGATCTGTTGATGCTGGCCGCCGTGACCGTCTGCGGGCTCGGTTACGCCGAGGGCGCGCGACTATCAAGACGGCTGCAAGGCTGGCGGGTGATCTGCTGGGCGCTGACCCTGACCCTGCCGTTGATGCTGCCTCTGGCGGTCGCATCGCAACCGCCGACCCTGCAGGGTATCGGCAGCGCCGCCTGGTGGTCGCTGGGCTATGTATCGCTGTTCAGCATGCTGATTGGCTTCATCTTCTGGTATCGCGGCCTGGCGCTCGGTGGGGTGGCCGCGGTGGGTCAGCTACAGTTGCTGCAGCCGTTTCTCGGGCTTGGCCTGGCGGCCTGGTTGTTGAACGAGTCGATCAGCGTGGCGATGCTCGCCACCTGTGCCGCGGTCGTGGTGTGCGTCGCCGGCGCAAAACGCTTCGCCACACCAGCTCCGGTGCCGTCGATCCCGACCTGTCAGTCAGACGAAGCCGGCATCAACGGTGCGGCAGCTCAACGAAAACGTCGTTGGGCCAGCAGATGACGCACCAGCGGACCGAGGATCAGCTCCATCGCCAAGGATAGACGAGAGCCGGGCACCACCAGGGTGTGGGGGCGACTCATGAAGGCGTCCTGAATCATCGCCAGCAGGTAGGGAAAATCCACGGTGGACGGATCGCGGAACCGGATCACCACGAAGGACTCGGCATCGGTGGGGATATCCTGGACCTCGAAGGGGTTCGAGGTATCTACCGTGGGCACCCGCTGAAAGTTGATATGGGTACGCGAGAACTGCGGCAGGATGTAGCGCACGTAGTCATCCATGCGCCCCAGGATGGTGTCGATGACCGCTTCCTGGGTGTAGCCGCGGGCATGCATGTCGCGGTCGATCTTCTGGATCCACTCGAGGTTCATGGTCGGGGCGACGCCCACCAGCAGATCGACGTGGCGGGCGATGTCCACCTCACTGGTGACCAGCCCACCGTGCAGACCCTCGTAGAACAGCAGGTCGGTACCGGTGGGCAGCGGCTGCCATTCGGTGAAGGTGCCGACCTGGTAGCCGGCCTCGATCATCTTCTTGTCTTCGGCGTGGATATAGTGCCGGAAGGTCCCGGCGCCGCTGTCACCGTACTCCTGGAACAGCGTCTCCAGGCGATCGAGCAGGTTGGCCTCCACCGCAAAGTGGGACAGCTCATCCTTGCGCTCGGGCTCCTCGCGAAAGATCCGCGCCATCTCCTGGCGGGTGTAGCGATGGAAGGCGTCACCATCGACGAAGGCGGCGTGGACGTCTTCCCGGGCGAACATGCGCTCGAAGGTACGCTTGACCGTAGTGGTGCCGGCACCGGACGAACCGGTGACCGCGATGACTGGATACTCCCTCGACATCAGCCAGCCCTCGCCAGGGCGTTACGTACCGCTTCGGGCACCGCCACCGCACGCCCTGCCTGGGGGTCGACCACCATCAGGTTGAGCCTGGCGGTCGCCACTATCCGCTGATCGCTGTCGCGACGCATGCGATGGTAGACCGTGATGGCCTTGCGCGCCGGTTCGGGGATGGCGGTCTCGACCGTCAAGGCGTCCGGCCAACGAGACTCGGCCTGGTACTGCACCGCCAGGTCGGCGGCGACACTGGGATAGCCTCCCATGTCACCTTCGTGAAGCCCGAGATGGGCCAAGGCGGCCGCCCTGGCCTCGTGCAACAGCGAAATCACGGCGTCATGGCCCAGATGGTGCCCGTAGTTCATGTCGGTCACGCGCACCGTCAAACCATGACGGTGGACGATCGCCTGCTCGGGAAACTCCAGTTTGACGCGTTCCATGCTCGCTCCTTGCTGATTATTGTTGGTCAGTACCATGGGGCAAGCCAGACCGGTACCCGACGATCAGGACTGCCGGGCCATGGCGCGGTGGGCGATGTCCGAACGCCAGAAGGCGCCTTCGAAACTCACCGTCTTGACCCCGCGGTAGGCCAGCTCCCGAGCCTCACCAAGATCCTGACCGAGGGCGGTTACGCACAACACTCGTCCGCCGGAGGTGACCACCTGGCCATCCTTTTCCGCGGTGCCGGCGTGGAAAACCTTGACGCCCAAGGCCTCGGCACTGTCGCCTCCGCTGATCACGTCGCCCTTGCGGTAGCTGCCGGGGTAGCCTTCGGCGGCCATCACCACACCGATGGCCGGACGCGGGTCCCAGCGGCAATCGTGACCGGACAGGCGACCCTCGGCGCCGGCCAGACACAGCTCGGCCAGATCGCTCTGCAGACGCATCATGATCGGCTGGGTTTCGGGGTCGCCGAAGCGGCAGTTGTACTCGATCACCTTGGGTTCACCCGCGTCGGTGATCATCAGCCCGGCGTAGAGGAAGCCGGTATAGGGATGCCCTTCGTCGGCCATGCCACGCACCGTGGGGCGAATCACCTCGTCCATGATGCGCTGGTAGACGCTGTCGGTGACCACCGGTGCCGGCGAATAGGCGCCCATGCCGCCGGTGTTGGGGCCGGTGTCGCCCTCGCCCACCCGCTTGTGGTCCTGGCTGGTGGCCATGGGCACGATGGACTCGCCATCCACCATGACGATAAAGCTGGCTTCCTCACCTTTGAGGAATTCCTCGATCACGACACGAGCACCGGCATCACCGAAGGCGTTGTCTTCGAGCATGTCGCGAACCGCCGCCTCGGCCTCGGCCTCGGTCATGGCCACGATGACGCCCTTGCCCGCCGCCAGGCCGTCGGCCTTGATGACGATGGGTGCGCCCTTGTCCCGCAGATAGGCCAGCGCCGGTTCCACGGCGGTGAAGGTGCTGTAGTCAGCGGTGGGAATGGCGTGGCGAGCCAGAAAGTCCTTGGTAAAGGACTTGGATCCCTCGAGTTGGGCAGCGCCCTGGGTCGGGCCGAAGATCGCGAGCCCGGCGTCACGAAAACGATCCACCACTCCCTCGACCAGCGGCGCCTCGGGGCCCACGATGGTCAGGCCGACGCTCTCGCGCCGGGCAAAGTCCACCAGCCCGTCGAGGTCGGATACCGCGATATCGACGTTGGTCAGTCCCGCCTCCCGTGCGGTGCCGGCATTGCCTGGCGCCACGAAGACCGAGGAGACGCTGGACGACTGGGCGACCTTCCAGGCCAGGGCATGTTCGCGGCCACCGCCGCCGATGATCAGGACCTTCATCCGCTCAACTACCTTTCGAGTACCAAATGAGGCGGCATTATGGCAGAAAAAGCCCGCTCTCGCCCTCCTGGCCTCTCTCCATCAGAGCCGGGCGTGGGAGGGTCAGGAGGAACGCTCGTCGTCGTCCTTGGTGGTCCCGCCCTGGCTGGTTCCGCCCTGGCTGGTTCCGCCCTGGCTGATGGTGTTCTGCCAGAAACGCATGTTTTCCTCGGCCAGCTCGCGCATCAGCTCCATCGGCGAATGCCGCATGGCTTGCTGCCACTGATCCTGCATCTTCTTCTGCTGCTCCATCATCAACCGGGTGCCCTGCTCCAGGTAGCGCGCCAGGGGCAGCGGCTGAGACATGGCGTACACCCGAATCAGCTGTTGCAGCAGGTCATTGGAGAACACCTCGGCGTCGCTGTCGGCCTGCTCCTGCTCGATGATGATCGACAGCAGAATGGTACGCGTCAGGTCCTCGCCACTCTTGGCATCTTCCACACGGAAAGGCACTTCCTCGAGAATCAGGCTTCGTAGATCCTCGAGCGTTACATAGCGGCTCTGTTCGGTATCATAGAGCCGGCGATTGGCATACTTGCGAATCACGCGCACGGCGCTGCTCCTTTGTTCGTGGGAAGCTCCGGGACTGCAGCTGCAGATCCTCGGCTTCGTTCGCATCCATTTTGCACCGCGACACGGCCCTTGCAAGACAAACCGGTATTCGAGGTTCCATGAATCTGATACTTCTCACCCGGAACGACGTCGATGACGCCGGGTTGGCACGGGTCCGCGACCCCCGACGCCTGGCCCACCTGCGCCAGGTCCACCGCGCGCGACAGGGCGACGTGATGACCCTGGGACTGGAGAACGGCCCGCTGGGCCGCGGTCAGCTCGTGTCGCTGACCGACGATGAGGCCTGCTTCGACGTTTCCGGGCTCGATCAGGCTCCGCCCGCGGCGCTGCCGGTGCACCTGGTGCTGGCGCTGCCTCGCCCACGCATGCTGGCAAGAAGCATAGAGCATGCCACCGCGCTGGGGGTGAAGCGCATCACGTTGCTGCATAGCCGCAGGGTGGAGAAGAGCTACTGGCAATCCCCCGAGCTCGATCCTGCCAAGATCCACCAGCACCTGGTGCTTGGCCTGGAGCAGGCCCGCGATACCACGCTGCCGGTGGTGGACACGGCGCGGGGCTTTCGGCCCTTCGTCGAGGACCGTCTGCCGTCCCTGCTGGAAGGACGACGGGGCCTGTTGGCGCACCCCGGGATGGCGAATGCCTGCCCTCGTGGCCTGACCGAGCCTGTGACCCTGCTGGTCGGCCCCGAGGGCGGCTTCATCGAATGGGAGGTGGAACAGATGCTGGCGGCAGGCTGCGAGGGCATCCACCTGGGCGAGCGCATCCTGCGGGTGGAAACCGCGGTGACCGCGCTACTGTCCAGGCTCTTCTAGGCCAACCCTGTAGACCACACCAGCGGTGCCATCGACGTATCAGCTCTCGCTGTCCTCGTCATCGGCACCGTCATCCTTGTTGGTGCCGTACTCGCCTTCTCCCTCATGCTCGATGACCGGAGAGTTCTCGTCGCAACTCGGCTCGATCATGAAGGTCTCGCGCACGTCCAGCAGCCCGAGCTCACCGATGGTACGGCGCCCCAGCAGCATCGGGTAGTTCATCTCTTCCCGGTTGCGCAGGCTGAACTGCTCCTCGTGGATGGTGTCCCCCATGCACACCTCCATCAACACCACCAGGCGCTCGTCGCGACCGCCGGCCCCGCGCACCGTCATGTCGCGATAGAGCGGGCGTTCGAGCTGCTTCTTGAAGGTCTCGCCGGTCTCCTCGTCCTCGAGTTCGAGGGCGAAACGCACCCAGGGTTCGCCTTCCTTGTCGAAGCGCTCGATATCCCGGGCATCCAGCGAAGACGTCAGCGCACCGCTGTCCAGCTTTGCCTTCACTTCGACGTCCCAGGGCTCCAGGGTCGCCATCTCGACCCAGCCAAAGACGTCAGGGCCGTCATCGGCCAGGGCGCCGCCGGCCGGCGCCATGCAAAGGGGAAGCGCCGCCAGCGCCATCAGTCGGGCGGGGCCCGACAGCCATCGATTCCAGAGAGTCATCGTGCCATTTCCATGTGGAGGGCGTCCCGCCGGACGCCGATACGTCAGGCCCCTGAGTCAGGGGCCGCCTTGATGTTTTCAGGGCTGATTGATCGCTCAGCGGCTCAGGCGTTCGAGCAGGTTGAGCGTGGCGAAGCCGTCGGGCACCAGATCCTGGTCGCGCTGCCAGGCGCGCAACCCTGCCCGGGTATTGGGACCCATGATGCCGTCCGGGGTTCCCACCTCGTAGCCAAGCGCCTGAAGCCGCGACTGCAGCGTCTTCACCTGAGTACGAGAGAGCGGTTGCTCGTCACGAGGCCAGCCACCCTCGATGCCGGCGCGCCCGGCGATACGGTCGCTCAGCGAGGCCACCGCCAGGGCGTAGCTGGTGGCGTTGTTGTATCGCAGGATGGCGCGGAAGTTCGGTCCCACCAGGAAAGCAGGACCACGCGCGCCGGCAGGAGTGATCACCGACGCCTCATCGAAGGCCGGCAGATCGCCACCGCCCAGCGGGCTCACACCCAGGCCGGCCCAGGCCGAAGCGCTCTTGCGGGTATCGAGCTCGGTCTGGGCGTAGTCGAACCCGGACGGCAGTTGCACCTCGACACCCCAGGGCTCGCCCTGACGCCAACCGGCACGATCCAGGTAGTTGGCGGTCGACGCCATGACGTCGGGGATACTCGCCCAGATATCACGGCGACCGTCGCCGTCTCCGTCCTTGGCGTAGGCCACGAAACTGGAAGGAATGAACTGGGTATGGCCCATGGCCCCCGCCCAGGAGCCCTTCATGCGCTGCGGCGTGATATCGCCGGCGTCGATGATCTCGAGCGCTGCCATCAGTTCACCGCGTGCAAAGTCTCGGCGCCGACCGTCATAGGCCAGGGTCGCCAGTGCCTCCAGGGTCGAGAAGTCACCGAAGTTCTGGCCGTAGTTGCTCTCGATACCCCAGATGGCGGTAAGGACCTCGGCGGGCACACCGTAGTCGGCCTCGGCGCGGTCGGCCGCAGCGCGATTGGCGGCGAGCTTGTCACGCCCCTGGGTCACCCTGGCGTTGGAGACCGCGGTATCCAGGTATTGCCAGATCGGGCGCACGAACTCTGGCTGGGAGCCGTCGAGTTCGATCACCCGGGGACGGTAGCGCAGGCCATCCAGCGCGCGCGCCAGGGTCGCTTCGCTGATGCCTTCTGCACGCGCCTGATCACGAAAGCCGGCCAGCCACTGATCGAAGCTCTGGGGCTCGGCTGCAGCGGCGGCAGGGGCGGCAGGGGCGGCCTGCCCAGACGCTTCGCCACTGGCGCTGGCGGTGACGCTTGCACCAGCACTGGCATTGGTAGCCGCCGCGGCATCGCCGGAGGGGGCGGCGGAGGTACTCTGGCAACCGGCCAGGGTCACCACAAGAAGGGCGGGTAACAGTCGAGTCAGCATGATGAAGCAATCCTTGGCGATCAATATGCGGGCATGATGACCCAGGACCCGCTGTCATACCAGCCAGTCAGGACACCAGAGCATCGCAAGAAGTGGCACCACTACCACCAAGGTGAGAGCTACCCGCAGGGGCAAGAGACCTCATACGGGAGGTCGAACGTCGTGGTAAACAGGACATCGCTCGTCCTTCCATACACCAGTGCCTCAATGCCCCAGTGCCTCGTAGGAAGACGGCAGCAAGCTCACCTCCTTCCAGTGGCGGACATAGCGTTCACCGGGGTCGTAGCGCCGGCTCTGTTCGTCGATATCGAAGATCCTGGGTTTGGCGTTGCGGCCCACTCCTGCGATGTACTTCCAGTTGCCCCAGTTGCTGGCGACGTCATGGTCGATCAGACAGCGTTCGAACCAGGCGGCGCCGTGGCGCCAGTCCTCCCCGAGATCGTGCACCAGGTAGCTGGCGACGAGCTGACGCGCGCGATTGGAGAGCCAGCCGCTGACCGACAACTCACGCATGGCTGCATCGATCAGCGGCTGCCCGGTCGCGCCCAGGCGCCAGCACTCGAATGCCTGCCCCGGCGATGGTGGGGGATCGCCGAACAGCGCCTTGCCTTCCTGGCGTGCCGCCCAGTGGAAGTACTCGCGCCATAACAACTCGTGATAGAAGTGGCGAGATGATGTGTTGGCGCCCCGCCGGTCTTCCCATTCTCGCAGTGCTTCGAGGACCTGGGTCGCCGACACACAGCCAAGCGCCAGCCAGGGCGATAGACGGGACGAAAAGCCAGCGCCGATCAAACCATTGCGCGTCTGCTGATAGGTCGCCAGCAAATCGGACTCCCACACGACGTCGTCGAGACGCTGCCAGGCGGGCGCTTCACCGCCGACAAAGGCAAGCCCGGCGCTGTCGGGCGCGTCGTTCAAGGCGTCCGCTTCGCGTGACAATCGCTGCAAAGAGGGCAGTCCGCGCGGCGCTCGCTCCGGCCACGCCGGCTGCGTCGCCGGGGGCGGACGGCTGTGACTTCGAGGAGACGCCTCGCCGAGACGACGCCGGAAAGCCGACCAGCTTGCCGGTACTTCATCCAACGTCATCGGCAACGTCTGCGACGTCCACAGCGTGCCCGTACCACGACGCTCCAGTCGACACTGCCTTGGCAGGCAGCGTACCAGTCGCTCAAGCTGGTCGTCCCCGCCTGCGGCCTCGCTGGCCACCACCCGTGTCACCTGATACTTCTCGGCCAGCCGGGCGACCAGCGACACCGGCTCGTCCACCGCCACCAGCAGGTCGCTACCCTTCTTCAACAGCGTCCCACGCAACTCCTTGAGACACTGCCACAGAAAGCGCAGCCGCCGAGCGCCGATACCGGCCACGCCGTCTGCCGATGTGCCATCAAGCAGCGCCTCGTCGATCACGAACACCACCAGGCGCTCGCTGACCGAGGGCGCGATGTCCAGCAAGGGGTTGTCGGCCAGCCGCAGTTCCCCACGCAACCACACCAGCTCTGTTTCCATGTCACGCTCCCGACAGGCCTGAAGATTCTCGGCACGCGCCCCGAGGGCACAGATCGTGCGCTACCGACGGAGGCATTGCCCTACTGCATAGCGATAATATATAGGCCTTGTACACCACATGTACAACTTTTAGAGCGCCGACGACTATCACGTTGAATCCGCACGGGGCAGCGATCCGTCCATCTTTCGGGTAAAGTGGGTCGGCGCTTCAGGGTGAGCTGATCAACACCCCTGGCGGTAGGCCAAGGCATTGTGAGGGCTCGTGTTTTCAGACCATCGCGGCGCTCACCACGTTCAAGGACAGGCAGGATGACCGACAGATGACTTTGCTATGGATTCCCTTGCTCCCCCTTCTCGGTGTGCTGGTCCCCGCATTGACCGGATCTAGAGGCCGCCCTCTTTGCACCCTTGCCACGGCGGTCCTTCCCGCCATAGCCCTGGCCATGACCCTGGCCCAGCTACCCGCCCTGGGTGCCGGGGATATCCCTCGGGTCTCCCTGAGCTGGGTGCCCCAACTGGGGCTGGACCTGGCCTTTCGCCTCGATGGCCTGTCACTGCTGTTCAATGTGCTGATCCTGGGCATCGGCCTGCTGATCATCCTGTACGCCCACTACTATCTGGACGCCAGCGAGAACTACGCCCGCTTCTACGCCTACCTGATCCTGTTCATGGCCTCCATGGTGGGCATCGCCATGGCCGACAACCTGCTGGTGCTGTGGTTCTTCTGGGAGTTGACCAGCCTGTCATCCTTCCTGCTGATCGGTTTCTGGTCACACCGCTCGGAGGCGCGCAAGGGCGCGCGCATGGCGATGACGGTCACCGGCGCCGGTGGCCTCGCCCTGCTGGCGGGCTTTCTGCTGCTGGGCGATATCGTCGGCAGTCTCGACATGCAGGTGGTGCTGGAAAGCGGCGAGACGATCCTGGCCGACCCGCGCTACCCGCTGATGCTGGTCCTGGTGCTGCTCGGCGCCTTCGCCAAGTCCGCCCAGTTCCCGTTCCACTTCTGGCTTCCCCATGCCATGGCGGCACCGACTCCGGTGTCTGCGTACCTGCACTCCGCCACCATGGTCAAGGCGGGGATCTTCCTGATGGCGCGCCTGCATCCCGCCATCGCCGGCAGCGAGCTGTGGTCGGCCATCGTGACCGTGATCGGTATCGTCACCATGGTGTATGCCGCCTGGTTTGCTCTGATCAAGGCGGATCTCAAGGGTATCCTGGCGTTCTCCACCGTCAGCCATCTGGGCCTGATCACCGTACTGCTGGGCATCGGCAGTCCCATGGCGGTGCTGGCGGCGCTGTTTCATATCCTCAACCACGCCACCTTCAAGGCCGCACTGTTCATGTGTTCGGGGATCATCGACCATGAGGCCGGCACCCGCGACCTGGCCCGGCTGGGCAAACTGGCCAAGGCGATGCCGGTCACCTGCGTGGTGATGAGCATCACCGGCGCCGCCATGGCGGGCGTGCCGCTGTTCAATGGCTTCATCTCCAAGGAAATGTTCTTCACCGAGGCCCTCGAGACCCACGCCTTCGGCGGCCTCAGCCTGGTGCTGCCGGTACTGGCCACCATTGGCGGCGTGCTGTCGGTGGCCTATTCCGCGCGGCTGGTCCACGCGGTGTTCTTCTCCCCTCCGCGCCACGCGCCGCCCAAGACGCCGCACGAGCCGCCCCATCTGATGCGAGCTCCGGCGGAGCTGTTGGCGGTGCTGTGTATCCTGGTCGGCCTGTTCCCGGCGCTGATGGCCACCTGGCTGATGGCGCCTGCGGTCGAGGCGGTGCTGCTCGAGCCGCTGGAGTTCCACCTGGCCCTGTGGCACGGCTTCAACCTGCCGCTGGCGATGAGCGCCGTGGCCCTGGTCGCCGGCGTCATCACCTATATCCTGCATCGCAAGATTCGCCAGTTCGTGCGGGACTTCCCGCCGCGTGATGCCAGCCGTATCTTCGAGGGTGTCATCCAGTGCATCGGCGATCGCGCCGAGCGCATCACCGAATGCGTCGACAACGCCTCGCTGCAGCGCTTCATGACCCTGCTGCTGACCGCCTCCCTGGTGGTCGGCGCCATCGGTCTGGCCCAGATGGATACCCTGACCGGGGCCAAGGGCAACCAACCGGTGGACGGCGTGCTGCTGGTCGGCGCCCTGCTGCTGGTGTTCACCGGCATCGGTACCGCCATTACCCATCGCCATCGTCTGATCTCGCTGCTGATGCTGTCGGTGGTGGGCCTGCTGGTATCACTGACCTTTGCCCGCTTCTCGGCACCGGATCTGGCGTTGACCCAGCTATCGGTCGAGGTGGTCACCATGATCCTGCTGATGCTGGCGCTGTTCTTCCTGCCCCAGAAGACCCCTCGGGAATCCACCCCGGCGCGGGCGCTGCGCGACCTGGTGCTGTGTACCGGTCTGGGCGGAGTGATCGCCGGACTCAACTACACCGTGCTGACCCGCGACACCGAAAGCATCTCGGACTTCTTCCTCGACAACAGCGTGCCCGGCGGCGGCGGCCACAATGTGGTCAATGTCATCCTGGTCGACTTCCGTGGCTTCGACACCCTGGGCGAGATCACGGTGCTGGCGATCGCCGGTCTCGCCATCTTCAAGCTGCTCAACCGTCTGCGCCTGTTCATGCCTCACAGCGACAGCGAGGGACGCATCTGGGCACCGGACCGCTACCCGATGATTCTGACCACCATCTCCCAGACGGTACTGCCGCTGGCACTGCTGGTGTCGGTGTTCATCTTCCTGCGCGGCCACAACCAGCCCGGTGGCGGCTTTATCGCCGGCCTGATCACCGCGGTGGGATTGATCCTGGTGTACATGGCCCGGGGCGTTGCCTGGACCCAGAAGCGTCTCGACTTCCCCTACCAGCCGGTGGCGATCCTCGGCGTCGGTGTCGCCGCCCTGACCGGCTTCGGCAGCTGGCTGTTCGGCGCACCCTTCCTGACCTCGTCTTTCGGCCATTTCCATATCCCGCTGATCGGCGATATCGAACTGGCCACCGCGATGCTGTTCGATCTCGGTGTCTATCTGGCGGTGGTCGGTGCGACCCTGATGATCCTGGCCAACCTGGGCAAGGTGACCACCCCCCACCGTCCGGCCAAGGAAGACCATGACGCGACGGAACGCGGCCTGCACCGCACCGACGACCCCACCCCCGACGGCAAGGAGACCGTGTGACATGGAAATGCTCTATGCCATAACGACCGGCGTGCTCGCCGCCAGTGGCCTGTATCTGATGCTGCGCGGCCGAACCTTCCCAGTGGTGGTCGGTCTGACGCTGCTCTCCTACGCCACCAACCTCTTTCTGTTCTCCATGGGCGGACTGACCACCGGTGGTTCCGCCATCATCGACGGCAAGAGCGACTACAGCGATCCGCTGCCCCAGGCGCTGGTGCTGACCGCCATCGTCATTGGCTTCGCCATGACCGCCTTCGCGGTGATCCTGGCGATGCGTGCACGGGGCGACATGGGCAATGACCACGTGGACGGGCGCAAGGCCGAGGACAAGGAGGAGCGACGCTGATGTCCCACCTGATCGTGATGCCCATCGTGCTGCCGCTGGCAGCAGCGGTGGCGCTGCTGCTGACCCGATTCGGCAATGCCACGCTCAAGCGTGGTCTTGGCCTTGCCACCACCCTGGCGCTGCTGGTGATCAGCGTGATGCTGCTGCGCCAGGCGGCCAGCGGCGAGATCCAGTACTACGCCCTGGGCAACTGGCAGCCGCCCTTCGGCATCATCATGGTGCTGGATCGGCTATCGGCGCTGATGCTGTTCGTGACCTCGATGCTGGCGGTTGGTGCGGTGCTGTTCGCCTGCGGCGGCGACGACGAGAAGGGCAGCAACTTCCACGGCCTGTTCCAGCTGCAGCTGATGGGAATCAACGGCGCCTTCCTGACCGGCGACCTGTTCAACCTGTTCGTGTTCTTCGAGGTGCTGCTGCTGGCCTCCTACGCCCTGCTGGTCCACGGTGGTGGCAAGGCGCGCATCCAGTCGGCGGTGCACTACGCCGTGCTCAACCTGGCGGGATCGGCGCTGTTCCTGTTCGCCGTGGGGCTGCTGTACGGGGCCACCGGCACCCTCAACATGGCGGACATGGCCCAGGCGGTGAGTCAGCTGCCGGGAGAGCGTCAGGGCATGGTCGTCGCCGGCGCTCTGCTGCTGCTGGTGGTATTTGGCCTCAAGGCGGCGGTACTGCCACTGTATTTCTGGCTCCCGCGGGCCTACGCCAGCGCGCCGCCGCCGGTGGCCGCCCTGTTTGCGGTGATGACCAAGATCGGCGTCTACGCCATCCTGCGGGTCTACTGGCTGGTCTTCGGCGACCAGGCAGGTCCCCTGGAGGCGCTTGAGCAGAGCTGGGTGTGGTGGCTTTCGCTCGGCACCCTGGCGATTGCCGGTGTCGGCGTGCTGGCCGCCCGCGACCTGCGTCTGCTGGTGGCCTATCTGGTACTGGTGTCGGTGGGCACCCTGCTCGCCGGCGTCGGCATGCGCTCCCCCGAGGCGGTGTCGGGCCTCCTGTTCTATCTGGTGCACACCACCCTGGTCACCGGCGGGCTGTTCCTGCTGGCGGACATGATCGGCGTCCAGCGTGGCAAGGCCGGTACCCGCCTGGTGCGCGGCCGGATACCGCGCAACGCCACGGCGCTGGGCCTGATGTTCCTGATCGGGTCCATGGCGGTGGCGGGCCTGCCCCCGCTGTCCGGGGCGCTGGGCAAGGTCATGCTGATGAACGCCGGCGACAGCGCCCAACGTCTCTGGTTCTGGCCTCTGCTGCTGGCCACCGGCCTGTGCGCCATCGTGGCGCTGTCGCGGGCAGGGTCCACCCTGTTCTGGCGCAGCCAGGCCAGCGATGACGGCGATTCGCTGTCCCCCTGGCAGTGGGCGGGCACCGGCTGGCTGCTGGCATCGTCGCCGTTGCTGGTGATCCTGGCCGGCCCCCTGGCCGGCTACACCGAGGCCACGGCAGAACAGTTGAGCGACCCGCAACCGATGATTCAGGCCGTTCTGATCGATCAGGGAGACGCCCAATGAACCGACGCACTCGCTCACTACTGCCGACACCGCTGCTCAGCCTGCTGCTGCTGGTCGTGTGGCTGTTGCTGGTCAACACGGTCTCGGTCGGTCACCTGCTGCTTGGCGGCTTTCTGGCCGTGCTCATCCCCTGGCTGACCTACCCCTTCTGGGACATGCAGCCCGGTGTAAAGAAGCCCTGGAAACTGGTGCGCTTCTTCTTCCGGGTGATCGGTGACATCGTGGTGGCCAACATGCAGGTGGCCTGGATCATCATCAATCCCTGGCGCCGCACTCGGCCCCACTTCGTCGAGTATCCGCTGATGCTCGAGGAGCGATTCACCATCACCCTGCTGGCCAGCACCATCACCCTGACCCCAGGAACGGTGTCGGCCAACCTGCGCATGGACGGCAAGACGCTGCTGATCCACGCTCTGGACGTGCGTGACGAACAGACCCTGATCCGCACCATCCGCGAACGCTACGAGCAGCCGCTGAAGGAGATCTTCGAATGCTAGACACCGCCTTGACCATCAGTTTGGCGCTGGTCTGCCTGGCGCTGCTGCTGAACCTGTTTCGCCTGACCGTGGGCCCGGACATGCCCGACAGGATCCTGGCGCTGGATACCATGTACGTGAACTCCATCGCCCTGATCATCCTGATGGGAGTGTGGCTCAACTCCAAGACCTACTTCGAAGCCGCGCTGCTGATCGCGCTGCTCGGCTTCATCAGCACCATTGCCGTCTGCAAGTATCTGCTGCGCGGCGATATCATCGAGTAACTTCGGGAGAATTCCATGTTCTACGTCATTCTCGAGGGGCTGATCTCGGTGCTGCTGATCGCCGGCGGGCTGTTTGCCTTCATCGGCTCGCTGGGCATGGCCCACCTGCGGGACTTCTACATGCGCCTGCACGGCCCGACCAAGGCCACCACCCTGGGCATGGGCTGCATCCTGTCCGGCTCCATGGTGTACTTCAGCGCCACCCAGGAAGGCACCCACCTGCAGGAGATGCTGATCACCCTGTTCCTGTTCATCACCGCCCCGGTAAGCGCCCACATGCTGGCCAAGACTGGCCTGCACCAGCGCCTCAAGTATCTGGACAAGACCCGCGGCAAGCCGCTCGAATTCCGTGAGGAAGAGGTTGGGGACAAGCCGGTGCCCCACCCCGACCGAGACTAAAAGCCTAGCTTCATGCAAGCTGGATACGAAACGGGCAGCCCATGGGCTGCCCGTTCTGTGTCTGGCTATCGTGGCGCGAAAGGCCGAGCGATCAGATCCAGCCGCCCAGTTCGCGCTTGACGATATCGGCCAGCACCGCGATATGGTCGTCGCGATCGTTGAGACACGGAATGTAGATGAAGTGCTCACCGCCGGCCTCCATGAAGGCGTCGCGGATCTCTTCCTCGATCTCTTCCAGGGTCTCCACGCAGTCGGCGCTGAAGGCGGGGGACAGTACGGCGATACTCTTGTGCCCCTGACGCGCCAGCTCCGCCACCTTGTCGACGGTGGCGGGGCCCACCCATTCTTCAGGCCCGAACTTGGACTGGAAGGCGGTAACCACTTCGTCCTCGGCGTGCCCCAGCCGTTCGCGCAGCAGTCGCGTGGTCTTCCTGCACTGACAGTAGTAGGGGTCGCCTTCCTCCAGAAAGCGCTTGGGTACGCCGTGATAGGACGCCACCACCACCGAAGGCTGGTGCGTCTCGTTCTCCAGGCGTTCGCTGACCGAGGCGGCCAGGGCCTCGATGTAGCCCGGCTCGTCGAAGTAGGCCGGCACCGTTCGCACCGATGGCTGCCACTTGCGCTTCATCAGCTGGCGGAAGAACTGATCGCAGGCGGTGGCGGTGGTGGGCGAGCCGTACTGGGGATACAACGGGAAGAACAGGATACGCCGACATCCCTTCTCCTCCAGCTCCTTGAGCGCCTTGTCGGTGGAAGGATTGCCGTAGCGCATGCCGAAGCTGACCTCAATCGAGTCCCCCAGCTCAGCGCGCAGCCGCGTCGACAGCTTCTCGCTCTGGCTTCTGGTGATGGTAAGCAATGGACTCTCGTCCTTGTCGGTGTTCCAGATGCTGCGATAGGCCGCCCCGGAAGCAAATGGCCGGCGACTCAGGATGATCAACTGCAGCAGTGGCTGCCAGAGCCAGCGCGGATAGTCGACCACTCGCTGGTCCGACAGAAATTCGCTGAGATAGCGGCGCATGGACCAGTAGTCGGTATCGTCCGGCGTACCCAGGTTGGCGACCAGCACGCCGATCTTTTCACGTGCGACGGCGGGGTGGTCGACCGGCGCCTGCTCCGGGCGATGGGCCTCCACCACTGAGGGGGGAACGGACTGATCCATGAAGGTGACTTCCTCTTGGTAGCGAATGCACAAAGCCTATCACCGGTGGGTATCAGGCTCGAATGAAGTGTTACTATGAAGAGGATTTGTACAATTTTTGGTGAACCCATGTCCAGATCCTTGATCCTGATCACCGGCGACCAGTTGAGCCTGGACCTCGGACTCTTGCAGACCGCTGGCGACAACGACGTCGTCGCGCTGTGCGAGGTCGCCGAGGAAGGCCGCTACGTGCCGCATCACCCTCAGAAGATCGCCATGATGCTGTCGGCCATGCGCCACTTCGCCGCCACGCTTCGCGACAAGGGCTATCGCGTCCACTACAGCGCCCTCGATGATCCGGACAACGCCCATGGCCTGCTGGCGGAGGCGGAACGCCTCGCGCAAGCCTACGACTGTTCGCGGATTGTCACCACAAGGCCCGGCGAATGGCGGCTGCTGGATGCCATGGAGCGCCGCCAGGGCGGGATACCCTGGCAATGGGTCGAGGACAACCGCTTCTACTGCACGCCTGGTGAATTCGGCGACTGGTTGTCCCATCGCCGGCAGCCTCGCATGGAGGGCTTCTATCGACTGATGCGTCGCCGCACCGGCCTGCTGATGGAGGGCGATGAACCCATGGGCGGCCAGTGGAACTTCGACAAGGACAACCGACGACCCCTACCCCAGCACTACACGCTGCCCAAGCCTCCCCGCCACACCGTCGACGACATGACCCGTGAGGTGCTGACACTGGTGGAGGAACACTTCGATGAACACTTCGGTCGTCTGGATGGCTTCCACTGGCCGGTCACCCGACGCCAGGCGCTGGTCGATCTCAGACACTTCATCGATCACCTGCTGCCGAGCTTCGGTGACGTCCAGGACGCCATCAGCGACAGCGATCCCTTTCTCTTCCACTCGCGCCTGTCCGCTCCCATGAACCTTGGCCTGCTCAGCCCGAGAGAAGTCTGCGAGGCCGCCGAAACCGCTTATCTCGAGGGGCATGCACCGATCAATGCGGTGGAAGGTTTTATCCGCCAGATCCTCGGCTGGCGAGAGTACGTCAGGGGCATCTACTGGACCCGTATGCCGGACTACAAGGGCTATAACGCCTTGCAGGCCCGCAGGGGTCTGCCCCACTTCTACTGGAGCGGTGACACCGACATGCGCTGTCTATCCCGCGCGATTGGCATGACCCGGGACAACGCCTACGCGCACCATATCCAGCGTCTGATGGTGACCGGCAACTTTGCTCTGCTGTGCGACGTCAGCCCCGAGGCCCTGTGCGACTGGTACCTGGCGGTCTACGCCGACGCCTGCGAATGGGTCGAATTGCCCAATACGCTTGGCATGGTGTTGCACGCCGACGGTGGACTGATGGGCTCGAAGCCCTACTGTGCGTCAGGCAAGTACATCGATCGGATGTCGGACCATTGCCGCCACTGTCGCTATGACGTGAAAAAGACCCTGGGCGAAGACGCCTGTCCCTTCAACAGCCTCTACTGGGACTTTCTCGAACGTCACGCCGACACCCTGGCGAGCAATCCTCGCATGAAGCTGATCTATGGCTCGCTGCGCCGCATGAGCGATGACAAGCGCAGCGCCATGCGCCGCCAGGCCACGTCCTTTCTCGACAACCTGGCATGCGAACCGAGCTACGGTCAGGGTCCCCACCGCGACGGCTATCGACCTCAGGGAGCGAATCCATGAATCGGTTCGAGACACTCGCCACACCGCTTGCGCTGTTTCATGATGGTCAGTGCCCACTATGCCGCAAGGAGATCGCCTGGCTGAGGCGGCATCCGCGCAGCCGGCTGATCCACTTTATCGATATCCGCGACGACGATTTTTGCGCCGAGGCCTGGGGCCAGCGCTTCGATGACATGCTGGGCAAGCTGCACCTGCGCGACGCCACAGGTCGCTGGTTCATCGGCATGGATGCCACTCGCGCATTGTACGCGACGCTGGGTCATCGCCGTTGGGTGCAGCTAAGCAGCGTACCCGGTTTGCGTGGACTGCTGGACATCGGCTATCTGGGCTTCGCCCGACTGCGCCCCTGGCTAACAGGGCATCAAAGGAAGCGATAAGGCAGGTCGACACCGCCAAGGGCCCTGGCAGCTTGCGCCAGGGACTTGTGCGGTGAACGTGGGTACATCAGTGGCAAGGCAGAGACGGCGAGACTGCCGTCGAGAGGGTTCCAGCACCAGGGTGGTGTGGAACGATGTCACTCAAAACACCAGGGGCATACGTGAGGCCAGCGGTTCGGCATAGTGGGCCTCGCGACCGATCACCTCGTCGTGGGCCACGTGCTGGACCAGGTAGGCGCGGTGGATACCGGCACGCTTGAGCTCCAGGTAGACGTCGTCCAGCGAGCGGAACAACACCGGCTTGCCGCGGCGGCAGAGCATCTTGCGGGCACCTTCCACGTCTTCCAGTTCGACCTGGTAAAAACGGCTGCCGGCATGGCCGATCACGCGAATCTCGAAGTTGTCGTGGCGGCCGACAAAGGCCTTGAGATCATTAATTTCCATCGTATCTTTCGCCTCTTTTCATCCTGTCGCGACGGGGGTTCTGTGGCCCCCGCCCTCCTTATGTGACGACACTACGGCGACGAGCGTGCCGATGATGTTTCGGCAGACCATGACGCTCGTTTCATTTCCCTGTGCCGCGCATGTGACTCTCTGATCATGGCACAGCCTGGGCCCTTCGGGTGACATTCCCGTGACGGTGTGAAGAATTTCTCTGATCTGGATACATATTGGCCGTTTCGCGCGCACAGCGAGTTAAACGACCTCCATGATCGCGGCGGAGAAAAGGGGGTCTTCAGCGGCAGGCAGCGCCTTTGCGGGGGGAAGTGGAGGGCTTGAAGGAGAGAAAACGAAGGCCCGCGACACGAATGCTCGCGGGCGACGGATCCGGCGGTGAGACTACTGGTAGTCGGAGGGATCGATGGCCTTGCCGAGGGAGTTGCGGTCGACCCAATTGCCGGCCTTGGTCTCCTTGTAGCGAAACACCACCTTGTCGCCGATCTGCACCGGCAGCTCGGAGTCTTCTGTCTGGTAGCTGTAGTCCACGCCGTCCACTACCAGGTGATAGCGATACAGATCGGGCATGCCGAGCCATTCCTTGAACGGGCCTTCCCGTTCCACCGAGGTCAACTCACCACGGGCTTCCAGCTTGGGCGCGCGACGGCGATTGCCGCGTCGAAATCCGCCTGCCATGTCAGGTCTCCTTCACTGTGTCTGTCGAAATCGCAAGGGGCGGCATTATACGAGCCCGTCGGTCAGGCTCAAGCACGTTTATTCGCCGAAGGTATCACCGTAGCTGTCCGGCGCCAGATCCTCGAAGCGGGTGTACTTGCCGATAAAGGCCATGTGCACCGTCCCGATGGGACCATTACGTTGCTTGCCGATGATGAATTCGGCGAGCCCCTTGTTGTCGGGATTATCCGGGTTGTAGACCTCATCACGATAGACGAAACCGATCAGGTCGGCGTCCTGCTCGATGGCCCCGGATTCACGCAGGTCCGACATCACCGGACGCTTGTTGGGGCGCTGCTCCAGCGAGCGGTTGAGCTGCGACAGCGCAATCACCGGGCAGCCGAACTCCTTGGCAAGCCCCTTGAGCGAGCGCGAGATCTCCGAAATCTCGCCGGTACGGTTGTCACCGAACCCCGGCACCTGCATCAACTGCAGGTAGTCGATCATGATCATCGCCAGGTTGCCGTGCTCGCGCACCACGCGACGCACCCGTGAGCGCATCTCGTTGGGCGACAGCGCAGCGGTGTCATCGATGAACAGTTGCTTGTCCTTGAGCAGGTTGACCGCCGAGGTCAACCTCGGCCAGTCCTCGTCCTCGAGCTGACCGGAGCGCACTCGGGTCTGGTCGATACGCCCGAGTGACGACAGCATGCGCAGCATGATCGAGTCCGCCGGCATCTCCATGGAGAACACCATCACCGGCTTGTCGCTGGACACCACCGCGTGCTCCACCAGGTTCATGGCGAAGGTGGTCTTGCCCATGGACGGGCGGCCGGCGACGATCACCAGGTCGGAGGGCTGCAGCCCGGAGGTCATGTCATCGAGATCGCGAAAGCCGGTCGACAGGCCGGTCATCTCGCCTTTCATGTTGAACAGCTCGTCGATGCGATCGACGGCCTTGGTCAGCAGTTCGCTCATGCCGATGGGGCCGCCGGCCTTGGGGCGATCCTCGCTGATCTGGAACACCAGCCGCTCGGCCTCGTTGACCAGCTCATCGGCAGGACGCCCATTGGGGCTGAAGGCGCCGTCGGCGATCTGGTTGGCCGCCTGGATCAGCTTTCTCAGGGTGGCGCGTTCGCGCACGATGTCGCCATAGGCGCGGATATTGCTGGCCGAGGGAGTGTTGCGGGCCAGCTCCGCCAGGTAGGCGAGCCCGCCCACGGTGTCGAGCTGGTCGCGCCCCTCCAGGGCCTCGGACAGGGTCACCACGTCCAGCGGACGGCTCGACTCGGCCAGCGCCACCATGGCGTTGAACACCAGGCGATGCTCGTAGCGATAGAAGTCGTCGGCCACCAGCCGGTCGGCGATATTGTCCCAGGCCTGATTGTCGAGCATCAGGCCACCCAGCACCGACTGCTCGGCCTCCACCGAGTGCGGCGGAACCTTCAGCGCCGCGGCTTCACGATCGATGGTCTGGACGTCACTCATGCGCTTGTCTCTTCGCTGTTGTTCACGGCGCCATGCCACTGGATCCAGGCTGTGTCCGAAAAGTCGACGAGCGCAGCCACTCTCCAGACAAGCCTTAGTCTACCCGAAGCCGGGTCCGTCGCACGATCACCCGTGCGGGCGATCGCGAGCCACAAAAAAGGGCGCGGGATGTGACTCCCGCGCCCTTGCCACTGCCGTGGGAGACGACCTTACTCGGCCACCACCACCACGCGCACGGTGGCGTCGACGTCGGCATGCAGGTGCAGCACGATGTCGTATTCGCCGGTCTGGCGGATCGGGCCTTCCGGCATGCGGACTTCGCTCTTGGCGACGTCGATACCGGCGCTGGAGATCGCCTCGGCCAGGTCACGCGGACCGATGGAACCGAACAGCTTGCCTTCGTCGCCAGACTTGGCGACCAGAGACAGCTCGATGTCGTTGAGCTGCTCGGCGCGAGCTTCGGCTTCGGCCTTGCGCTCGGCGGCCTGAGCTTCGAGCTCGGCACGCTGGGCTTCAAAGGCAGCGATGTTGTCCTTGGTGGCCGGCACGGCGAGACCGTAGGGCACCAGGTAGTTGCGGCCGTAACCAGGCTTGACGGTGACCTTGTCACCGAGACCGCCCAGCTTGCCAATGTTGTCGAGCAGAATGACTTCCATCTCGTAAACCTCTATGTCAGTTGTTGTGACCCAGACGCCCGCGGAAGTCCGCGAAGGTATCGATCAGGGCCACAACCAGCACGATGAGAATCATGGGCCAGGTGGTGATCAGCAGCAGATAGAACGCGACCAGCCACAACCCGTTCATTCCCTTACGTCCAACTACACCATGTGTCAGGCCGATGCCGGCCATCAGCAGCGGAATCCAGGCCAGCATGCCGATCCCGGGGAGACCCAGCAGGGTGCCGGCGATCACCAGCACCACCAACAGGATCAGCTCCCTCGGGGTGAGCCGCAGGGCGTGGAACTCTTCCCGGAAACCTCCCGGGTTGTAGAGCCCCGCCTGCCAGCTGCGTGCCAGGGCCAGACAGGCCACCGCAGCGAGCATCACCACCAGACCGGTGACACCGCTGATGACCAGCTCGGCCAGCCGACTGGCGTCGAGCCCCTGGGCAGCCAGCTCGTCGAGCATGGCCGCCACCTCGGAGGAACTCTGGCGCAGCTGCTCCAGCATCAGGGCGGTGTCTGCCTTGGGCAGGAACACCCCCAACTGGATCATCGCAGCGCCGGCCAGCGACCCCAGGATCAGCGCCTCGCCCCAGCGCATGCGGGAGCGCAGCACGATGGCCATCAACAGCGCCAGCAGGGTGGTCGCCAGAGGGATCGGATCTCCCTGGGTCCACCACCAGCCTGCCGGCACCGCCGCAGCGGCGATCACCGGCATCGCCGGTGCCATGCCCTTGCGCAAGGTCACCAGAGCGGCAATCGCCGCCCCGAACCAGAACAGCCAGGGCACCGCAGACGCCACCAGCGCGACCAGAGTCGCCTGGGGCATGCCTTTCATCGACCATCGGGCGACGGGCAGCATCGGCGACGACTTACTGGTGGCTGTCGGTGTAAGGCAGCAGGGCCAGGTAGCGTGCGCGCTTGATCGCGGTGGACAGCTGGCGCTGGTAACGGGCCTTGGTACCGGTGATGCGGCTGGGAACGATCTTGCCGGTCTCGGTGATGTAGGCCTTGAGCGTGTCCAGATCCTTGTAGTCGATCTGCTTCACGCCTTCAGCGGTGAAACGGCAAAACTTGCGGCGACGGAAAAAGCGTGCCATGGAAAGACTCCTTATACGTGCGTTGCAGAGCTAGTGATGCGCGGCTCAGGCGGATTCAGCGGTGCGCGGCTTTTCTTCGCGACGGGCACGCTTCTCTTCCACCGGCTTCATCATCGGAGACGCTTCGGTGATGGCTTCCTTGCAGCGCACCACCAGGCTGCGAATGATGGCGTCGTTGAAACGGAAGATGTTCTCGATTTCCTCGAGGGTCTCGCCGCTGCACTCGACGTTCATCAGCACGTAGTGAGCCTTGTGGATCTTGTTGATCGGGTAGGCCAGGTGACGGCGGCCCCAATCCTCGAGACGGTGAACAGTACCGGCGTTCTCGGTGACGATGCTGGTGTAGCGCTCGACCATGGCCGGAACCTGCTCACTCTGGTCCGGGTGGACCATGAAGACGATCTCGTAGTGACGCATGGATTCTCCTTTCGGTTTGGCAGCTTCCGCAGGGGCCTGAGTAGTCTCGGCGCCGGGGGAAGCAAGGAGTGAATAACAATTAGCCTGTCCCGCGCAGAACGCACGGGCGCCCAGATTCTACGGAGTTGTGATCAGGGTTGCAAGCCGATGCTGGAGCGACACCGTCACCCGCGGGCCTTGAGTTCGCGCTGGCGTACCACCTCGAACAGACAGACGCCGGTGGCCACCGACACATTGAGACTCGAGACGGTGCCCGCCATGGGCAGCTTGACCAGGTTGTCGCAGGCCTCCCGGGTCAACCGACGCATGCCCTTGCCCTCGGCCCCCATCACCAGCGCCATGGGCCCGGTGAAGTCGGCAGCGAAGACGCTGGCGTCGGCCTCGCCGGCGGTACCGGTAATCCACACCCCTTCTTCCTTCAGTCGCGCCATGGCGCGGGCCAGGTTGGTCACCTGATACACCGGCACGCTCTCGGCGGCACCGCAGGCCACCTTGCGCACGGTGGCGTTGAGCGGTGCCGACTTGTCCTTGGGCACGATCACGCCGTGCACCCCGGCGGCATCGGCACTGCGTAGACAGGCGCCGAAGTTGTGAACGTCGGTGACACCATCGAGGATCAGCAGCAGCGGCGGCGTCTCCAGCGGCCAGGCCTTGAGCTTGTGCCACAGGGACTCCTCGCCCTCCGGCGCCAGTGGCGGACAGAACGCCACGATACCCTGATGGGAGGCACCCTGGGAAAGGCCGTCGAGCTCTTCACGGAGCACGCTCCTGAGCCTGGCGCCGCGACTGCGCGCGGTATCGACCAGCTCACTGAGACGACGCCCGGCGTCGCCCTCCTGCACCCACAGTTCCTTGGGTGATTCGCCACGCTCCAGCAGCGCCCGGACGGCGTGAACGCCGAACACACTGTCGAGGCCGTTCGGCACTGCCGGACCATGCTGACCACGTCCCTTGCCACGCGCCTGAGTACGCGCCTGGTCATGCGTCTGGGACTGGCTCTGGCCGTGGCGACGGCGTCTTGAATCATGCTTGGCCACGGGCGGCCTCCTGGTCAATCATCACGCGGGTGTTCATCCCTTGTTGCCACGCCGCGGACCGCGGCGCCGACGTCCGCCCTTCTTCTTCGGGGCGTCCTGTTCGCCGACCCCGGAGGGGCCGTCGGCACGGCGCTTGGTATCGCCCTGGGCCGACCTGCCGCCACGCCCCTTGCCCTGGCCTTTGCCCTGACTCTGGGTGCCTGCGTCGCGACGCTTGCGCGGTGCCCGACGAGGGCGCGGCTTGTCGTCGGCCATCTCGAAGTCGATCTTGCGCTCGTCGAGGTCGACCCGAGCCACCTGAACGGTGACCCCATCGCCCAGACGATAGCTGGTGCCGGTACGCTCGCCCTTGAGACGATGCTTCTCGGGCTCGTAGTGGTAGTAGTCCGACGGCAAGGAGGTGACGTGGACCAGTCCCTCGACATAGAACGCGTCGAGGCGCACGAAGATACCAAACTGGGTGACCGAGGCGATGGTACCGTCGTAGACCTCGCCGAGCTTGTCGGACATGAACTCGCACTTGAGCCAGCCCTCGACGTCACGGGTGGCGTCGTCGGCACGACGCTCGGTCATCGAGCAGTGCTCGCCAAGTTCGAGCATCTGCTCGAAGGTATAGGGACACCACTTGGTCGGCGGCTCCACCGGCGCGCCCTCGGCGCGCAGCACGGTGTTGGTCTGGCGCGGTCCGCGGATCACCGAACGAATGGCGCGGTGCACCAGCAGATCGGGATAGCGACGAATCGGCGAGGTAAAGTGGGCGTAGGCCGGGTAGGCCAGGCCAAAGTGGCCCTCGTTGTGGGGCGAATACACCGCCTGACTCATCGAGCGCAGCATCACCGTCTGAATGATGTCGGCATCGTCGCGACCCTTGATCGCCTCGGCCAGGTCACGGTAGTCCTGGGGCGTCGGCTCATCACCACCGCCGAGTGACATGCCGATCTCGTTGAGGAACAGCCGCAGCTTGTCCAGGCGCTCCGGCGACGGACGCTCGTGGATACGGTACAGCGCCGGCAGGTCGTGCTTGTCGAGGAAGCGCGCGGTGGCAACGTTGGCCGCCAGCATGCACTCCTCGATGATCTTGTGGGCGTCGTTGCGCGAGCGCGGCACGATCTTCTCGATCTTGCGCTCGTCGTTGAAGACGATGGCGGTCTCGGTGGTCTCGAAGTCGATGGCACCCCGTTCGGTGCGCGCTTCTCGCAGCAACTGGTAGAGGCTGTGCAGGTTCTTCAGCGACGGCACCAGCGACTTGTACTCCTGGCGCAGGGCCTCGCCTTCCTCCCCCTCGTCCTGAAGGATCGCCGCCACCTTGTTGTAGGTCAGCCGGGCATGGGAACGGAACACCGCCTCGTAGAAGCGATAACGGCTGATGGCTCCGGTCTTGGAGATGTTGAGCTCGCACACCAGCGCCAGACGATCGACGTCCGGGTTCAGCGAGCACAGCCCATTGGACAGCAGCTCCGGCAGCATCGGTACCACCTGCCCCGGGAAGTACACCGAGTTGCCGCGGGCGATGGCCTCCTGATCGAGCGGGCTGCCGGGACGCACGTAGTGCGACACGTCGGCGATGGCCACCAGAAGCTTCCAGCTGCCCGAACGCGTCTTGTAGGCGCACACCGCGTCGTCGAAGTCCTTGGCGGTCTCGTCATCGATGGTGACCAGCGGCTTGTCACGCAGGTCGATGCGGTGGAGCTTGTCCTCCTCGGCGACCTCGGCGGACATGCTGGCGATCTGGTCGGTGACATCCGGCGGAAACTCGGACGGGATCTCGTAGCTTCTCAGCGCGATGTCGATCTCCATACCGGGATCCATACGCTCTCCCAGCACCTCGATGACCTCACCCACCGGCTGCACCCTGGTCTCGGGCTGCTTGACGATGCGTGCCGAGATGACCTGGCCGTCCTGGGCGCCACCACAGGCGCTGTGCGGGATGATCACCTCTTGGGTGATCCGATTGTTCTCGGGGATCAGTACCCCGAACTCGGGAGTATTCTCGCGATACACACCGACGATGGTCTGGGTGTTGCGCGCGATGACGTCCACCACCGTGGCCTCGTCACGGCCCCTGCGATCGCGTCCGCTGATGCGCACCAGCACGTGGTCACCGTGAAACACCCGGCGCATCTGTCGCGGGGGGATCACCAGATCAGGCTTCTTGCCGTCGTCGCGCAATAGAAAGCCGAAACCGTCCCGATGCCCCAGCACCTTGCCCTTGATCAGATCGAGCTTGTCGATCAGCGCATAGGCGTTGCGACGGTTGCGCAGCACCTGGCCGTCCCGCTCCATGGCGGACAGGCGGCGACGCACCGCCTCGCGCAGCTCCTCATCATCGAGACCCAGCTGATCACTCATGGCCTCATGGGTCACCGGCGCCCCGATTTCCTCGAGCCGCTTGAGCAGGTATTCGCGGGACGGGGCGGGGTTGTCGTACTTGTGGGCTTCGCGGAGAGCGTGTTCGTCGGCGTCGAGCGTCCAATGGGTCATGCGAAAGGCATCCTTGGCAGGGTCGAGGACGGCAGGTGAGCGCCGACTCCCGGGCGCGAGCGTGCGGTCTTGTCGAAAATTTGTCGTAACATGCGCGCAGTATAGCGCTGGCGCGGCCTTGACCCAACCATAAGCGCCCGTGGATAGACCCGCCGCCCGCCGAGGGCCCATTCAGGCGATGGTCACAACGGCAAAAAAAATCGCGCGATTCCTTATCGAGACGCTTGCATTATTCAGATGATTCGGTAACATACGCGCCACTTGCCCAGATGGCGGAATTGGTAGACGCGCTAGCTTCAGGTGCTAGTGTCCTTATGGACGTGGAGGTTCAAGTCCTCTTCTGGGCACCAACGATCCTTCGGGATCACGACGATGCAAGTCGTCACGCTCTTTGTCAGTCAAGCAGCACGTGTTCGCCCAGGTGGCGGAATTGGTAGACGCGCTAGCTTCAGGTGCTAGTGTCCTTATGGACGTGGAGGTTCAAGTCCTCTCCTGGGCACCATCGACTCGTCAGGGTCGACGAACACGACAGACTGATGCAGGATTGACAAGAGAATCGTATGACATGCCCAGGTGGCGGAATTGGTAGACGCGCTAGCTTCAGGTGCTAGTGTCCTTATGGACGTGGAGGTTCAAGTCCTCTCCTGGGCACCATCGTCATGCAGACAACGGATCCACATCGGATCGACAAGAACCCGCGCCTCGTCGCGGTTTTTTTGTGCCTGAAATCTGCACCGCTCCCGGATATCCCTCTACCTCACCTTCCTCTTGCACTATCCCTCTGCGCCCCCTCCTGACGCAGCAGAACAGCAACAGCCGACCCGACGGTATTGCCCTACCCGCGACGTCTCCCCTAATCAAATCGCGAGGGCAACTCAGCCACCTGGGACAATGCCCAGTCGCCGACCCCCGCGACCGACTCCCAGTCGGCTTCCTGGCTCGCCGGCAGCCTCGGCAGGAAATTCAGCCCGGTCTTTGCTTCTACCTCGTCGATGCTGAACAGAAACTGCTTGAGCGACTCGTCGCCACGCACGTCCTGGGGCATGATAAACGCCACCGCCAGCGGCGTATCGCCCGGCACCACCACGATCTTGTAGAACGCCACCGGCACCTCGACGAAGCCGACGCGATCGAGTAGACGATCGATCTCGAGATCGGTGATTCGTGTCTCGGCGTAGATCGGGCCGGTGATCACCTGCAGCCGGCCGAAGCGCGGCAGAAAGTGGTCCATCACCACCTCCTCCAGGCGCTGCCACAGCTGCCGATTGAGCGCGGGCTTCTGCGGCATCATGTTGCTCATCAGAAAGCTGTCGTCCTGGGCGTCCTCTCCCCACACCTTGGCCATGGCGTAGTTCGGGGCCAGGTGGCCACGGTCGTAACCACTGCCCGAGTAGCTAGAGGTGCTGACAGGCCACAGCGTGCGCCAGTCCTGGCGGAAACCGGGTCGCGGCCCGATCTGTCGATCCCCGCTCTGGCGTAGCTCATAGCTGACCCACAGCGCACCGACGCGGACATCCGACCATCCCAGCAGATAGCCATCGTTACGCATGACGCGGGTGAAGGACAAGACGCCGGGCTCGGCCCACTCGGTTACCCCCATCCAGCTCATGCGATCACGGTAGCCCTGCTCTGTGCTGTGCCACAGAAAGGCACCCGCGGCGACCAGCACCAGCGAGACAAGGAGGTTTCGGGGGCGGGGTATCAGGCGATCGAGTGAAAGGTCCACACGCTTCCTTGATGCAAAGAGTCACGAGATGGTGAAGAGGTGCTGGTCGCCGGCGCGTCGAACGAGCGGCGTTGCGCCGGCCCGGCGCAGTCACCGGGCCGCCGACGCGATCTTGCTACCACCCCAGCGAGAACATGGTCTCCAGGTCGTGACGGGAGTGCACCTGCATGGCATTGAGGGTCTCGGTGTCGGCGATCCCCTCCACCGCGTTCAGGCGACCGGTGACGAGTTCGGCCAGGCTCTCGAAATCACGGGTGCGCGCGATCGCCACCAGGTCGTAGCGACCACAGGTGGAGTACACCTCGCTGATGCCGTCGACCTCGGCGAGGCGCTCCGCCACCGCCTTGACCTGGCCCTTTTCGGCATTGATCAGGATCACTGCATTCTGCATGGTCGCCCTCCTTCGATGTCCGTCTTCGCCTGGCCAACCAAGCCCACGGCACAGACGGCAAGATGTGGTGTGCTCGCGGCGCAGTATATCAGCGCCGGCGCGGCACGGGCAGCACCACCCGACGGGCACCACCTGCGTGGCGGATTGCCGCAGCGGAGTAGCGAGGATTCGCCAAGACTCAAAGGCTTAGCTAATCTGAATGTTCAGCGCCGCCTAGAGCGCACGAGGTCGCCCAGGCTCACCGGGCACACTCGATAACATCGGTCCAGCAGAAAAGGACCCAACCAAGACCGTTCGACTATCGACTTCGATCACTATCGATCGAGCCACAACGAGGAGCCCCACCATGGCCAAGCACAGCCGCCGTGACTTCCTGCGCCACAGTCTGCTGGGCATCGCCGCCCTGCCTCTGGGCGCTGGCGTACTGTCCCGCACCGCCCTGGCCCAGAGCCTGCCGCGCCTGGATACCGACAACGCCCAGGCCAAAGCGCTCGGCTACGTCGAGAACGCCAGCGACGCCAGTGGCAACGCCGCCTACGAAGAGGGAGAGACCTGCGCCAACTGCATGTTCTTCAACGCCGAGACCGAAGGCTGCCAGCTGTTCCCGCAGAACAGCGTGGAGCCGGGCGGGTGGTGCCAGTCCTGGACCGCCAAGCCTTGACGTCTGGCTGACCCAGCGTCGGATCTACCAGGGGTAGGCTGAAAAGAGCGCGCCCCTGAGCCACACCAGAACGACAACACCCCGGGCCGATGGCCCGGGGTGTTGTCGTTTGCCGCTCTTGCCGAGTCTCAAGCGCCTTCTTCGCTGTCCGGCAGCGGCCACTGATAGCGACGCACCACCTCATCGCCGTCCCAGGACTCCAGCTTGACCGGAAAGCCCCACAGTTGATGCAGATGACGGATCACCGGATAGACACTGCGTGCCAGCGGTCGCCGCTGATCCTGCACGTGGCGCAGCGTCAGCGAACGATCACCACGGATATCCGCCTCATAGACCTGAATATTGGGCTCACGCAGCGACAGCGCATACTGCGTGGACAGCGCCTCGCGCACCCGCCGGTAGCCTCGCTCATCATGGATGGCGCCGACCTCCAGGGTCTCCTCCTGGTCATCGTCGACGATCTGGAACAGCTTCAGATCGCGGATCACCTTGGGCGAGAGAAACTGCTGAATGAAGGACTCGTCCTTGAAGTTGCGCATGGCAAAGTTCAACGTCTCGCGCCAGTCACTGCCGGCGATGTCGGGGAACCACTCGCGGTCCTCGTCATTGGGCGCCTCGCAGATACGCTTCAGGTCGGTGAAGATGGCGAACCCCAGGGCGTAGGGGTTGATGCCGTTGTAGTAGGGGCTATCGAAGGCCGGCTGACTGACCACGGCGGTATGCGACTGCAGGAACTCGAGGATCAGCCCTTCGTCCACCGCGCCCTCGTCGAACAAACGATTCATCAGGGTGTAGTGCCAGAAGGTCGCCCAGCCCTCGTTCATCACCTGGGTCTGGCGCTGGGGGTAGAAGTACTGGGCCAGCTTGCGCACGATACGCACCACCTCGCGTTGCCAGGGCGCCAGCAGCGGAGCGTTCTTCTCGATGAAGTACAGCAGGTTTTCCTGGGGCTCCGGCGGATAACGCCCGCCACCTCGCAGCCCCAGCGGATCGTCCTCGGACGCCATGGGCTCTGCGATGCTGCCCACATCACCGGTCGGAATGGTGCGCCACAGGGTGTTGACCTGGGTCTGCAGGTAGTCTTCGCGCTCCTGCTGACGGCGAGCCTCCTCTTCGGGAGATACCGGGGACGGACGCTTGTAGCGGTCGACGCCATAATTCTGCAGGGCGTGACAGGCGTCGAGCAGCTGCTCCACCGCCTGAACACCGTGGCGCTCTTCGCACTGGCTGATGTACTTGCGGGCGAACACCAGGTAGTCGACGATCGAGGAGGCGTCGGTCCAGGTCCGAAACAGATAGTTGCCCTTGAAGAAGGAGTTGTGGCCATAGCAGGCGTGCGCCATGACCAGCACCTGCATCATCAGGGTGTTCTCTTCCATCAGGTAGGCGATGCAGGGATCTGAATTGATCACCAGTTCGTAGGCCAGCCCCATCTGACCACGCCGATAGGCCTGCTCCACCGCCAGGAACTGCTTGCCGAAGGACCAGTGGTGATAGCCCACCGGCATGCCGACGCTGGCGTAGGCGTCCATCATCTGCTCGGTGGTGATGATCTCGATCTGGTTGGGGTAGGTATCGAGCCGGTACTCGTCTGCCAGTCGCGCGATCTCGGCCTCGAACTCGGTGAGATCGTCAAAGCTCCAGTCGGAGCCGGTGGCGATGGGCTTGGCGTGGCGCTTGGTCAAGGTGGTCATGGAGCTCCCCTCCTCTCCGGGGCTCTATCATCGCCCGGAGTTGCGTAGCGCTTGTTCAGGGGCCGCAAGGCCCCGGTCGGCTGTCGAGTCGACCGAGGGGTCAACTCTCGGCGCGACGCTTGAACAAGGCACGGAACACCGGATAGATATCCCCCGGCTCGACGATCTGACGCATGGCGAAACGGTCAGGATAGGCCGCCTCCACCCGCTCGTACTCTTCCCACAGGGCCTGGTGGGCGTGGGGCGTGATCTCCACGTAGGTGAAGTACTGCAGGCGCCCCATCAGTGACTTGGTCAGGAGCTCGCGACAGTTCACCGAATCATCGTCCCAGTTGTCGCCATCCGAGGCCTGGGCCACGTACAGATTCCACTGACCCGGCGGGTAGCGCTTGTCGATGATCTCGTCGACCAGGGTCAAGGCGCTGGAGACGATGGTGCCGCCGGTCTCCCTGGAGTAGAAGAACTCCTCCTCGTCGACCTCCTTGGCGGCGGTATGATGCCTGACAAAGACCAGCTCGACCCGCTCGTAGCTGCGCTCGAGAAACAGGTACAGCAGCAGGAAGAAGCGCTTGGCGATGTCCTTGTGGGCCTGGGTCATCGACCCGGAGACGTCCATCACGCAGAACATCACCGCCTTGCTCGATGGCTGGGGCTGGTTGATCAGGTGGTTGTAGCGAAGATCGTAGGTGTCGATGAAGGGCACCGCCTCCAGGCGCCGCTCCAGGCGCTCGATCTCGTCCTTGAGCTCCTGTATGCGAGCGGGGTTTCGGAGCACCGGATCCTTGCGCTCCTCGACCTCCAGTGCCTCCTGAGCCTCGCGCAGGGCCCGACGAATGGGCGCCCGCATGGCGATACGTCGGGCCTGGGCCTCGCGCATGGAGCGCACGATGTTGATCCTCGCCGGCACCCCGTCCCGGGACACCCCGGCGCGCACCGGCCGCACCTCCTCGACGTCGACCAGCGGCTTGCGCTCCAGGTGGGGCAACTCCAGGCCGTCGAAGACAAACTCGAGAAATTCCTCCCGCGTCAGGGTGAAGGCGAACTCGTCCATGCCCTCACCCTGATTGGAAGCGCCGCCTTCGCCGCTGCCATCGCCACCACCGCCGCCACCGTCCGGACGGCGCAGGCGATCCCCTTCCTGAAATTCGCGATTGCCCGGCGCGACGATGGAGCGACGCCCCCCGCTGCCGTGCTGGAATACCGGCTCGGAGATATCACGGCTCGGGATCGAGACCTTCTCGCCGCGCTCCATGTCGGTGATGGAACGGCGATTCACCGCCTCCTCCACGGAGCGCTTGATATGGGTCCGATAACGGTCAAGAAAGCGCTGGCGGTTGACCGCGCTCTTGTTCTTGGCGTTGGCTCGGCGATCGATGAAGTAGGTCATGGGACCTCCTGGGCGCAGTCGACAAGGGTGGCAGGCACCGGGACGCTCCCGGTGCCTTCACGGCTACTGCGACTTGCGCACCCTCAGGTACCACTCCGACAGCAGGCGCACCTGCTTCTCGGTGTAGCCTCGATCCTTCATCCGCGCCACGAAGTCCTCGTGTTTCTTGATGTCGGCAGAGGATGCCTTGGCGTTGAAGGAAATCACCGGCAGCAGCTCCTCGGTGTTGGCGAACATCTTGTGCTCGATCACACCACGCAGCTTCTCGTAGGACTGCCAGCCCGGATTCATGCCGTTGTTCTGGGCACGCGCCCTGAGCACGAAGTTGACCACCTCGTGGCGGAAGTCCTTGGGATTGGAGATGCCCGCCGGCTTCTCGATCTTTTCCAGCTCGTCATTGAGCGACTGGCGATCGAACAGCTCGCCGGTCTCGGGATCCCGGTACTCCTGATCCTGGATCCAGAAGTCGGCGTAGGTGACGTAGCGGTCGAAGATGTTCTGACCGTACTCGGAGTAGGACTCCAGGTAGGCGGTCTGGATCTCCTTGCCGATGAAGTCGACGTAGCGCGGCGCCAGGTACTCCTTGATGTAGCGCAGATAACGCTCGAAGGTTTCCTTGGGCAACTGCTCCTGCTCCAGACGCTGCTCCAGCACATACAGCAGGTGCACCGGATTGGCCGCCACCTCATGGTTGTCGAAGTTGAATACCTTCGACAGGATCTTGAAGGCGAAGCGTGTGGACAACCCGTCCATGCCCTCGTCCACCCCGGCGCTGTCGCGATACTCCTGGATCGACTTGGCCTTGGGATCGGTGTCCTTCAGGTTCTCGCCGTCATAGACCCGCATCTTGGAGTAGACGCTTGAGTTCTCCGGCTCCTTGAGCCGCGACAGCACCGAGAACTGGGCCAGCATGCGCAGGGTATCCGGCGCGCAGGGAGCCTGATTGAGCGAGGAGTGCTCGAGCAGCTTCTTGTAGATGTTGATCTCTTCGGAGACCCGCAGGCAGTAAGGCACCTTGACGATGTAGACACGGTCGAGGAAGGCCTCGTTGTTGCGATTGTTGCGGAACGCCTGCCACTCGCTCTCGTTGGAGTGGGCCAGCACGACGCCATCGAAGGGGATCGCGCCCATGCCCTCGGTGGGGTTGTAGTTGCCTTCCTGGGTGGCGGTCAGCAGCGGATGCAGCACCTTGATCGGCGCCTTGAACATCTCGACGAACTCCATCAGACCCTGGTTGGCCCGACACAAGCCACCGGAGAAGCTGTAGGCGTCCGGATCATCCTGGGAATAAAGCTCGAGCTGGCGGATGTCCACCTTGCCCACCAGCGAGGAGATGTCCTGGTTGTTCTCGTCGCCAGGCTCGGTCTTGGAGATGGCGATCTGATTGAGCCGTGAGGGATACAGCCGCACCACCCGGAACTGAGAGATGTCACCACCGGACTCCTTGAGTCGCTTGGCTGCCCAGGGCGACATCACGCTGCGCAGGTGGCGACCGGGAATACCGTACTCCTTCTCGAGCAGCTCGCCGTCCTCTTCCGGCGAGAACAGGCCAAGCGGGGACTCGTGCACCGGAGAACCCTTGATGGCGTAGAACGGCACTTTTTCCATCAACAGCTTGAGCCGCTCGGCCAGAGACGACTTGCCGCCACCCACCGGCCCCAGCAGGTAGAGAATCTGCTTTTTCTCTTCCAGGCCCTGAGCGGCGTGGCGGAAGTAGGCCACGATCTGCTCGATGGCCTCCTCCATGCCATGGAATTCACTGAACGCCGGGTAGCGGCGTATCACCTTGTTGGAAAAGATCCGCGCCAGCCTCGGGTCCTTGGCGGTGTCGATCACCTCCGGTTCACCGATGGCCTCCAGCATGCGCTCTGGCGCACTGGCGTAGACGGAAGGGTCTTGACGGCAGAGTTCCAGATATTCCTGCAGGGACATTTCTTCCTGCTGGACGCGAGCGAAGCGGTTCTGCACATGGTCGAAGATGCTCATCGATGCCTCCTGTGATGCCCGGGACTCGATCTGGACGACGTCACCCACCCTTGCCTGCCATCGCCCTTGTCGAGGGGGTACTCTCAGCGTAGAACAGCATTAGCCAATGACGATGCTCGGATCTTCAACGCTGAACGTCCTTACCTATAAGAACTCATGCCAGCAGAAGCGTTTCATTGTCCAGACGTAATTCGACCTAAGAGGGTCAAGAGGCACCAAAGCCGAGGTAGCCGACGGCCGGGAAGCCAGCGCCGGACGCCACCTGCCCGGTCCTCATGAGGCACGACAGCGCACCTCCTGAGGATTACCGAATCTGCATATTTTATTGTCGACAATCCTACAGTGACGCCGCCAGACGCACGCCCTGATCGATGGCGCGCTTGGCGTCCAGCTCCGCTGCCTTGTCCGCCCCACCGATGATCGACACCCGAACGCCGGCGGCCTCAAGTGGCGCTACCAGCTCACGCACCGACTCCTGCCCGGCACACACCACCACACTGTCCACGGCCAGGGTGCGCTCCTCGCCGTCAACGCTCAGATGCAGGCCCTGGTCGTCGATACGCTGATACTCGCAGCCGGGTATCGCCTGGACTCCCCGATGGCGCAGCGAGGCCCGATGCACCCAGCCAGAGGTAGTGCCGAGCCCCTTGCCGGGCTTGGAGCTCTTGCGCTGCAGCAGAAAGACCTCCCGCGGTGACTCGGGACGCTGTGCGGGCTTGAGCCCTCCCGGCGCGCTCACTGCGAGATCCACGCCCCACTCGTCACACCACTCGGCCAGGGGGTCGTCACCCGGGGCGACGTGGGTCAGTAGCTCCGCCACGTCAAAGCCGATACCGCCGGCGCCGATGATGGCGACCCGCCGCCCGACCCGGCCGGGTGACTCGATTGCCTCTGCGTAGCTCAGCACACTTGGATGATCGGCACCGGGCAACTGAAGCTGGCGGGGACGGACGCCGGTGGCCAGCACCACATGATCAAAGCCCTCGAGGTCGGCCAGCGTTGCCTCACAGGACAGCCTGACGTCGACACCGGTCTTGTCGAGCATGACCCGGAAGTAGCGCAGCGTCTCGTCGAACTCCTCCTTGCCGGGGATCCGACGGGCAAAGTTGAACTGCCCACCCAGACTGGCCTGGCGCTCGAACAGGGTGACCCTGTGGCCCCGCTCGGCGGCACTGACGGCGGTAGCGAGTCCGGCAGGACCGCCCCCTACCACCGCCACCCTCTGCGGCGTGGCGGCCGTCTCTAGCGACAGCTCGGTCTCGTGACAGGCGCGAGGGTTGACCAGGCACGAGGTCAGCTTGCCCTGGAAGGTGTGGTCGAGGCAGGCCTGGTTGCAGGCGATGCAGGTGTTGATCTCGTCTGCTCTGTCGCCACGAGCCTTGGCCACCCAGGCGGGGTCGGCCAGCAAAGGCCGGGCCATGGAGACCATGTCGGCGTGGCCCTCGGCGAGCACCCGTTCGGCCACCTCGGGCATGTTGATGCGGTTGGTGGTGATCAGCGGAATCGTCACCGCCTGTCGCATGCGCCGGGACACCTCGGTAAAGGCCGCCCGCGGCACACTGGTGACGATGGTCGGCACCCTGGCCTCGTGCCAGCCGATGCCGGTGTTGATGACGTCGGCACCGGCGGCTTCCACCGCCCGCCCCAGGGCGATGACCTCGTCATGGGTGCTGCCGTCCTCCACCAGGTCGATCATCGACAGCCGGTAGATCAGCAGAAAACGATCCCCCACCGCCGCACGTACCCGGCGCAGGATCTCCAGCGCAAAGCGACAGCGATTGTCGAAGTCGCCGCCCCAGCGATCCTGGCGCTGATTGGTGCGCCGACAGATGAACTGATTGATCAGGTAGCCCTCGGAGCCCATGATCTCGACGCCATCGTAGCCGGCCTGCTGGGCCAGGCGCGCGCAGCGCACGTAGTCGTCGATCTGCCGCTCCACATCTTCGTCAGTGAGCTCACGCGGGGTAAAGGGGTTGATCGGCGCCTGGATCGCCGACGGCGCCACCAGCTCCGGCGAGTAGGCGTAGCGCCCAGCGTGCAGGATCTGCATGCAGATGCGTCCGCCCTCGGCGTGCACCGCCTCGACGACCTGACGGTGTCCCTCGAGCTGGTCCTCGCTGGTCAACTGCGAGGCCCCCTGGAAGACGGCGCCTTCGGCGTTGGGGGCGATGCCGCCGGTCACAATCAGCGCCACTCCCTCGCGGGCACGCTCGGCGTAGAAGGCGGCCAGACGCTCGAAGCCGCGCGGTGCTTCTTCCAGGTTGGTATGCATGGAGCCCATCAGCACACGATTGGGCAGGCTCAGATGGCCCAGGCGCAAGGGAGTGAAGAGCTGGGGATAGGCGGTCACGGGGCGGTCCTTCGCAGCACAGGCTGCGCGTTGTTGTTGGCGGTGTCGGATGGCGCGCTCACACAATTGGCGCCACTCATCGACCAATTTCAAACAACTGTATGATAGCAGTCCACCCTCTGCCACCCCCCTCGATGAAAATGCGCGCAAAACGCATCGTCGGGCAAAGGTTTCTTTCCGGCCAGCTCCGGGGCCAGCTCTTGAAACAGCCCCTGAAACAGCTCCTGGAATAGCCCTCCTGGAACAGCTCTCTGGATAGCCCTCCAGGCAATCCTCGTCCACCAGTATCGACATGACGCACACGAAAAAGGCCCCGCTGCGTAGCAGCGGGGCCTTCCGAAATAAGCGCCGGTAACAGGACCGGACTTTTCCAGTGAACTGGATCGAGTGAAACTGGCGGACCGGACGGGACTCGAACCCGCGACCTCCGGCGTGACAGGCCGGCATTCTAACCAACTGAACTACCGGTCCGCGTGGTGGGTGATACCGGATTCGAACCAGTGACCCCCAGCATGTGAGGCTGGTGCTCTAACCAACTGAGCTAATCACCCACGTTATTTCACACGGTGCGATGTCTCGAGTTTCCTGAAGACGTCGTCTTTGGCTTGTCATCGTGGCGGACCGGACGGGACTCGAACCCGCGACCTCCGGCGTGACAGGCCGGCATTCTAACCAACTGAACTACCGGTCCGCAATGATGACCAATTCGAGAAGAGACGCTGGCGGACCGGACGGGACTCGAACCCGCGACCTCCGGCGTGACAGGCCGGCATTCTAACCAACTGAACTACCGGTCCAGCGCTCTCTACTCTACGTGTCCATCCATCATTTTCATGATGGTGGGTGGTACAGGGTTCGAACCTGTGACCCCCAGCTTGTAAGGCTGGTGCTCTCCCAGCTGAGCTAACCACCCCTGGTCACGTGGCGCTGCATTCTACAGAACATCCGGGGGATGTCAACGCGCTCCACGCATCTTTCTCGTTTTTTTTGTCCCGACTTTTGCCCGTGCATTCATCGACTTGGGCCGAAAGCCAGACGGCGCAAGGGCTGGCGCCACAGCGCCGTGATATCCACCCTTGTAGAAAGAAGCGCTCACGACTTGCTCATGGCGTCCGCGGTAGCGCGCGCCGCCTTAGCCATCAGGTCCTGACGCGACAGTCCACTCAAGCGCCGCGGCGACCAGTCGTGGTCGCCATCCTCGAGCCATTCAAGACGCGCATGCGCCGGCAACTCATAGCCCGCCACCTCGTCGCGAGTACCGAAAGGGTCCCGGGTACCCTGCAGTACCACCAGAGGGCAAGCCAGCGACGGCCAGTGATCCAGCCGCAGGCGCTCGGGCTTGCCCACGGGATGAAAGGGGTAGCCGGCCAGCACCAGCCCCGGTGCACCGTCCTCGGCGGCCAGCAGACTGGCCACCCGCCCGCCCATGGACTTGCCGCCGAGCCACAGCGCCCCCGGCACCATCTGCGACAAAACGTCACGCCAGAGGCGCATTTCCTCCACCAGCCGAGCCACCCTGGGCGGCGGCCGCCGACGCCCCGCCGCACGCATCTCGCGCAGATAGGCAAACTCGAATGACAGCGTCTGTACGCCGGCCCGGGCCAGCGCCGCGCGCCATTCAAGCAAAAAGGGTGAATCGTGTCCGGCACCGGCCCCATGCGCCAGCAACAACACGTCTCGGCAAGGTGGTCCCTCCAGGATCACCGGCGCCAGGTCGGGCACCTGCCACTCGCCACGGTGCCCGGCGGCGAGTGCCTGGCTGAATTCCTGAGTAAAAGCGTCGGGTAAAACGAGTTGTGACACGGCAAAGTTTCCAAAGTTCACTGCCACCAGAGGCTAAGTTCTTCTCACTGCCAGGCTGGGCTAGAATTCTGAGTGGTTGTTGATCTGCATCATTCTGAGGCAATTGCCGGGCAGGCACTATGGCCGGGGGATCGTCCCCTTTACGCGATCGATGGGAAACTGATCATGAGCACAGCATTTGAACATCCGACCTACAACTACAAGGTGGTCCGGCAGTTCGCGATCATGACGGTGGTGTGGGGCATCGTGGGCATGACCCTCGGTGTGATTCTCGCCGCCCAACTGGTCTGGCCGGAACTCAACCTTGGCTTGCCCTGGACAAGCTTCGGTCGGCTTCGCCCGCTGCATACCAATGCAGTCATCTTCGCCTTCGGCGGCTCCGCCCTGTTCGCGACGTCCTACTACGTCGTCCAGCGCACCTGCCAGGTGAGGCTGATCAGCGACAAGCTGGCCGCCTTTACCTTCTGGGGCTACCAGGCGGTCATCCTGTGCGCGGTCGTCACCCTGCCGCTGGGCCTCACCGAGGTCAAGGAATACGCCGAGCTGGAATGGCCCATCGACATTCTGCTCGCGGTGGTGTGGGTGACCTACGCAGCCGTCTTCCTCGGCACCATCAAGGTCCGCAAGACCTCCCACATCTACGTGGCCAACTGGTTCTTCGCCGCCTTCATACTGACCGTTGCCGTACTGCACATCGTCAACAGCGCGGCCCTTCCGGTCACCGCCACCTACTCCATCTCCATCTACTCCGGCGCCATCGACGCCATGGTGCAGTGGTGGTACGGCCACAACGCGGTAGGCTTCTTCCTGACCGCCGGCTTCCTCGGCATGATGTATTACTTTGTGCCCAAGCAAGCCGAGCGCCCGGTCTACTCCTACCGCCTGTCCATCGTCCACTTCTGGGCGCTGATCATGGTCTACATGTGGGCCGGTCCCCACCACCTGCACTACACCGCCCTGCCGAACTGGGCGCAGTCGCTGGGGATGGTGATGTCGATCATTCTGCTGGCGCCCTCTTGGGGCGGCATGATCAACGGCATGATGACCCTCTCCGGGGCCTGGCATAAGCTGCGAACCGACCCGACCCTGCGCTTTCTCGTCGTCGCGTTGTCGTTCTACGGCATGTCGACCTTCGAAGGCCCGATGATGGCGGTGAAGACCGTCAACGCCCTGTCCCACTACACCGACTGGACCATCGGTCACGTCCACGCCGGCGCCCTCGGCTGGGTCGCGATGATCACCATCGGCTCGATGTACCACCTGATTCCACGCCTGTTCGGTTACACCGAGATGTACTCCGTCAAGCTGGTGGCGGTGCACTTCTGGCTGGCCACCATCGGCACCGTGCTGTACATCGCCGCGATGTGGGTCAACGGCATTCTGCAGGGCCTGATGTGGCGCGCCATCAACGAAGACGGCACCTTGATGTACACCTTCGTCGAGACCGTCGAGGCCAGCGGCCCCGGCTATATCGTGCGCCTGATCGGTGGCCTTTTCTGGGTGACCGGCATGCTGATCATGGCCGTCAACGTGGCCATGACCGTCAAGGGTTCCGCCAAGCGCGGCGCGCCCCTGCCCCAGACCGCCTGAGTCAACGAAGGACCGAGACTGACATGAAACACGAGATCATAGAAAAGAACGTCGGTTTGATGGCGGTGCTGGTGCTGGTGGTGATCAGCTTCGGTGGCCTGGCCGAGATCGTACCGCTGTTCTTCCAGAAGCAGACCACGGAGCCGGTCGAAGGCCTCGAGCCACTGTCCGCACTGGAACTGGAAGGCCGGGACATCTATCGCCGCGAAGGCTGCGTCGGCTGTCATTCGCAGATGATTCGCCCCTTCCGTGCCGAGACCGAGCGCTATGGCCACTACAGTGTGGCCGGTGAATCCGTCTACGAGCACAACTTCCTGTGGGGGTCCAAGCGCACCGGCCCGGACCTGGCCCGCGTCGGCGGTCGCTACAGTGACGACTGGCATCGTGCCCACCTCTACAACCCGCGGGACGTGGTGCCGGAATCGGTGATGCCGGCCTACCCTTGGCTGTTCGAGAACACCCTGGACGGCGAGGACACCCCGGCCAAGATGCGCACCCTTCAGAAACTGGGCGTGCCCTACACCGACGAGCAGATCGCCAACGCCACCAGCGAGGTCCGCGGTGAGCGTGAAATCACCGCCCTGGTCGCCTACCTGCAGCAGCTTGGCACGGTGTTGCCCAGCTCGGCGAAGAGCCCGTAACCATGGATATCGGAACCTTTCGCGGCATCTTGACCGGCATCCTGCTGATCGCCTTCCTGGGCCTGGTGGCCTGGGCCTACTCGAGCCGCCGCAAGCGCGAGTTCGATCAGGCGGCGCAGCTGCCGTTCGCCGACGACGACGAACAACCGAATCGTGACCGCACGGCCGAGCGACAGGCCGATTCCCGAGAGGACAGGGGAGAGAAGAACACATGAATACGCTTTGGGGTGATGCCCTCTCAGGCTTCTGGAGTGCCTGGATCATCGTCATCACGCTCGGCACCATCGGCTTTGCGTTCTGGCTTCTGTGGGCCAACCGCAAGACCGACAAGCGCCCTGACGCCGACGGCACTGTCGAGACCACCGGCCACACCGCCGACGGTATCGACGAATACGACAACCCGCTGCCTCGCTGGTGGTTTCAGCTCTACGTTGCCACGGTGATCTTCTCCCTGGGCTATCTGGTGCTGTATCCGGGCCTCGGCAACTTCGCCGGTGTGCTGGGCTGGAGCCAGGAAGGTCAGTGGGAGGAAGAGGTCGCCCAGGCCGAAGAGCGCTTTGCGCCGATCTTCGAGAAGTACCAGCAGGTACCCATCCCGGAACTCGCCCAGGACGGTGACGCCATGCAGGTGGCCGAGCGCATCTTCCTCAACAACTGCGCCATCTGCCACGGTTCCAACGCCAAGGGCGGCTACGGCTTCCCCAATCTGACCGACGACGACTGGCTCTACGGCGGCGAGCCCGAGCACATCGTCACCACCATCAACAACGGACGCAATGGCCTGATGCCGTCATGGCAGCAGCTCGGCGCGGACAATATCGAGAACCTGACCCAGCATGTGCTGTCGCTGTCCGGCCAGGCCGAGGACGCCGAACGTGCCGAAAAAGGCGGCGCCGTCTTCACCTCGGTATGTGCCGCCTGCCATATGCCTGACGGTACCGGCAACCAGGCGCTGGGCGCGCCCAATCTGACCGACGACAGCTGGCTGTACCAGGCACCGGGCCAGAGCCTGGCCGACTCCGTGCGTCAGACGCTGCGCAACGGCCGCAATGGCCATATGCCGGCGCAGGCCGCCTACATCGGCGAGGAGCGGGTCCACCTGGTCGCCGCCTATGTCTATGGTCTGAGCCAGAATCAAGACCAGAGTCAGTAGTGACCCCAGCGGGATCGCTCCCGCGGCGAGTGCGGCGCTTGGCCGCACTCGCCACCCACCTACCCGTCAATCGCTAGACTGGGGCTTCGGCCCCATCGACGCGATGTGAGTCTGCCATGAGCGACAAGATCCCTGCCCACGACGTCACCGACCCTGCGGTGTCGCACCATTCCCCCGACAGCCAGAGCATGTACGAGAGCCGCCGGCACATCTACGTACGCGAGATCAAAGGCGTGTTCCAGCGTGTCCGTCGGGTCGCCAACTGGGCGCTGATGCTCGGTTTTCTGCTGCTGCCCTGGATTCCCTGGGGTGATCGACCGGCGGTCTGGTTTGATCTGCCAGGGCGCGAATTTCATATCTTCGCCGCCACCTTCTACCCCCAGGAATTCGTGCTGCTGTCCTGGCTTCTGATCATCTGCGCCTTCGGCCTGTTCTTCATCACTGTCTTTGCCGGTCGAGTATGGTGCGGCTACACCTGCCCCCAGAGCGTCTGGACCTTCCTGTTCATCTGGGTCGAGCACCGCATCGAGGGGCCGCGCAATCGTCGCATCAAGCTCGACAAGCGCTCCTGGGACGCCGACAAGGCCTGGCGCAAGAGCGCCAAGCACGCCATCTGGCTGATCATCTCGGCGGCCACCGGCATCACCTTCGTCGGTTACTTCACCCCGATCGGTGGCCTGGTGCTGGATCTTGCCACCCTCTCGGCCAGCGGCTGGTCCTATTTCTGGGTCGGCTTCTTTATCGTCTTCACCTACCTGAACGCCGGTTGGCTGCGCGAGCAGGTCTGCCTGTACATGTGCCCCTACGCCCGCTTCCAGTCGGTGATGTTCGATCGCGACACCCTGATCGTGTCCTACGACTACCACCGCGGGGAGCCTCGCGGCCCGCGCAAGCGCAACGCCGACCCGGCAGAGCAGGGCCTTGGCCACTGCATCGACTGCGACCTCTGTGTTCAGGTCTGCCCGACCGGCATCGATATCCGCGACGGTCTGCAGTACCAGTGCATCACCTGCGCCGCCTGCATCGACGCCTGCGACAGCGTCATGGACAAGATGGGCTACCCCCGTGGCCTGGTGCGTTACACCACCGAGCACGCCCTCGACGGCAACAAGACCCACCTGTTGAGACCACGCCTGATCGGCTACCTGGTCGCCCTGGTGGTGATGATCGGCCTGTTCGTCTGGACCATCGCCGACCGCACACCGCTGGATGTGGATGTGGAGCGCGATCGCGCTCGGCTCTACCAGACACTGACCGATGGACGCATCGCCAACTCCTACGCCATGACCGTGCGTAACCTCGACAACCGCCCTCATCGCTACGTGATCGAGGTAGCCGGCATCGAGGGTCTCGAGAGCGACACCACCGCCATCGAGGTTCCCGCCAACCAGTCCCGCCAACTGGTGATGACCTTGAGCGTGAATCCTGATCAGATGGAACAACGCAGTGCCGATATCAGCGTTCGCGTCCTCGCCGAGGACGATCCGTCCGTGGCCATCGAACGTGAAAGCCGCTTTATAGGAGTTACCCCCTGATGTCCCTGTCCGATCCCCAGGTGCCGCCCTGGTACAAGCAGTTCTGGCCCTGGTTCCTGATCGCCCTGCTGCTGTCGTCGGTCACCTTCAGCATGGTCTACCTGGCCTTCTCGATCCGCTACTTCGACGGTTCGGTGCCGGACGATTACTACAAGGAAGGTCTGGCCATCAACGTCCAGCTCGAAAAGCAGCAACGTGCCGAGGCGCTGGGGCTGGCGGCCGAGCTGCGCATCGACGCCACCACCGGCGACGTGGTGGTAACACTCGATGGCGACGAACGCCCCCAACGGCTGGATCTGGCGCTGAAGTTCCCCACCGATGGCGCCCGCGACCGGGCCCTGGTGCTGACCCACACCCGTGAAGGCCACTACGTCGGCACCCTGGAGCGCAATCTGCGCTATCGCTGGTACCTTCAGCTGCAGCCCCACGCAGAAGGCGCGTCAGGACAGCCTGAATGGCGCCTGACCGGCGAGGCAGAGTTCCCGCGGGAGACCACCGTGCGCCTGACACCGGGACTCTGATGGCGGCCTCGTGCTACCACTGTGGCGCTCCGGTGGAGGCCACAGCACCCTGGTCGATCACCCTGGATGGCCAGCGCCATCCGCTGTGCTGCCCGGGCTGCGAGGCGGTGGCCCAGGCCATCGTCGGCGGCGGCCTGGACAGCTACTATCGCTTTCGCACCGCCCTGCCGGAGCGCCCATCGCCGACACCCGCCGACGAGGCCCGCTATCAGGTATTCGACGATCCGGGCCTGCAGGATCGTTTCGTGCGTCAGGATGGCGACACCAAGGTAGCGACCCTGGCGGTGGATGGCATCACCTGCGCCGCCTGCGCCTGGCTGATCGAACACCGCCTGAATGCCCTCGACGGCCTGGAGAGCTGCGCTGTCAATCTTTCCCAGCATCGCCTTCAGGTGCGCTGGGATCCCGAACGCCTGTCGCTGTCGCGCCTGCTGGCCGAGATGGCTGCCATCGGCTATCCCTCCCAGCCCTACGAGCCGGACCAGGCCCAGCAGCGGCTCAAGCAACAGTCGCGCCAGATGATAAGGCGCCTGATCGTGGCGGCCGTCGGCATGATGCAGGTGCTGATGTTTTCCATCCCGCACTACGTCGACGGCGGTGATCTCAGTAGCGAGTTCGAGCGCCTGTTTGCCTGGCTATCGCTGGCGCTGACCACTCCGGTGGTACTGTACTCGGCCAAACCCTTCTTCGTCGGCGCCCTGCGTGATCTGCGAACCCGCGTGCTGGGCATGGATGTGCCGGTGGCGCTAGCCATCAGTGGTGCCTTCGTCGCCAGCACCTGGTCGGTCGTGAGCGACTCCGGTGACCGCTACTTCGACTCGGTCAGCATGTTCACCTTCTTCCTGCTGTTCGGACGCTACCTGGAGTCTCGCGCCCGTACCCACTACGGCCGTAGCGGCAATGCCCTGGCCAGCGCCCTGCCGAGCGCCGCGGTGCGCCTCGACGAGCAGGGCGATGAACGCGTCATCCCCGCCAGTCGGCTGGTCCCGGGTGACCGGGTTCGGGTCAGCCCCGGCGCCCAGATCCCCGCGGACGGCAACCTGACCTCGGGCCTGGCCCAGATCGACGAGTCGCTGCTGACCGGCGAATCGCTGCCCTGCCTGCGTCGCCAGGGAGATACCGTGCACGCAGGTACCCTGTGCATGGACAGCCCGATCGAAGTGATGGTCACCCGCATCGGCGACGACACTCGCGCCGCCGGCATTCTCGATCTCACCGACCGTGCCTTCTCCCATCGTCCACGTATCGCCCGCCTGGCCGAGCAGGTGGCCCATCGCTTCGTGTTGAACCTGCTGGTCATCACCGCCATGGTGGCGCTGGTCTGGAGCCTGATCGACCCGAGCCGCAGCCTGTGGATCACCCTGTCGGTACTGGTGGTGACCTGCCCCTGCGCCCTGGCGCTGGCGACCCCCACCGCCCTGACCGTGGCCCACGGCCGGCTGAGACGTGCCGGGGTACTGGTGACCCGAGCCGATGCGCTGGAGACCCTGGCCTGTCTCGATCGCGTCGTCTTCGACAAGACCGGCACCCTGACCCGGGGGCGCATGCAACTCGCCGAACACCGGCCGCTGAGCGACGACGAAGGAAGCGCCACCAATGGCGAGATGGACGCTGCCGCCAAGCGCCGTCATCTGGCACTGGCGGCGGCACTGGAGACCGGCTCGGAGCACCCCATCGCCCGCGCCTTCGCTGACTGGCGCGACGCCAGCTGCCAGGCCAGCGAACTGCGCAATCACCCGGGTCAGGGCGTGGAAGGCGTGATCGACGCCCAGCGCTGGCGACTGGGCCAGCCGCATTTTGCCTGCCTGGGCCAACCCGTTCCTGAGCTCCCTGGCGCAGGGCTTTGGTTGCTGCTGGCCTGCGAAGGCAAGCCCCAGGCCTGGTTCAAGCTCGACGATCAGCCCCGTGACGACGCCGCCGAGACCCTCGCCGCCCTCGCCCAGCGAGGGCTTGCCATCGAGATCCTGTCGGGCGACCGCGCCGTCAACGTTGGCCAGCTTGCCCGCACACTGGGCGTCGATCAGTGGCGTGGCGAGGCCACCCCCGAGGACAAGCTCGGGCACTTGAAGGCGCGACAGGCACAGGGTGAAAAGGTGGCTATGGTCGGTGATGGCATCAATGACGTGCCGGTACTGGCCGGCGCCGACCTTGCCATCGCCATGGCCGGGGCCAGCGACCTCACCCGCACCCGCGCCGATCTGGTATTGCTGGGCGAACCGCTCACGGGTATCGTCGAAGCCATCGAGGTGGCCCGCCAGACCCGTCGCATCATTCGCCAGAATCTGTCCTGGTCGGTGCTCTACAATGTCGTGGCGCTGCCCGCAGCGGCGCTGGGCTTCGTGCCCCCTTGGCTTGCCGCCATCGGCATGTCACTCAGCTCGTTGCTGGTCATCGCTAATGCCCTGCGTCTGCGACGTGGACGCACCAGGCGGACCGCGACGCCTTCACCCGTCACCGCAAGCCCCGGCCCATGAGCATCCTTTACCTGTTGATACCCTTGTCGTTGATCCTGCTGGGCCTGGCGGTCTGGGCCTTCTTCTGGGCGGTGCGCAACGACCAGTTCGAGGACCTCGAAGGCCCCGCCTATCGCATCCTGTTCGAGGATGAGGACGACACTCGCGGTGCCGATGACGGCGCTTCCTCTTCCGAAACGCCTGCGCAGACATCCGATCGTGGTCCATCGTCCAGAGGGCCTGAGTGAACCCTACCGGCCTGGAACTGCCTCCCATGATGGCGGCCTTCGTGTTTGGCCTGCTCGGCGGTGCACACTGTATTGGCATGTGCGGCGGTATCATGAGCGCCCTGACCTTTGCCATCCCACCCAGCATGCGTCAACCTTGGCGGGTGAGCACACTTGTGCTCGGCTACAATGTAGGTCGTATCACCAGCTACTGTGTGGCGGGCGCTCTGGTTGCCGCCCTGGGTTCGGTGATCGGCCTTTCGCCGACCCTGCGTGGCCTGATGCAGATCGTCGCCAGCCTGATGTTGATCCTGATGGCGCTTTACATTGCCGATCTATGGAAAGGCCTGCGTCACGTCGAGGCACTGGGACGTCACCTCTGGAGGTACCTGGAACCCGCAGGCAGACGCCTGTTGCCGGTGGTGCGTCTGCCCCAGGCGGTGGCGCTGGGCGCCATCTGGGGCTGGCTGCCCTGTGGCCTGGTGTACTCGATGCTGGCCTGGAGCCTGGCACGGGCCGAGCCCCTCGAGGGCGCACTGCTGATGGCGAGCTTCGGTCTTGGTACGCTTCCGGCGCTGGTGGTGACGGGCCTCGCCGCCAGACAAATGCAGGCCCTGCTGGCGCATCGGGCAACACGCCTTGTCGCCGCTGGCATGATCATCGCCTTTGCCGTCTGGCAACTTTGGACTGGGCTGCACCAATGACGCATCCTACCTCTAAGTTATTAATCCTAAAGAGGTAGACGCCACTTTTAGCTGATCTGAGGGTGTAGAATAGTGCCATCAACGTGCTGTACGGGCGACGTCTGTTCTCCCCATGGCCCAGTCAATATCGATCCCAGATCCACAGGAGCTGCGAATGAGTCCTACGGCCCAAGATCGGCGGCGTCCCATGCTGCATGAGACTCGCTGTGAGTCCTGCAGCCTGAGTTCCTTGTGCCTTCCGCTGTCGCTGGAGACCGCCGACCTCGAGCGCTTCGATTCCATCATCCGTCGTCACCCGCCGATCAAGAAAGGCACACGATTGGTCGAGCAGGGAGATCGCTTCACCAGCGTCTTCGCGGTCCGATCGGGGAGTCTCAAGCAGATCACCACCGAAGGCAGCGGCGAAGCTCAGTTGACCAACTTCTTCCTGCCCAGTGAACTGGTTGGTCTGGATGGCATCGACGACGGCCGCTATCCCGGCAGCGTGGTGGCGCTGGAGACCACCACGGTGTGCGAGATTCCCTTCGACCGCCTCGATGCGCTGACCCAGACCCTACCGGAGCTGCGTGCCCAGCTGTTTCGCACCCTGAGCAAGGAGCTGCGAGAGGACCGCCGGATGATGCAGCTGCTGTCACGCAAGACCGCCGATCAGCGCCTGGCCTGCTTCTTCCTCGGCCTGTCGGACCGCTTCCGCCGCCGCGGCTATTCACCGTTCAGCTTCCGCCTGTCCATGTCCCGCGCCGACATCGGCAATCACCTGGGGCTGGCGGTGGAAACGGTCAGCCGTATCCTCGGGCGTTTCCAGCAGCAGGATCTGGTGGCGGTATCGGGACGTGAGGTCAATATCCTCGACCTGACCGCGCTGTCGACCCTGGCCGACACCGAAGTTACCTGAGCGGGCCTGGCGGCAGTGTGCCGGGCTTGGCCAGCAGCGCCCGGTACCCAGGATCTGGAAAGCAAAGCGTAATAGATGGCGTGTGACAAGAAAGAGGCCGCATCCGGAGATGCGGCCTCTTTTGCTGTCATGGCGTCATGCACATTCGCTGTTGGCGAGATCAGCCGGCATCCACCACGTCGATGCGCCGGGCCTGGCGTTCGGCCTGTACGGCCTCCAGCCCCTCGAAGTCGAACAGTTGCCGATCCGCCAGCTGCGACGGCGCCACATTGGTCACCGCCTTGAACATGCTCTCGAGGCGCCCGGGATGCTTGACCTCCCACTCGGCCAGCATCTCCTTGACCACCTGGCGCTGCAGGTTGGGCTGGGAACCACACAGGTTACACGGGATGATCGGGAACTCCATCGCCTCGCTGTAGGCCTGGATATCGGCCTCGCGGCAGTACGCCAGCGGGCGGATGACGATGTTCTTGCCGTCGTCGGAGAGCAGCTTGGGCGGCATCGCCTTGAGGCTGCCACCGAAGAACATGTTCAGAAACAGCGTCTCGAGAATGTCCTCGCGGTGGTGGCCCAGGGCGATCTTGGTCGCCCCGATCTCCTCGGCGAAGCCATAGAGAGAGCCGCGCCGCAGGCGTGAGCAGAGCGCGCAGGTGGTCTTGCCCTCCGGCGTCTTCTCCTTCACCACCGAATAGGTGTCGCGCTCGAGGATGTGGTAGTCCACGCCGATACTGTCCAGATAGTTCGGCAGCACATGCTCCGGAAAGCCCGGCTGCTTCTGATCCAGATTCACCGCCACCAGCGAGAAGTTGACCGGCGCGTTGCGCTGAAGGCTGCGCAGGATCTCGAGCATGGTGTAGCTGTCCTTGCCACCAGACAGACACACCATGATCTTGTCGCCTTCCTGGATCATGCCGTATTCGATGATGGCGTTACCGGCCTGGCGGCGCAGGCGCTTCTGCAGCTTGTTGAACTCACGCCGTGCCTTGGCCTGAACTTGGGCTTCCGTCTGATCGCCATCCGCAGCAGGGTCGGCCGGGCTGACACCGGCATCGATCGAGAGATGGTCATCCTCGGGGGTACGGGGATCGAACAGGGTGGCGGAGGCGGACTGTGGCGACATGGGAGCGGGACATCACGGCTGAAAATGAAAGAGGCGCCAGTCTACCATCCGGACGCTTTAGTGGCGAAGAGGTCAGCGACCGCTTACCCCGGCGAGGACAATACGGGAGAGGCTTTTCGTCGGCAGCACATCGGAAACCGCCAAGGACGACACCGCCGTAGTGGCGCCCTTGCGCGTCGTGGCCTGGTCTGGTCTGGCAAGTCGAAGAACGCAAGTGCCTGTCAGCCAGGCCCTAGACGACGTTCAGCGCCAGCAGATAGCGCACCACCACGCCCAGCAACAGCAGCAGGATGCCGGCACGTTGCCAGCCAAACTCGCGCACGGTCAGGGTCAGTCGCTTCTCCCAGAACTTGACCATGCCCCACAGGTCCCGGGTACGGCGATAGTACTGGAGGTAGGCCACCAGCACCGAGACCAGGCCCAGCGCCAGCAGCGTGGGCTCGAGAAGGGTCAACATGGCGTGCAGACTCATGACAGGATCTCCTTGCAGGTGAATGGTTGCCGGTGCGGGCGGCACCGGGTCAGCGCGGATGACGGCAACGGGTCAGCGCGATGACGCCGTGAGTGCCCCGCTCTCCAGGCGCAGATGCATCAGCGCCGTGGTGACGGCGTCGCCCAGGGCCGTATGGCGTCCCATGATCGGGACTCCCAGTCGCTCTGCCAATTGTTCAAAGGTCGGCTGCACCTCGATTTCCGGGTGACTTCGGCGCAGCCGCTTGCGGTACTGCTGGGCCACGTCGATGGTGGCGTTGGGCAGCGAGAAGCCAAACTCCGCCTTCAGGTAGCGATCCAGCATGGCCAGGTCGAAGTCGATACACCAGCCGACCAATGGGCGATTGCCGATAAATTCCAGCAGCGTCGTCAAGGCCTCGCGCACCTCGAGGCCGCCTTCCAGGTCGACCCCTCGCAGGCGATGGATGCAGATGGAGTCTCCACTCAGGCTGGCAGGACGCGCGAGCCGCAGGTCCAGCGACTCGCTGGTCAAGACGCGATCGTCACGAATGCGTACCGCAGCGATGGACACCAGCTCCGCATGACGGGTATCCAGACCGGTGGTTTCGCAGTCCAGGGACACCAGCTCATCGCCGGTATAGGGATTGAACAGCCAGGCGAAATCGCCATCGGCCTGCCGACGCCTGTCGGCCACACGCCTGATCGCTCTCAGCATCGGGTACTCTCCCAAGCGAAACCATTGACGCCAAGGCAGCTTGCCCTGGGGGGCTGCCTCGACACTCATGCATACTCCAGGTGATAGCGGTGGGACAGGCTGGCCTTGAACTCCTTGACCAGGTGCAGCGCCTCGCGCAGCAAGTCCCGCTCCAGCGAATTGAGCGACTGCACCACCACCCTGTCCGGGGCGTCCGTGGCCCGGGCATCGTCGCGCCGGTAGGCCAGCTGCGCCCGAAGCCGCAGCTCACAGAACAGCGACAACGCCTCGCCGAGATCCTCCGCCACCACTCGCTCGATGCGACCGAGTGACGCCAGCGCCGCCAGCCGGTCGTGGGTCGAGGTCTCGCGCAGCCCGCACTCCAGCGCCATGGTGCGAACACCATGGACGATCGGAAAAATGCCGCCCTTCTTGATGTCGACGCCGTGCTCGGGCTTCTTCAGCGTTCCAAACAGGGTCAAGGGCGTCGAGAACCGCAACACCCCCCTCGCCAGATGGGTCAGCAACAGTTCATTGCCCCGTGTTTCTTCGATCAGCACGTCGTGGAGTCGGTCCACCAGGGCAAAGTCACCGGCCACCCCCGAGGCGTCGGCAAGCACTGCCAGACGCATCAGGCTTTCTCCGTCGGGTTCGCTGACCCAGCGACGAATGCGCGCGCGCCACTGCGCAAGGGTGCCGACCCACTGGGGGTTGGAGACCATGATGTTGCCCGGGCAGCGCGGATAGCCCAGATCGTCGAGCACGCTGGTGAACCGCGCGGTATCTGCGCTGAGCTCGTCCCACTGCTGGTCATCGGCCAGGATCAGCGCATTGTCCTGGTCGGTCTTCAGGATCTGCTCGCCGCGCCCTTCGCTGCCGAGCACCAGCAGACAGGCGCGCTCGCGCTGAGGGGCCGGCATCGAGAAGTGCCAGGCCTTGCTGATGATGCGCCCATTGAGCGCCGACAGCATGCCCATGGCGAAGCGCATGCGTACCCCCTGGGCCATCAGCGCCTCGACCAGCTCCGGCGCACGCTGACTTGCTTCGCTGAGCGAGGCCAGGGTCGTCGCCTGCTCGACCTGCAGGCTGACCACGTAGCTGCGGCTGGAAAAGAAGCTGAGCACATCGGTCAGCTCCACGACACCGATCAGCCGCTGGCCCTGAAGCACCACCACCCTGGCCACCTTGTGGCGGGTCATCTCGATCAGTGCCTCGAACAGGTACTGGCTTTCGTCCACCGTCACCAGCGACAGATGAGCGATGCCACCGACCTCGGCATTACCGTCGCACCCCTCCAGCACCAGGGCCTCGAGCAGGTCGGTCTTGGTCAGCATGCCAGGACCATCGGGCGTCTCGACCAGCAGGCTGTCGGCGCCCTTGTCCTTGAGGGTCAGCACGGCGTCGCGAATGCATGTCGTCGAGCCGACCTTGAGCGGTTCACGCATGCACTCGTTCACCCGGGCGAGCATGAATCCGGCCAGGGTGACCCCGCCCTCGGCGCGACGTTCGGCCAGCAAGCGCGTCTTGCTGATCAGGCGCTGGTGAAAGTAGTCCGAGAAGGCGGCGTTGTTCTCGCACAGCGACAGAAACAAGGTGTGCGGCATCAGATAACACAGGCTTTCTTCTTCGGCGACGAAGCGGTAACGGCTCTGGCCGTTGATCACGCTGATGGCACCGAACAGATCGCCCCCGGTGTAGTGGCCGATGCGCCCCCCGGCGGGGCCCTCGGCCGGGTCCAGTTCGGCGACTTCGCCCTTGTGGATCACAAAGACGAACTCGCCGGACTGCCCTGCATCGAGGATCACGTCATCCCGCCCGTAGTAGGCGATATCCAGCCCGCCCAGGACCCGCTCGCGCTCGGCCTCGTCGAGCAATGAAAACGGTGGATGAGTGAAGTCGATGTCGATCATGTCTGCTCCATGACCGACCCCGGCGAGGCCGGGGTCGGGGAGTGTTGTCGTCTGGCAGGGGGCGACGGATGGTGGGCCGACGCCCCTGCCTGATGGCCCGCTCTAGTGAGCGTGGGCCTCACCCGCGCCTCTCGGCACACGCACGTTCTCCACCAGTTCCTGGATGTGCTCCGGCGGTGCCGCGGTTGCCCGCGAGACCACGAAGGCCACAACGAAGTGGAGGATCATGCCGAGGGTACCGATACCCTCCGGCGAGATGCCGAACCACCAGATCGAAGGATCGGTGTTGATGAACTTGGTGTAGACGATGTAGATGAAGGTGAAGCTCAGACCCAGCACCATGCCGACGATGGCCCCTTCGCGGTTCATGCGCTTGTCGAAGATGCCAAGCAGGATCGCCGGGAAGAAGGACGAGGCAGCAAGACCGAAGGCAAAGGCCACCACCTGGGCCACGAAGCCCGGCGGGTTGATGCCGAAGTAGCCGGCTACCACCACCGCCACCGCAGCAGCACTACGCGCCGCCAGCAGCTCCCCCTTCTCGCTGAGGTTGGGATTGATCTGCTTCTTGATCAGGTCATGGGACACAGCCGCCGAGATCACCAGCAACAGACCGGCTGCGGTGGACAGCGCCGCGGCCACGCCACCGGCGGCCATCAAGGCGATCACCCAGGCCGGCAGGCCGCCGATCTCGGGGTTGGCCAGCACGATGATGTCGCGGTCGATATAGACCTCGTTGGGGCTGTCGGTAGGCGTATTGGTCACCACCCGCTGCCCGTGCTCGCCAGGAGTTTCCTCTTCCAGCGGGCCGCTTTCGAAAGTCGGCTTGCCCTCGAACGGTGCGCCCGGCCCCATCTGCACACGACCGTCGTCGTTCTTGTCGAGCCAGCCGATCAGGCCCACGCCTTCCCAGCTCTTGAACCAGGCCGGTGCCTCTTCGTAGCTGGTCTCGTGTACCGTCTCGATGATGTTGGTGCGGGCGAACACGCCGACCGCCGGAGCGGTGGTGTAGAGCAGTGCGATGAACACCAGCGCCCAGCCGGCGCTGACCCGGGCGTCACGCACCCGAGGCACGGTGAAGAAGCGCACGATGACGTGGGGCAGACCCGCGGTACCGCACATCAGGGCGGCGGTGATGAAGAACACGTTGATCATCGGCTGGCTGCCGTCGGTGTAGGGCGTGATGCCCAGATCCGTCAGCAGACCGTCGAGACGATCGAGAATGTACTGGCCGCTGTCGTTGCCGGCGGCATCGACGAAGGTGGCACCGAGCCCGGTCTGCGGCAGCACGTGGCCGGTCATCATGATCGACAGGAACACCGCCGGCACGATGAAGGCGGTGATCAGCACGCAGTACTGGGCCACCTGGGTGTAGGTGATGCCCTTCATGCCACCGAGCACCGCGTAGAAGAACACGATGACCATGCCGATGACCACGCCCAGATTGACCTCGACCTCGAGGAAACGGGCGAAGACGATACCGACGCCGCGCATCTGACCGGCGACATAGGTAAAGGACACGAAAATAACGCAGATGACCGCCACGGTACGGGCGATATTCGAGTAGTAACGGTCACCGATAAAGTCTGGCACCGTGAACTTGCCGAACTTGCGCAGGTAAGGCGCCAGCAGCATGGCCAGCATGACGTAGCCACCGGTCCAGCCCATCAGGTAGACCGAGGCGTCGTAACCCAGATAGGCGATAAGACCCGCCATGGAGATGAAGGAAGCCGCCGACATCCAGTCTGCTGCGGTAGCCATGCCATTGGCGGCAGGGTGGACGCCGCCGCCGGCGACGTAGAAATCCTTGGTAGACCCGGCACGCGACCAGATCGCGATACCGATGTAGAGCGCGAAGGACGCCCCTACAAATATATAGGTAAGTAGTTGTACATCCATGGAATCAATTCCCGTTCATTGACGTTATTTTGCGGGTGTCACTGTTCGTGGACGTCGTACTCTTCATCGAGCTTGTTCATCTTCCAGGCATAGAAAATGATCAGCACGATAAAGGTGTAGATGGATCCCTGCTGTGCAAACCAGAAGCCGAGCTTGAAGCCAAAGAACTGGATATTGTTGAGTACATCCACCAGCAGAATGCCGAAGCCATAGGAGACGATGAACCATACGGCCAGACAGCCGAGGATGGTTCGTATGTTTCGTTTCCAGTAGGCCTGTGCGCTCTTGTCTAGCATAAGGCTACCCTCAAGAAGTGGTTTGATCGCCAAATGCCGCCGCAAAGACGACACAAAGGCTCGAGAAGCAGACTAGACAAAATGGTCTTTCCTGGAACGATAACTTTAGTCGAAAAGCATAAATGCACCGCACCAAAGAAATCGTTACATCAAATATTTCAGCAACTTATAAACTTTTCTGGAATATTAGCCGATGGTCTATCACTACAAAGGTGCAATCCACCTTAGTCGCGATTCAAGGCCTTGAGACAAGGCAATGCCTTTCCCTTGATGGCGCAAAATTCCGTCAATGCTTCGCGCTTCAGGCGCCCGAATCGAGGCAACCACGCTGCGCCCCTGCCGAGCAGGCCGCCAATGCCCTAGAATGGCCGCTGACGTCGAGGAGGTGCCCATGTTTGCCGGTTGGCTATTGATCGCTGTTTCACTGCTCTACATCGCCGTGCTGTTCGCCATCGCCTGGCGCGGCGATCGTCGTGCACGCCACCTGGGGGCCAGCCATCGTCGCCCGCTGGTCTACAGCCTGGCGCTGGCGATCTACTGCACCTCCTGGACCTTCCACGGCGCCGTGGGCCAGGCGGCGACCTCCGGCTGGTCGTTCGCCAGCATCTTCGTCGGTCCGGTGCTGACGCTTCTATTGTTCTGGCCGGTACTGGCCAAGATGGTGCGGGTCGCCAAGCATCAGAACGTCACCTCGATCGCCGACTTCATCGCCTCTCGCTACGGCAAGACCCAGTCTCTGGCGGCCTTCGCCAGCCTGGTCGCGCTGATCGGCACCCTGCCCTACATCGCCCTGCAGTTGAAGGCCGTGTCCACGTCCTTTGCCGTGCTCACCGACGCCTCCGACATCACCCAGGCGCCGCTGTTCGGTGACACCGCCTTCTATGTGGCCATCGTCATGGCGATCTTCGCCATCCTGTTCGGTACCCGCCATACCGACGCCACCGAGCACCACGAGGGCCTGATCCACGCGGTGGCCTTCGAGTCGCTGGTCAAGCTGGTGGCCTTCCTGATCCTCGGCGCCTACGTCACCTGGGGCATGTTCGATGGCCTGCAGGACCTGATGACCCGGGCCGACACCCACCTGCAGCTGCAGCGGCAACTGGCCCAGCAGGACTTCGGCCAGAGCTTCTGGGCCCAGACCCTGCTGGCCATGCTGGCGATCCTGTGTCTACCGCGCCAGTTTCACGTCACCGTGGTGGAGAACACCCACCGCGACGACGCCGCCCGCGCGCGCTGGATGTTCCCGCTGTACCTGGTGCTGTTCGCCTTCTTCGTGTTGCCGCTGGCCGCCGCCGGCCTGACCATCTTCGCCGGCACCGACGTATCACCCGATACCTATGTGCTGTCGCTGCCGATGGCCGCCAACCAGAGCTGGCTGGCCCTGCTGACCTTTATCGGCGGTTTCTCCGCCGCCACCGGCATGGTCATCGTCGCCGCCGTGGCGGTCTCGATCATGATCTCCAACGAGATCGTCATCCCGGCGCTGTTCCGCATGCGCTGGTTCGACACCAAGGCCCGCGACTACGGCCGCCTGGTCCTGCGGGCACGGCGCATTACCATCGCCGTGATCCTGGCCATGGCCTATGGCTTCTATCAGCTGATCGGCGAATTCACCTCGCTGGCCTCCATCGGCATGCTGTCCTTTGCCGCCGCCGCCCAGTTCGCCCCGGCGCTGATCGGCGGGCTCTACTGGAAGCGCGGCAATCGCCTGGGGGTCATCGTCGGCATGAACGCGGGCTTCGCCATCTGGGCCTACACCCTGCTGTTGCCAGCGATGATCAACGCCGGAGTATTGCCCTCCGGCTGGCTCCAGGGTGGGCCGCTGGGGATCGCCTGGCTGTCACCGACCTCGCTGTTCGGCCTGCACGTGGGTGACAGCTTTACCCACGGCGTGATGCTGTCGCTGGGGGTCAACCTGGTGGCCTACATCTTTGTCTCCCAGGTAACCCCTCAGCGGGTGGTGGAACGGATTCAGGCGTCGCTGTTCGTCGACAGCGTCGAGACCCGCCAGACCTCGGTCAATCGCCCCTGGACCGGGGCTACCACGGTCGGCGACCTGAAGGTGCTGTGCCAGCGCTTCCTCAGCGCCGGCCAGGTCGACCGCGCCTTCTCGGACTACGCCCGGCGCAACGGCAAGGCGCTGGAAGACAGTGCCCGAGCGTCCATCGACGTGATCCAGTTCACCGAGCGCTTTCTGGCCTCGGTGCTGGGCGCCTCGTCGGCGCGGATCGTCGTCAACTCGGCGCTGCAGGGGCGTGGCATCGGCATCTCCGACGTCATCTCCATCGTCGATGAGGCCTCCCAGGTGCTGGAGTTCAATCGCGCCCTGCTCCAGGCCACCATCGAGAACATCAACCAGGGCATCAGCGTGGTGGATCAGAACCTGCGCCTGGTGGTGTGGAACCAGCGCTATCTGGAGCTTTTCCGCTTCCCTGACCACCTGATCCGTGTCGGCGCCCCGATCGACCGCATCTTCCGCTACAACGCCCATAACGGCGAGTACGGCCCCGGCGACCCGGAAGAGCACGTGGAATTGCTGCTCGACAACATCCGCGAGGGCCAGCCCCACCGCTACGTGCGATATCGCCAGGACGGCAGCGTGCTGGAGGTCCAGGGCAACCCCATGCCCGGTGGCGGCTTCGTCTACACCTATCAGGACATCACCCAGCAGAAACGCACCGAAGAAGCGCTGATCCGCTCGGAAAACAATATCCGCATCTATACCGACAACGTGCCGGCGTTGATCGCCTACTTCGACCGGGAGTGTCGCTACCTCTTTACCAACCGTGCCTACGAGCAGGCCTTCAACATCAACCGCAACGAGGTCATCGGCAAGAAGGTGACCCAGGTGATTCCGGAGACCATGGCCGAGGAGCGCATTCCCTGGATTCAGCGCACCCTGAGTGGCGAAAGGGTCAGCTTCGAGGTGTCGCTCGAGATCACCAACGAAGGCCTGCGCTACATGCTGGTGACCTATACTCCGCACTTCGGCGACAGCGGCGCGATCCTCGGCTTCTTCGCGCTCTACCAGGACATCACCGAACGCCGGCGGGCCGAGATCGCCCTCAAGGAAACCAACGAGACCCTGGAGGAGCGGGTACGCTCGCGCACCCTGGCCCTGTCCGAAGCCAACGCCGCGCTGCGCCAGGAAAACCGGGTACGCGCCGAGGCCGAGCAGGCCCTGCGCCAGGCCAAGCAGGTGGCCGAAGACGCCAACGCCTCCAAGACGCGCTTCCTGGCCGCAGCCAGCCATGACCTGCTGCAGCCGCTCAACGCGGCGCGGCTGTTTACCTCGGCGCTGTCCCAGGACATGGGCGCCGAGGACATGAAGCGCACCATCGGCCATATCGACAGCTCGCTGCAGTCCGCCGAAGAGCTGCTCGGCACCCTGCTGGACATCTCCAAGCTGGACGCCGGCGCGCTGACTCCCAGACGCAGCCATTTTGCGCTGACCGACATCCTGCGCCCGCTGCAGGCCCAGTTTGCGGTGATGGCCGAAGACCGCGGCCTGGATCTCAAGGTGGTGGGGTCGGCCCTGTGGGTGGACAGCGACAGCCAGATGCTGCGCCGAATCATCCAGAACTTCCTGTCCAACGCCATCCGCTACACCCAGGAGGGCCGGGTGCTGCTGGGCATTCGCCGGCGCGGTGAGCGCCTGCTGATCGAGGTATGGGACAGCGGCCCCGGCATCCCCGAGGCCAAGCAGGCCGAGATCTTTCAGGAGTTTCGTCGCCTGGATCAGGCCTCGCGCCACAAGGAAAGCGAGAAGGGACTGGGCCTCGGCCTGTCCATCGCCGACCGCATGAGCCGGGTACTCGACCACCCCATCCGGGTGCGCTCCTGGGTCGGCGTGGGCACGGTATTCTCGGTCAGCGTGCCCAGGGTCGAGGCAAAGGCCCCGGCCGAGGACACCGACTCCCGGCCTGCGCGCAAGGTCGCCAGCAAGCTCGACGGCAAGCGCATCCTGTGCATCGACAACGAGTCGCTGATCCTCGAGGGCATGAAGGCGATGCTGTCGGGCTGGGGCTGCGAGGTGTTCACCGCGACCTCCATCGGTGGCGCCAAGTCGGTGCTGCGCCATCTGGACGACGACCCCGACGCCATCCTCGCCGACTATCACCTGGACAACGAGGTCACCGGCCTGATGGCGCTGGACGCCCTAGGCGAGCGCCTGACCGGCGCGGTGCCCGGTATCGTAATCACCGCCGACCGCACCGAGGAGGTGGCCGAAGAGGTCCGCCGCGGCGGCTACCAGCTGCTGCTCAAGCCGGTGCGCCCGGCCGCCCTGCGGGCACTGCTGACGCGCACCCTGCAGGCCAGCCAGGCACCGCAGTAGCCGGCGCGAGCCCTGCTGGCGAAAGTTCTGTCGGCGTAAGTCCTGCTGGCGAGCAGCCCACCGGCGGCGACGGTGGGGCCCCTCAGGTACCGCAGAAGGTTCTGAGCACCCGCTCGTCGCGCCCGGGCGGGGCCAGCAGGCTGGTATCGTCCGGGGTCTGGTAGGGCCGGGTCACGGCGGCGAGCAGCGTCTCGAATACGCTCAGGTCGTCGTCATCGATGGCGGCGCGAATGGCCTTCTCGACCAGATGATTGCGCGGTATCACCTGGGGGTTGGCCGCCGCCAGGCGCGCGCCGACGACCTCGTCGGCGACGCCTTCACGGGCCAGACGCTCGCGCCAGCGCGGCAGCCAGGCCTCGAGCCTGCCACTGCGCTCGAAGCCCTCGGCAAGCGCTGCCTCATCGCCGGCCAGCGCCCGGGGCAGATGGGCAAAGCTCAGGGTGAAGTCGGCGTTGCCCTCTTCCATGGCCTTGAGGAAGTCCTCGCCCAGGGCCAGGTCCTCGTCTGCCACCTGCCCCCCCTGCCCATCGGTCGAGCGGCTTTCCGGCTGGCCTTGCGAGTCTTCAGCCCCGAGCCCCAGCTTGGCACGCAGCACCGCCGTCCAGGCGTCGTCATGGCACTCGGCGAAGGCCTCGATGGCCTCGGTGGCCAGCGCCACCGCTCGCTCCTGATCGTCACTGATCAGCGGCAGCAGCGTCTCGGCCAGGCGCGCCAGGTTCCACTGGGCGATGGCCGGCTGGTTGTCCCAGGCGTAGCGGCCGCGCTCATCGATGGAGCTGAACACCCTGTGCGGGTGGAAGGCGTCCATGAAGGCGCAGGGACCATAGTCGATGGTCTCCCCCGAGATCGCGCAGTTGTCGGTGTTCATTACCCCATGAATAAAGCCGAGCCCCTTCCACTGGGCGACCAGGCTGGCCTGGCGCTCGACCACCGCCTCGAGCAGCGCCAGCGCGCGCTCGGCCTCGGGCAAGTCGGCCAGCTCGGGGTAGTGTCGCTCGATGCAGAAGTCCACCAGCAGCGACAGCGCCTCACTGTCACGGCGGGCGGCAAAGTACTGAAAGGTGCCTACCCGCACATGGCTCGAGGCTACCCGGGTCAGCACCGCTCCGGGCTCCACCATCTGGCGCACCACCTGCTCGCCGCTGGCCACCGCCGCCAGCGCCCGGGTGGTGGGCACCCCCAGTGCGGCCATGGCTTCTGACACCAGATACTCGCGCAGCACCGGCCCGATCGGCGCGCGACCATCGCCGCCGCGGGAAAAGGGCGTGCGCCCGGCGCCCTTGAGCTGGACCTCACGCAGGCCGCCGTCACGATGGGCTAGCTCGCCCAGCAGGATCGCCCGACCATCGCCGAGCTGTGGCACGAAGTTGCCGAACTGATGCCCGGCGTAGGCCGCGGCGATCGGCGTCGCTCCGTCGGGCACGGCGTTGCCACCAAGCACCTCGGCGGCACGGGTCGCGTCGAAGGCGTCAAGGTCGAAACCCAGCGCCTCGGCCAGCGGACGATTGAAGGCCAGCAGACGCGGCGCCGCCACAGGGGTGGGCGCCATCTCGGCGCGCATACGATCGGGCAGGGACGCATAGCGCCCGGAAAAGGCAGGAAACATGGGCTGCTACCTCAGGCTGGCAAGTGGGATGCCGACTACCCTCGGCCCTGCCTGTGGTGGTCGTCAAGCGACATTGCTTGCGACACCACCATCCCGGTACGGCAGAGCCCGGCTAGTTCGAGGCAGTGGCGCGTCGCGACTCGCCCCCACCCTCCTCCAGCTTGCGCACGCTGGAGACAAAGTCGCTGAAGCGCTCGCCCTGGATCAGCACGTGGTCACGCAGGATGCGCTCGGCGCTCTCGGCATCACCGGCTTCGATCGCCTGGAGCACCTCACGGTGTTCATCGAGCGAGCTCTGCATGCGTGACCGCACCTGCAATTGCAGGCGTCGATAGGGCTTGAGCCGCTGCTTGAGGGTCTGGGCCTCTTCGGCCAGGAAGGCGTTGTGGCTGGCCTGATAGATGACGCTGTGGAAGGCTTCGTTCTCGTAGTAGTAGTCGTCGCTGTCACCGGTCTCGCCGGCGCGGCGACATCCTTCGAAGGCGTCGCGCAGGGCCTTGAGTTCATCGGCTGAGATTCTCCGCGCCGCCAGTCGACCGCACATGCCCTCGAGTTCGGCCATCACCTCGAACATCTCGATCAGTCGCTCGAGCCCTAGCCTGGCGACAAAGGTGCCCTTCTTGGGGTAGACGGTCACCAGGCCACTGGCCACCAGCTGCTGGATGGCCTCGCGCACCGGGGTACGCGATACCTGGTAGGTCCGGCACAGCTCTTCGGGGTCCAGTCGCTCACCCGGTGTGCGCCGACCATTGATGATGTCGTCCTCGAGAGAGTCCCGCAGACGCTGGGCGTTGGAGGGCTTCTTGCTCATATGGCTGTCCCCTGGCTGTCCCTTGGCTGAACTCGAATCGTTCCAGCATATCCTGTCCTGATGCGACTGACCCCTCGGCGCCCTCACTCCACCATGGTCTAAGCCCTACGAATTGACAGGAATATACATGCTGGCTATTGATGTATACATCATAGCAGATAAAAAATGTTTGACCTCTATCCCCCGCGCCGACCTCGGCGCGTTTATCCCACCACCACAACACTGATCATCACGCTCGCTACAACACCCACTACAACAATCATCACAACAACAACGCCTCGAGGAGTCACCATGAAACGCCAAGCTCTTGTTCTCGCCGTCGCCGCCATCGCCACCGCCAGCGCGTCCATTGCCAGCGCCGAGACCACCCTGCGCGTGTCCCACCAGTTTCCCGGTGGCCAGGGCGACGTGCGCGACGAAATGGTCCAGTTGATGGCCAAGGAGGTCGAAGCCGCCGGCGTCGACCTGGCCCTGCAGGTCTATCCCGGTCAGTCGCTGTTCAAGGCCAAGGAGCAGTGGGGCGCGCTGGTACGCGGCCGCCTGGACATGACCTCGCTGCCGCTGGACTACGCCAGCGGTCGCCACCCCGAGTTCTCGGCCACCCTGATGCCGGGTCTGGTGCGCAATCATGAGCGTGCCCAGCGCCTCAACGACTCCGAGTTCATGGACATGATCAAGCAGGTGATCGAGGACGCCGGCGCTCGCGTGCTGGCCGACGCCTGGCTGGCCGGCGGTTTTGCCTCCAACCAGCAGTGCATCACCTCGCCCGACACCGTGCAGGGCCAGACCATGCGTGCGGCTGGCCCGGCGTTCGACGAGATGCTGGCCACCGCCGGCGCCTCCATCGCCTCGATGCCCTCGTCGGAGATCTATACCGCCATGCAGACCGGCGTGCTCGACGGCGCCAACACCTCGTCGGGTTCCTTCGTCTCCTATCGTATCTACGAGCAGGTCAGCTGCCTGACGGCGCCAGGCGAGAACGCCCTGTGGTTCATGTACGAGCCGATCCTGATCTCCGAGCAGAGCTGGAACGGGCTCAACGAGGAGCAGCAGCAGGCACTGATCGACGCTGGCGAGAAGGCCGAGGCGTACTTCGCCGAGCAGGCCGCCCAGCTCGACCAGACCATGGTGGAAGTGTTCGAGGAAAACGGCGTCGAAGTGGTCCAGATGTCCCAGGAAGACTACGACGCCTGGCTCGAGGTAGCGAAAGAGAGCGCCTACAAGAGCTTTGCCGAGAACGTCGACAACGGCCAGGCACTGATCGACGCCGCCCTGGCGGTGGAATAGACCGAGGTGGGCGCGGCCGCTGGCCGCGCCTCGTCGTTCGTCGCTGTTGTGTCACCTCGGAGGCTCCATGTCACACACACCGTCCCACTCTCCCCCCCACGTCTCTGCACCCGCAGCCCCCGGTTCCCGGCGACATGCCTCCGGCCCGGTGGGCGCTTTCTGTCGGCTGATGGATCGGCTATCCATCGCTATGGCAGTGGTGGCCGGCGCCGCCCTCTTTGCAGGGGTGCTGGCCGTCTGCCACATGATCTTCGTGCGCTACCTGCTCGGTGAAAGCACCACCTGGCAGACCGAATTCGCGATCTTCTCGATCACCGGCGCGATGCTGCTGGGCGCCCCCTATGTGCTGCTGACCGGCGGCCAGGTGGCGGTCACGGTGCTGCCCGATGCGCTCAAGGGCGGCATCAAGTGCGCCATGAACCTGATCGCCTCGCTGTGCGGCCTGGCCTTCTGCATCGCCCTGGCCTACGGCTCCTGGCTCTACCTGCTGGAGGCCTACCACGGAGGCTGGACCACCGGCACGGTGTGGAATCCGCCGCTGTGGCCGGCGCTGGTGCCGCTGGCACTGGGCTCGACCCTGCTGGCGCTGCAGTACCTGGCGGAAATACTGGGAGGAGCACGCTGATGGATCCAGTTACCAGTGGCATCCTTATCGTTACCGCCCTGTTCGTGCTGATGGCCATCGGCACGCCCATCGCCTTCGCCCTCGGCGGCGTGTCCCTCGCCGCCCTGGTGATGGACCGGGGCGTCAGCGAGCTGACCTACTTCGGCGAGACCTTCTTCGGCAGCCTGGCGTCGTTCGGCTTCGTCGCGATTCCGATGTTCATCCTGATGGGCGCTGCAGTGGCCTCCTCCCCCACCGGCCGCGACCTCTACCGTTCGCTGGACCTGTGGCTCGGCAAGGTGCCGGGGGGACTGGCCATTTCCAATATCGGTGCCTGCTCGATCTTCGCCGCCCTGTCCGGCTCGTCGCCTGCCACCAGCGCCGCCATCGGCAAGCTGGGTATCCCCGAGATGCGCAAGCGCGGCTATCCCGACGGCGTGGCGGCTGGCTGCATCGCCGCCGGCGGCACCCTGGGCATCCTGATTCCGCCCTCGGTCACCATGATCGTCTATGGCATTTCCACCGAGACCTCGATCGGACGGCTGTTCATCGCCGGCGCCCTGCCCGGCATCATGCTGGCGCTGTTGTTCATGGCCTGGACGCTGATCGCGTGCAAGCTGGCCGGTGGCTATGACACCCCCAGCCCCGTCGCCGACGCCGCCCGCGAGCTCAAGGACACCGTCGCCAAAAACGTCGAGACCAACATGAAGGCGCTGGTGCGGGTGCTGCCCTTCCTGGTGGTGGTCAGCGGTATCCTGTTCGCCCTCTACGGCGGCGTCGCCACGCCCTCGGAGGCGGCCGGCGCCGGGGCCTTCCTGTGTCTCGCCCTGGCCATCGTGGTCTACCGCATGTGGCAGGTGAAACCGCTGACCACCATCATGCGCGACGCCCTGCGCGAGAGCGTGATGATCATGCTGATCATCGCCTGCGCCGAGATCTTCGCCTACGCCCTGTCGTCGCTGTTCATCACCCAGACGGTGGCCGAGGCGATCGCGTCACTGGAGGTCAATCGCTGGGTACTGATGGGGATCATCAACGTCTTCTTGCTGGTGGCCGGTTTCTTCCTGCCGCCGGTGGCGGTGATCGTGATGACCGCGCCGATCCTGCTGCCGATCATTCTGGCGGCCAACTTCGATCCCTACTGGTTCGCGGTGATCCTGACCATCAACCTGGAGATCGGCCTGATCACCCCACCGGTGGGCCTTAACCTGTTCATCATCAAGGGGATCGCGCCGGATATCGCGCTCAAGGACATCCTGCTCGGCAGCCTGCCCTACGCCCTGTGCATGGTGCTCGGCATCGTGCTGCTGTGCTTCTTCCCGGGCATCGCCACCTGGCTGCCGGACCTGATCATGGAGAGCGCCGGATGATCCCGACGCCGACGCGTGTGACCAGCGGGCCACCAGGCCCGCTCCCACCTGGCCCAGCCCCGAGGAGATGTCCCCGATGAACTTCAGCTTTCTGCAGGAACTGTTCTCCAGTATCACCCAGCGTGACGCCTTGCTAAGACGCCGGGGCGATGGCCCGCCGCTGGAACATACCCAGGTGATCGACGCCTGTCGCAAGCTTCTGGAAAGCGATGGCGAGGCCTCCAGCATCGCCCTGGCCGGCCAGGCCCTGGACGGCTACAGCTGCCTCGATGAAGACGAGAAGACGCGCTTCTTTCAGTGCCTCACCGAGCAGTTCAGTGCCGATCCCGAGGCCGTCGACGGCGCCTACGAGTGCTACCGGGACAGTCGCGGCAATGTCGACCTGCAGCGACTGTTTGAGGCGTGCGAACCCGAGCGCCAGGAGCTGTTGCGCCGGCTCAACCTGACCGCCGGCGGCACCTATGAGCTGGTGCGCATGCGCGAGGACCTGCTGCCCCGGCTCAAGGCCTTCCCGGCGCTGGAGGCGCTCGATGCCGACTTCGCCCACCTGTTCGCGTCCTGGTTCAATCGTGGCTTTCTGGTGCTCAAGCGGATCGACTGGAACACCCCGGCGGCGGTACTGGAGAAGATCATCCGCTACGAGGCGGTGCACGAGATCTGCGACTGGAACGACCTGCGCAGGCGCCTCGACGCCCGCGACCGGCGCTGCTTCGCCTTCTTTCACCCGGCCATCGGCGACGAGCCGCTGATCTTCGTGGAGGTGGCCCTGACCCGCGGCATGCCCGAGCGCATCCAGCCGATCCTGGACGCCAACCATGAGGCCATCGAGGCCGAAGACGCCGACAGTGCGGCCTTCTTCGGCATCAGCAACTGCCAGGTCGGCCTGCGCGGCATCTCCTTCGGCAACTTCCTGATCAAACAGGTGGTCAAGGAGCTGAAGTCGGAACTGCCGCGGCTGAAGAACTTCGTCACCCTGTCACCGGTACCCGGCTTTCGCGCCTGGCTGGACGCCGAGCGCCAGGACCAACGCGGTCGCCTCGACGACGACACCCGCGCCCTGCTGGCCGAGCTCGATCAGGACGACTGGCTCGAGGACCCCGAGCGCAGCAAGGCCCTGGGTGAGGTGATCAAGCCGCTGGCCGCTCACTACCTCACCAAGGAGCGCAACGCGCGCAATCTTCCGCTGAATACCGTCGCCCGCTTCCATCTCGGCAATGGCGCCGAACTGCACCGCATCAACTGGCTCGGTGATACCTCTCGCCGGGGGCTGTCACAGTTCGGCTCACTGATGGTCAACTATCTCTACGTGCTCGACGACATCGAAGGCAACCATGAGCGCTACACCACCGAAGGCAAGGTGGCCTGCTCGTCTCAGGTCAGGGACCAGCGTCGTCGCGCCCGCAAGCACTTGAAGGGAGATCCCGTCACATGAATCACAACCTCTTTGCCACCTTTGAAAAGCGCATGACCGAGCGTGGCGACGCGCCCTTCATCACCACCCGCGAAGGCCGTGACTACCGCTACAGCGATGCGCTGGAAGCGGTGGCCAGGCTCGCCGGGGCGCTGGTCGCGCTCGGCGTGGGGCCCGGTGACCGGGTCGCCGTCCAGGTCGACAAGAGCCCCGAGGCGATCCTTCTGTACCTGGCGAGCCTCAAGGTCGGCGGAGTCTACCTGCCGCTCAATACCGGCTACACCAGCGAGGAGATTCGCTACTTCCTCGGTGACGCCGAACCCGCCCTGTTCGTCTGCCGCCCGGATTCACTCACGGCCGCCCGCGAGGTCGCTGCCTCCTGCGGTGGCGCCCGAGTCGAATCCCTGGGCACCGCCGCCGACGGTAGCCTGATGGAGGCCGCCGAGGCGGCCACACCGGTCACCGAGATGCTCGAGCGCGGGCCGGATGACCTGGCCGCGATCCTCTACACCTCCGGCACCACCGGCCGCTCCAAGGGCGCCATGCTGAGCCATCGCAATCTTGGTTCCAACGCCGAGTCGCTGGTCGAGGCCTGGCGCTTCGACGAGCACGACCGGCTGATCCATGCCCTGCCGATCTTCCATACCCATGGGCTGTTCGTGGCCTGCAACGTGATCCTGATGGCCGGCGCCAGCATGCGCTTCCTGGCGAAGTTCGACCCGGACGTCATCTTCGAGGAAATGGCCGAAGGCACCACCATGATGGGGGTGCCGACCTTCTACACCCGGCTGCTCAAGGATCCCCGCCTGACCCGCGAGGCCACCGCCCGCATGCGTCTGTTCACCTCGGGGTCGGCGCCGCTGACGGCGGAGACCCACGAGGCCTTCGAGGCCGCCACCGGCCACGCCATCCTCGAGCGCTACGGCATGACCGAAACCAACATGAACACCTCCAACCCCTACGACGGTGATCGCATCGCCGGCACCGTGGGCATGCCGCTGCCCGGCGTCGAGGTACGCATCACCGACCGTGAGGGTGGTGACCATACGCCGCTGCCCCAGGGCGAGATCGGCATGCTGGAGGTGCGTGGCCCCAATGTGTTCCAGGGCTACTGGCGGATGCCCGAGAAGACCGCCGAGGAGTTGCTGGAAGATGGCTTCTTCATCACCGGCGACCTGGCCCAGATCGATGAGCGAGGCTATATGCAGATCGTCGGACGCGACAAGGATCTGGTGATCTCCGGCGGCTACAACGTCTACCCTAAGGAGGTCGAGGGGCATATCGACGAGATGGACGGCGTCGCCGAATCCGCGGTCATCGGCCTGCCCCACCCTGACCTGGGCGAAGGGGTGACCGCGGTGGTGGTGCCCGCCGAAGGCGCCTCGCCCGAGGAGGCCGACGTCATCGCCGCGCTGAGCGACAAGCTGGCCCGCTACAAGCAGCCCAAGCGGGTATTCTTCGTCGACAGCCTGCCGCGCAATACCATGGGCAAGGTGCAGAAAAATCAGCTGCGCGATCGCTTCAAGGACACCTATCGCTGAGTCCGGGACGCCTATTCGGTGCAGCTCGACATTCGCTCCATCATCGGCGGCGCCCTGCGGGGCGCCGCCGGCGTATTCCAGCACCTCCCGCTTCGGCATATTAGACGCCTGGCATCTATATCTTTTGACCAAGCGCGGCCCCGCGCACAGAGCGATATACTGATCTCACCCTGTCCCGGAGATACCCCCATGCAGCCCATGGTGCGTGCCGCGGCCCTGACCGGCTACCGTACCCTGCTCGACGAGCAGGGTGTCGATGCCGACCAGGCGCTGGCACGACTGTCGTTGCCGCCGGACTACCTCGACCGGCCGGACCGCCTGATTCCGGTGGCCACCAAGATCGACCTGCTCGAACTGGGTGCCCAGATGAGCGGCTGTCGTCACTTCGGCCTGCTGCTGGGGCGCTACCAGAATATCTCGATGCTGGGCATGGTGGGCCTGCTGATCCAGCAGTGCGCCACCCTGCGCGAGGCGATGGTCACCGTGGCCGAGGAAATCGGCCGCCACGTGCAAGGACTCGATGTGCGTCTCGAGGAGCGCGATGACCAGGCCTACTACCACTTCACCTATCGTGTGCCCGGGCGCAGCGCCCCATCGCGCCAGCACAACGACAATACCTTGATGGGTGCCTACAACATCCTCACCTTTCTCTACGGCGAGCCGATCAAGCTGCGCGCCGTCTACCTGTGCGGCGAGGAACCACGAGACCTCGAACCCTACACCCAGCAACTGCACTCGGCGCTGCGCTTCAATCATCCCGAGAACACCCTGGTGTTCGACCGCAGCTGTCTCGACCACGCCATCGCCGGAGGCAGTCCGGCCCTGCGGCACCTGATCAACTCCCTGATGCACCGTCATCGCTGGGACGACATCGAAAGCAAGGTGGAGTGGATCATCACCAACCTGCTGCCGCTCGATCAGGTCAGCCTGGAGGCCGTGGCCCAGGCCCTGGACGTACCACCACGTACCCTCCAGGACCGCCTGCTCAAGCGCGGCCTGAGCTTCCAGCAGCTGCTCGATCGCGTGCGCATGCGCAGCGCTCGGGTCTACATGCTCGACACCCAGCTGAGCCTGACCGAGATCGCCGACCTGCTTGGCTACAGCCAATTGAGCGCCCTGACCCGCAGCTTCAAGCGAATCATGGGCGAGAGTCCGGCCCAATGGCGACGAAAGCATAAGACCGAAACGCTCGATATTGCGCGATCTGTCAAATAGCGCGCGCCTTCGGTCAATCCGCTCGGCCCTGCCTTCACTATGCTCGGTGTAGACAACAACGACAGCGTGAGGGGCCAGTCCATGACGTCCAGCCAAGACGACCGTTTCGACTATGACCAGATCATCATCGGCACCGGCTTCGGTGGCTCGGTGAGCGCGCTGAGGCTCTCGGAAAAGGGCCATCGCGTGCTGATGCTGGAGAAGGGCCGGCGCTGGAAGGACGAGGAATTTTCGGACAACTCCTGGAACCTGAAAAAATTCCTGTGGGCCCCCAGGCTCGGTCTGACCGGCAATCTGCAGATCAGCCTGACCCGCAAGATCACCGCCCTGCACGGCGTCGGCGTCGGCGGCGGCTCGCTGGTCTATGCCAATGTGCACCTGATCCCCAAGGACGAGGTCTTTGCCGCCGAGTCCTGGACCCGGGTCCATGGCGACTGGAAGCAACGCCTGGCGCCCTTCTACGGCCTGGCCCAGCGCATGCTCGGTGTCACCAAGAGCCACTACGAGAACGCCGCCGACGAAGCGCTGCAGGAAACCGCAAGGCGCATGGGCCGCGAACACACCTACCAGACGGTCAATACCGGGGTGCTGTTTCCCGAGGACCCCGACGACGCCAGCGGCGCCAAGCGAGGCGACCCCTACTTCGACGGCGACGGCCCCGAGCGCAACAGCTGTCAATACTGTGGCGGCTGCACCATGGGCTGTCGCCACAACGCCAAGAATACTCTGGTCAAGAACTACCTGTGGTTTGCCGAACGCAACGGCGTGGAAATACGCGCCGAGAGTGAGGTCACGCGCATCGAGGCGCTGCCTGATGCCAAGGGACAGCGCGACGGCAGCGCCGGCTACGAGATCACGGTGCAGTCCTCCACCGCCTGGTTCGCCAAGAAGCCCTACCGGCTGCGCTGCCGGGGCCTGGTGCTGTCCGCCGGCGTATTCGGCACCATCCCGCTGCTGCTCAAGGCCAGGGACCAGGACCAGACCCTGCCCCGGCTGTCATCGCGCCTGGGACGAGAGGTCCGCACCAACTCCGAGACGCTGATCGTCAACACCGCCAGGTTCGCCGACGCCAGCGGCCAGCCCCAGGAAATCTGCCACGGCCCGACCATCACCTCGATGTTCGACCCCGACGACGAGACCCGTATCGAGATCAACCGCTTCCCCCGCTACGGCGACGCCACCTTCGCGCTGCAGAGCGCCGTACCGCTGACCGACACCCATGGTCAGGTGCCGCGCTCGGTCAGCATGCTGATCAATATCCTGCGCCAGCCGCTGACCACGTTGCGAATGCTCAACCCGGTGGGCAAGTCGAAACACTCGATCATCTTTCTGGTGATGCAGACCAGGGACACCTACGTCCACCTGAAGAGCCAGCGCCCCTGGTACACCATGTTCAAGCCCGGCTGGTCGGTATACCAGGACAAGGATGACCGGGCGCTGTCGAACTACTTCCCCATCGCCCACGAGGCGGCGCGTCACTTCGTCGAGGCCGCCGGTGGCGGCGAGGCCGGCAACGTGGCCACCGAAGTGCTCTCCGGCGCCCCCAGCACCGCCCACCTGATGGGCGGCGTCGCCATCGGCACCAGCGCCGAGGATGGCGTCGTCGATGATCGCGGTCGCGCCTTCGGCTACCACAATCTGAGGGTCATCGATGGCTCGCTGATTCCCGGCAACCTGGGGGTGAACCCTTCGCTGACCATCCTCGCCCTGGCGGAGTACGCCTGGGCAGAGGAGCCTGTGTTCGATGAAGGACGGGCCGCCGAGGTGTCGCGCGTCCACTTTTCCAAGCCCCTGCCGGGCTCCTGCTCGGCGCTGGACGGCCACGGCGACCTGCATGGCCTGATTGCCAGCGACGCCGCCACAACGACCACCGCGACCTCTGGAGTCGACGCATGAATGCCCCCCTGATGTCACCCGATCCCCGCATCCTCGATCAGCTTGAGCAGTCCTTCCACCAGCAGCGAAGCGCCTATCTGGCGGCGCCGGTGCCAAGCTACCGGGAGCGCATCGGCCACCTCAAGGCCCTGGCCAACATGCTCAAGGACCACCAGGAGGCGTTCGTCCAGGCGATCAGCGACGACTTCGGCAATCGCTCCCGCGAGGAGACCCTGTTCTGCGAGTTCGTGGTGGTGCTCGGCGATATCAAGGACGCCATCAAGCACCTGAAGTCGTGGATGAAGCCCCAGCGCCGGCGGGTCGACCACAGCCTCTACTTCGGTGCACGCAACAGCGTTATCCCGCAACCGCTGGGCGTCGTCGGTGTACTGGTGCCCTGGAACTTTCCGCTGAACTTGAGCCTCGCCCCCTTGATCGGCATCTTCGCCGCCGGCAACCGGGCGCTGGTCAAGATGTCGGATCGTTCTCCCCGACTGGCCCAACTGCTGATCGACCTCAGCCCCGACTACTTCCCCGAGGAAAAGCTCAAGTTCTTCGCCGACGACGGCGAGCTGGGGCCTCACTTCACCCGCCTGCCCTTCGACCATCTGGTGTTCACCGGGTCCACCGCCACCGGGCGCAAGGTCATGGCCAACGCCGCCGACAACCTGACTCCGGTCACCCTGGAACTGGGCGGCAAGGCGCCGGCAATCATCGCCCCGGACTTCTCCCTGGCCGAGGCCGCTCGGCGAATCCTGTTCGTCAAGCTGCTCAACGCCGGCCAGATCTGTACCACGGTGGACTACCTGTTCCTCCCGGAAGGTAGCGTGGATGCCCTGGTCGACACCGCCAAGGGCATCGTCGGACACCGCTACCCCGACCTCTCTAGTCCCGACTACACCTCGATCATCGACGACGCCTCCTTCGCCCGACTCGAGGCGACCCTGGAGGACGCCAGGGCCAAGGGCGCGCGGGTGATTCCCCTGTCGCAACAGCCAAGCGACCCTGAGACCCGCAAGTTCGCCCCGCACCTGGTGCTGGACGTGACCGATGACATGGAGATCATGCAGCGCGAAATCTTCGGCCCACTGCTGCCGGTCAAGACCTACCGCCAGCCAGAAGAAGTCATCGACTACATCAACGCACGTCCTCGTCCGCTGGCGCTGTATCCGTTCTCCCAGGACAGGGCGCTGGTGGACCTTTACATCGAGCGTATCCAGTCGGGTGGCGTCTCGGTCAACCATGCCCTTCTGCACGTGGGCCAGCATGACCTGCCGTTCGGTGGCGTGGGTGACAGCGGCATGGGTCACTACCACGGCCGCGACGGCTTCATCACCTTCTCCAAGATGCGCCCGGTCTACCGTCAGGGCCCTGTCGACAGCATGAAACTGTTGATACCGCCCTACACCAGCACCACCCACAAGGTCCTCAAACTGATGCAGTGGCTGGTCCGCTAGCACGTTCAACAACAACACTTACGATTGCTGCTGTCGCGCCTGATCCTGACGCCGCGACGCCTCGAGAAACCAAGATGACCATCGACACCGCTTCCGCCGCAGCCTCGCCCCTGCCCTCCTATCTCGAGCGGATTCGCCGTTTTCCGGCGATTCGCGATCGCGCCGACATCGAGGTCATCGAGGCGACCCCGTGGGCCTCGCTGGAGCTGCCCGACAGCACCCTCGAGCTGATTCAGATCAGCGCCAGGCGCCGACCCGACGCCACCGCGCTGCGCTTCGTGATGGACGCCACGACCCAGCAGCAGGGGCAGCGCTACACCTACGCCGAGTTTCTTGCCCGTGTGGTGCAGGCTGCCAACGCCTTTCACCGCCTCGGCGTGGACTCAGACGACGTGGTGTCCTTTCTGCTGCCGAGCCTGCCCCAGACCCACTTCACCCTGTGGGGCGGCGAGGCGGCCGGCGTGGTCAACCCGATCAACCCGATGCTGGAGCCCGAGCATATCGCCGGCATCATGAACGCCGCCGGCACCCGAGTGCTGGTGGCGCTGGCGCCCTTTCCGGGCAGCGACATCTGGGACAAGGTGGAAGCCATCAAGGACCGGGTACCGAGCCTCGAAAAGGTGCTGTACGTCGATGCCGCGCGCTTTCTCGGCGATGACGAAGCCCGCGCTCTGCGCGAACGTCTGCCGCTGCCCGACGCCGCCGACTGGTGCGAGGACTTCGACCGTTGCCTCGATCGGGCCCCCGCCGATCGGCTCATCAATGAACGTAAGATTCACCCCGAGGAGCGCGCCTCGCTGTTCCACACCGGGGGCACCACCGGGTTGCCCAAGCTGGCACCCCATAGCCACGCCAACGAGGTGGCCAACGCGGCGATGATGCAGATGCTGTTTCGCCACCGAGAGGACGCGGTGATCCTCTGTGGCCTGCCGCTGTTTCACGTCAACGCCGTACTGATCACCGGCCTGGTGCCGCTGATGATCGGCGCCGAGATCCTGCTGGCCACCCCGGGCGGCTTCCGCAGCCCCGGCCTGGTCGACAACTTCTGGTCGCTGGTGGAGCACCACCGGGTCAGCTTCTTCAGTGCGGTGCCGGCGATCTTCTCTCGCCTGCTCGAGGTGCCCTTCGGCGACGCCGAGGTATCGAGCCTCGAAAGTGCATTGAGTGGCGGCGCGCCCTTGCCCCGGGCGGTCCACGGCCACTTCGAGGAGCTGACCGGCATCTCGCTGATCGAGGGCTTCGGCATGACCGAGGGCACCTGCGGCAGCATGGCCAACCCGCTCGAGGGCGAGCGTCGCACCGGATCGGTGGGCCTGGCGCTGCCCTATACCGGTGCCCGGGTGGTCGCCCTCGACGACCAGGGCCGCTACCTGCGCGACTGTGAGGTCAACGAGATCGGGACGCTGTTGATCCGCGGTCCCAACGTCTTCGACGGTTACTCCAGGCCCGAACAGAACCGCGACATCTGGGTCGAGGATGACTGGTTCAACACCGGCGACCTGGCCCGCCAGGATGCCGACGGCTACCTGTGGATCACCGGGCGCGCCAAGGATCTGATCATCCGCGGGGGGCACAACATCGATCCGCAGATGATCGAAGACGCGCTCTACCGCCACCCTGCGGTGCAGATGGCCGCTGCCGTGGGCAAGCCCTGCGACCGGGTCGGCGAACTGCCGGTGGCCTACGTCAGCCTGCAGCCCAATCGCCAGGTCAACGAGGACGACCTGCTCAGTCACTGTCAGGCCCACCTGGCCGAGAAGGCCGCCATCCCCAAGAACATCTGGATCCTCGACAGCATTCCGCTGACGGCGGTGGGCAAGGTGTTCAAGCCGGCCCTGCGTCAGGACGCGGTCACCCGGGTCTATGGCGAGATCGCCGACGCCGAACTGGGGCCCGGGGTGGCTCGAATCACGGCATGCCAGGATGCGACCCTCGGCCTGGTGGCGGAGATCAGGGTGCCGGGCGATGTCGATCTCTCCTCTCTCAAGGCCCGCCTCGAGGCCTTCCCGACTCCCTGTCGCTGGTGCCAACACCCGCAACGAGAATAGCCAGGCTTAGTTCCCCAGGCAGCCTTACGCCAGCCTGTCTCTGACATACAACTACAACGAGACGAACCATGTCCCTCGAACCCTATGCGCACACCGATGGTGTGTGCCCGATCCCCCTGTGCCTGGTGTTTACCGCCCTGGTCGGTGGACTTCAGACGTCCTCGGCCATCGCCCTGGACGCCGAGCTCGGCGAACTGCGCGCAGAGCTCTCTGGCTCGCTGAGTATCGGCTCGATCTGGCGCGCCGAGTCCTCGGACCAGGACTTTCTGTTCCAGGGCAACGCCGAGGCCGCCGACCCCGGCGCCAGCGGCTACAACCCGACCGGCGCACGCAATATCGACGATGGCCGCGCAAACTACGCCGACCGCGAGCTTACCTCGATGCCGGTGATCCTGACCACCCAGCTCGACCTCGAGTATCGCAACCTGGGAGCGCGCATTGCCGGCAAGGCCTGGTATGACGTTCACCAGGAACATCACTCGGTGCCCTTCGGCAGCCTCGCCAATGGCTACGATCGCAACGAGCCGCTGGACGACGACAACTACCACCGACTGGCCCGTTTCAAGGGCACTACCTTCACCGAGGCCTACGTCTATGGCGACTTCGCACCAGCCGGCCACGATCTGACACTAACCCTCGGCGATCAGTATCTGCCCTGGGGCGAGAGCAAGTTCTTCATCAATGGAATCAATACCATCAACCCCTACCGTCCTGCAGCACTGCGCATGCCGGGCGACAACCTGCGCCTGGCCACCAGCCTGCTGACGGCGGAACTGGCGCTCGATGAACGCTGGGAAGTCGGCGCCTTCTATCAACTCGACTGGGACAAGTCATCGCTGGATGGCTGCGGAACGGCCTTCAGCTCCTACGACTATATTGCCGATGGCTGTGGCGGTGCTGTGCCACGTGGTCCCGACGACAGAGCGGGCTATCAGGGCGATCTCTACGTGGATCGCGGACCCGATGACACGCCCGAGGACGACGGCCAGCTCGGCGTGCGCCTGAGCTATTCACCCAACGAGCACACCACCGTCTCGGGCTACGCCATGAATATCCACTCCCGGCGCCCCTATGCCAGCGTCATTTCCGACAGCTACGCAGGTCCCGACGACAGTGGCCTGTCGCCGGGCTGGCGACCGCCGACGGACTCGAGCTACGAGCGTTCACGCAACATGCAGTACTTCGCCGACTACCCGGAAGATATCCAGGTGTTCGGTCTTGGCTTTCACACCAGATTCGGCCAGGCGACCCAGGTCTTCGGCGAGTACAGTTTTCGCCATGACCAGCCGCTGCAACTGGCCACCGCCGACCTGATCGCCGCTTTCATCGCCGATCCGGAGTTTCTTTCCGCCGCCATCGGTCAAGACATCACCCTGGCCCAGGCGGCGCGAGACACGGCGCCGGGCGGCACCTTTCGCGGCTTCGATCGCTACGACGTGTCCCAGTTGACCCTAGGTGCCATCCAGCCGGTCCCCGGCGTGCTCGGCGCTAAGGCGCTTGTGCTGGTCGGCGAGGCCGGCATGAAGTATGTCCATGACCTGCCAAGCCTCGACGAGCGTCGCTACACCAAGGGTGACCTGTTCGGCACCGATCTGGCCCAGGGCAGCGAGGCAGGCTGCCAGATCGCCACCGCCAATCCGGCCTATCGCGGTCGCGCCTGCTCCGGCGATGGCTACGCCAGCGACTTTTCCTGGGGCTATCGCCTGCGCGGCCAGTTGATCTATCCCGACGTCTTCCCAGGCCTGACCCTGACCCCCTACGCGCTGTTCGGTCACGACGTGTCCGGCTGGTCCTACGACCTCAACTTTGTCGAGGACCGGCTGTTCGGCAGCGTCGGCCTGCAGGCCGACTTTCAGGACCGCTACCACGCCGAACTGCGCTGGTCGGGCAGTGGCAATACCCCCTACGCCGACACCGATTTCGACTATGTCACCGCCAGCCTCAGGGTGGACTTCTGAGATGGCTATCGCGCCGGCATGGACCGCGCCGACAGCGGCCCGACCTGCGTTCACATCCACCCGCGCGCCTGGCAAGCGGCATCCAGGCACCACACGACAAACACAAGAGGAACCCCGCATGACGTCTCGCCCATTCCGTACCACCCTGCTGGCCACCGCCATCGTCCTATCTCTGAACCTTCCCGCAGCTCAGGCCCAGCCCCAGACTCAAGACAGCATTGCCCCCAACCCAGCAAGCGATGCCACCCGTGCAGCCAACCAGGCCATCAGGGAACTGCTCGACTTCAATGACCGCGCAGACTTCGATGATGCCAGCCGCGGTTTGATCAAGGCCACCCCTGAACTGGTGATCCGCGCCGACGACGGCCATGTCGTGTGGGACGTAGCGGTCTACCAGGACTTCCTCAACAACGAGGCGCCAGACTCGGTCAATCCGAGCCTGTGGCGCCAGGCCCAGCTCAACAATACCCCGGGACTCTACGAGGTGGTTGACGGCATCTATCAGGTGCGGGGCTTCGATCTCACCACCATGAGCGTGATTCGCGGCGAACGCGGCTGGATCGTCATCGATCCCATGACCATGACCGAACCCGCCGCCGCCGCCATGGCGCTGGTCAACGGAGAGCTCGGCGAGCGCCCGGTGACCGCAGTGATATATACCCACTCCCATCCCGACCACTTCGGCGGCGTCAAGGGCGTCATCAGCCAGCAGCAGGTCGACGACGGCGAGGTCCGAGTGATCGCACCGGAACACTTCACCGAACACGTCGCCAGCGAAATGGTGCTGCTGGGCAATACCATGAGCAGGCGGTCCCAATACATGCACGCCATGGGCTTGCCGCGCGGACCAAGACAACAGGTGGATAATGGCCTTGGCAAGGGAGTCGCCCGCGGCACTTTCACTCTGATCGAACCTACCGAGGAGATCACCGAGACCGGGCAGACGCTGAACGTCGATGGTGTCGAGATTGAGTTCCAGCTGACTCCCTCGGCAGAGGCAGACGCCGAGATGATGTTTTATTTTCCCCAGACACGCGCCCTGATGGGGGCAGAGAACCTCAATGCCTCGCTTCACAACCTACTGACGCCGCGCGGCGCCAAGGTACGTGACGCCCTGGGCTGGTCACGCGCCCTGGACGATACCCTGGCCCTGTTTGGCGACAGGACCGACGTAGTCTTCACCTCTCACTACTGGCCGCGATGGGGCCAGCAGCAGGTGCGCAACTACATCGAAAAGCAACGCGACCAGCTAAAGTATCTACATGACCAGACCCTGCGCCTGGCCAACCTGGGCTACAAGCGAGACGAGATCGCAGATGCCATCCGTCTGCCGGAAAGCCTGGCCAGCGAATGGTTCAATCGCGGCTACTACGGCACCGTGGAACACAACGTCAAAGGCATCTACCAGCGCTACCTGGGATTCTGGAGCGGCAACCCCGCAACCTTGGACCCGCTGCCTCCTGCGCGGGCGGGAGAACGCTACGTCGACGCCCTTGGCGGCGCCCAGGCCGTGCTGGAGCAAGGTCGCCAGGCCTACGCCGACGGCGACTACCGCTGGGCGGCCATGCTGTTGAATCATCTGGTGATGTCCGCGCCCGAACTGAGCGAGGCGCGAGCGCTTCAGGCAGACGTTTTCGAACAGCTTGGCTACCAGGCGGAGTCCGGGCCATGGCGTAATATCTACCTCACCGGAGCACGTGAACTACGCAATGGCATCGACACCGCCAACGCCGTCACCACAGCGTCACCGGACATGATCGCAGCCCTGCCCATAGAGCAGGTGTTCGACCTGCTGGCAGTACGCCTCAATGGTCCGGCTGCGGAAGGGCTGAGCCTGGCCATCGACTGGCACTTCAGCGATAGCGATCGGCACTACCGCCTGAACCTGGCCAACGCGGTACTGCGCCACCGCCAGGATGCCACCGGAGACGATGCGGATCTGAGCCTGACCCTCGATCGCGAGGTGCTCAACCGTGTGCTGCTCGGACAGGCATCGCTGGGCGACGAGATCGCCGCCGGCAACATCACGACAACGGGTGACGTCGCCACGCTGCAGACCCTGTTCTCGCTGATGGACAGTTTTACCCCGACCTTTCCCATCGCCACCTCGGCCGTTCAGGCAACGAGGGGACAACCGCCTCACAGCGATCAGTGAAGAAGGCGTCGGTTCAGCGGACCCGGGCAGACATCCGGGTTTTCACCACCTGCTCGGGAGACACCATGTTCGAACATCGTCACTTCGTCATCACCGGAGGTTCCTCCGGTCTGGGCCTGGCGCTGGCCCAGCGGCTGATACGCGAGGGCGCAAGGGTCACCCTGGTCGCCCGCAACGAGCAGCGCCTGCGCGCCGCACTCGACACGCTACAAGGCGAGTCACCTTCGGCGCGGGTTCACTGTCGGGCGGCGGATGTCACCGATAACGCCGCGACGCAGGAGGCCATGGCCGCCATCGCCGCCGACAGCGGCGCCATCGACGGTCTGATCAACTGCGCCGGGGTAATGCGCGAGGGTTACTTCGAGACACTGACCCAGCGGGACTTTCGCGAGGTCATGGAGGTCAACTACTTCGGCCCGCTCAACGCCACTCGGGCGGCGCTGCCGTTCCTGGCGGCCCAGGGCGGGCGCCAGCACGGACACAAGGGCAATGCCCCCGCGGCCTGGCTGATCAATATTGCCTCGGTGGCGGGCTTGACCGGGGTCTTCGGCTACACCCCCTACTGCGCCAGCAAGCACGCCCTGGTGGGGCTGACCGAGTCGCTTTACTACGAGCTCGCGCCCCAGGGCATCCGGGTACAGCTGGTGTGCCCCGGCGAGTTCGACTCGCCCATGGTCGACACCCTTGAACAGGGCCGGACGCCGGAAAATCGCGCCCAGACCCTGTCCATCCCCAAGGCCAGCCTGGACGCCATCGCCGACGATACCCTCAGGGGACTGCACAAGGGTGACTACCTGATCGTGCCGACCCGCCAGGCACGCCTGGCCACCCTTGGCATGCGCCTGGTGCCGGGTCTGTCACGCAAGCTGATGACGCGGACCCTGGCGCGGGTCTATCGAGGCCCTGCCCGCGAGCCACTGGAGCCGGGCGGGCAGACCTGAGCCAGGCCAGGCCTCACTGCCGATCCTTGCGCGACTGCACAAAGGTCTGATGGTCCTGGGCCACACAACGCGCGTAGCTGTGCGCCAGGGTGGTCACCATCTCGACCACCTGATCGAGGTGACCGTCGACCCGCCGGCCGACCGCCCGGGCAAAACGGCCCGGATCGTCCGGCGTCAGCGCAGCGGCGCCGCGCAGGTGCTCGCGGGCGAGGATGCCACCCCACTGCTTTACCTGCTGGCGATAGTCCTTGCCGCCCTTCAGCTTGTGGGTAGGAAAGTCTTCCTTGTAGGGCGAGCGCTCGCGCACCGAGAACACCTTGTCGCCCAGGTGCAGCCAGCCCAGGTAGATATCCGGGTGTTCGGCGATGGCGTGGAAAGCGGCGGCATGGCGAATGCCCTCATGGGGAAAGGTCGCCTTCCAGGCGCGCTTGCCGGCCTCGCTCATCAGCACCAGCCCGGCCGGCCCAGGCTGCTCCTTGACGTCGAGAATGACATCGTCGTGCTCGTGGTCCTTGCCACCCTCGATCAGCACGTAGAAACGGTCCAGTCCCAGTGAACCGGTGCCCGCATCCAGACGCCGCGCGGTGTCCTTGATGCGAAAGTGCTCGTCCTCGGACTCGCTGCGCTCGCCTTTCAGGGTATCGCGATACTCCTCGTTGATGGCCTTGCGCAACTGGCTGTCCAGGTGGGCAGGCAGGTTGGACAGCTTGCCCTCACGCTCGAGCCGGCGGCCGTCATCGTCGAGCCGGGTCCACTTGTCGAGCATCTTGGCCCGACTCTTCTTGCGCTCGACCTTTTGCATGAACGGCTTGAGCGGCCCCTTGGCGCTCTCCACATTGACGTACCCTGGGGTCTCGCCTCGGCGATGGTCGGCAAGCTCCCGATGGTAGGCAAGCACCAGGTGCTTGAGACCACGGCGCAGCGCCTTGGGCGAAAGACCCTGATTGTCGTGGGCGTCCAGCACCAGACTGATGGCCAGGCGCCAGAGATCATACTGATAGTCACCGATCAGCGAGTCGTCGAAATCGTCCATGCCGTAGCGCACGTGGTCATCGTGGTGGCCATAGGCGCCGAAGTTGAAGGCGTGGGCGTCACCCTGCAACCAGGTCTGGGTGTCGACCTGACCACCGTAGAGCGAAAAGCGCCAGTCATGCCAGACATCGGCCCAGTACAGATGATTGGTGCCTCGAAAGAAGGCGTAGGGCGAGGCCGCGATCTTGTCGAACTTGGCCTGCCGGTCGTCTTCCCTGAGACCGGTATTGGCTGCCTCGATGGCGTCAAGCACCTGACGCGGACGATTGTGGCGAGTCAAGGGTAGCGACATGCGGTTCTCCTGTGCGGGGGGGACAACGATCTTCCAGTGAGTGCCGATTTCCGCCATTGTGGGGACAAGGACGCGATAGACTTGTCCTCAAGCATACCGTCTGGGAGAGGGACATGCCTGCGCCGTCCACCAACCTGAACGCCACCCGCCAGCCAGGCGCCCCGGGCCACGCATCAGGCGCCCGCGCATCCCACCCCATGACGCTTGATCTCGCGACGCTGCGACGAGCCCGGCTCAGTCGGGACCCACGCTTCGACGGTCGCTTCTTCGTGGCGGTGCTGACCACCGGTATCTTCTGTCGGCCCATCTGTCCGGCGCGACTGCCGCGGGAAGACAACGTGCGCTACTACGAAAGTGCGCTGGGCGCGCTCCAGGCGGGTTACCGACCGTGTCTGCGCTGTCGTCCCGACAGCGCCCCGGGCTCGCCTGCCTGGCAAGGTAGTGACACCACCCTCAAGCGAGCGCTTGCGCTGATCGACCAGGGCGCGCTGGATGGTGACTCGGTCGAGGCCCTGGCCGCACGGCTCGGTATCGGGGCTCGCCATCTGCGAGGGCTGTTTCAGCGCCACCTGGGCATTTCGCCATCGGGCTATGCGCAGCATCGTCGCTGTCTGTTCGCCAAACAGTTGCTGCATGAATCGAGCCTGACCATCGGCGAGGTCGCGCTGGCCAGCGGCTTCGGCAGCGTACGACGCTTCAACGAGGTGTTCCGCGAGCGCATCGGACTCAGCCCCCGTGATATCCGCCGGCGCGTGTCGAGCACCAGCACGCGCAAGGACACAGGGCAGGGGCTCGGCCAGTGCCTGAGCCTGACCCTCGGCTATCGTCCCCCTTACGCCTTCGCCACGCTGCGCGACTTCTTCGCTCGCCGAGCGATCCGCGGTCTCGAGTGGGTCGGCGACGATCACTACGGCCGACGTTTCCGCTGGCGTAGCGCCCGTGGGCACTTCACCGCCTTCCATCAGCCCGAACGCCATGGCTTTCGTGTCGAACTGGTCATCGACGATCTGAATCAGGTGACCGGCGTCATCGCCAATATTCGGCGCATGCTCGACCTGGACGCTACCCCCTCATTGATCGACGCGACCCTGCGCGACGCGGCTCCCGTTCTGCCGCTGGTGGAAGGCCTGCGCCTGCCTGGGCTATGGTCACCCTTCGAGGCTGCCGTTCGCGCCGTACTCGGCCAGCAGGTCAGCCTCGTCCAGGCGCGCGCCCTGACCCAGACGCTGGTCGATGCCCTCGGCGAGAGGACCCCGGACGGTGGCCGCCACTTTCCGAGCGCGGCGTCGCTGGCAGGCTCGCCGCTTGCCTTTCTCGGCATGCCCGACAGCCGACGCCAGACGCTTCGACGCCTGGCCGAGGCGGTGGCAGGTGACGAGCGCAATCCTCCGCACTGGGAGGACATTCTCGGCATCGGCCCCTGGACCGCCGGCTACGCCCGTCTAAGGGGCGAAAGCGACCCCGATGTCTGGCTCGCCGGTGACGCCGTGATTCGACGCGTCCTGTCCCCCCCTTCATTGGCTGGGGGCGACAGCGACATCGGCATCGACATTGACAAGGCCCGCCCCTGGCGCAGCTATCTGCTGCTGCAACTCTGGAGTCATGACCATGACAACGACCCTTGATCCCATCGCCTGTCTCGACGCCTTCGCTGGACTCGAGGTCTACCATCCGCCCGAGGTCGACGCTCTGGGAGCCATCGTCATCGCCGCTACCGCTGGCGGCGTCGCCCGACTCGACTTTATCGACGTCGGCCGGGCCGAGACCATCACGACTCGCCCCTCGGAGCACACTCGCGCCTGCCGCGAACAACTTGATGACTACTTTCAGGGGCGACGCCAGAGCTTCTCGCTGCCGCTGGATCCCCATGGCACCGACTTCCAGCGTCAGGTGTGGAAGGCGCTGTCGGAGATCCCCTTCGGCGAGACCCGAAGCTACGCCCAGATCGCCGAAGGACTCGGCCGCAAGGGAGCCCACCGGGCGGTGGGCGCGGCCAACGGACGCAATCCCATCGCCATCGTGGTGCCCTGCCACCGGGTCATCGGCAGTGATGGCAGTCTGACCGGTTATGCAGGTGGCATGGGGCGCAAGCAATGGCTGCTGGCCTTCGAGGCCCAGGAAGTGCCGCTGGCGCTGTGCTGACCAGTTCCTGGCAGCCTGACCGCCTGACCGCCTGACAGGGCTCTCTATCGCCAAGCGGCCCCTCTTCAGGATTCGACGCTGGCGGTCGCCACCCTGGGATCGAATACCAGGTGGGCGCGGATCGCCTGGACGCCATCGAGGGGTTGTTCGTAGCTCCACACCGAATCTTCGTAACGGCGGCCGTTGACCTCCACATGGAAGTAGCGAGCGTCACCCTTGAACGGGCAGTGGGTCCGGGTGTCGCTTTCCACCAGACGGCTCATGTCGACGTCGCTGCGAGGCAGGTAGAGACGTGGCGGGTAGCCCGGTTCGGTGAGTTCCAGCGCGTGCAGGGTGTCGGCCAGGACCTGGCCTTCGACGTCCACTCTTACGCGGGTGGTCAAGGGGTAGATCGAGATTCGCTCCGTACGGGGGGTATCCATCGGCAGCATCCTCTGCGTGTCGGGAAGATGACGGTCTCGTCGAGTGCTGGCGAAGACCGAACCGGATTCCCGGGTGCCCTGCGCGGGCCCATTCCGAAGACCCCCGACGCCATCGCCTGCTCTCAAATTTCCATGAATCACAGTACCACGCCTGTAGAACACACTTTCAGCGTACTTTTTGCTGATTCAGCCTGATGCGCCGATTCAGCACAGCACTATCGCCCAGAGCTAGTGAGTGCTTATTAAGTGGTATCCGATATCCAGGTTTTTTATGCTAAGGACCGGGCGTGCGCTGAAATTCGGGCGTCGCTCTTGTCATGTCGTCCGTCCATTCGACTGCCCCCTCGTTCGACTGACCTGGTGTCTCATTCGCCCCGTCGCCATCCAACGCTCATCCAAGGACATCCGATGCCCCCCTTCGCACGTACCTCCCTCATTCTGGCGCTTCCTCTGCTGACCACCGCCTGCGCCGGCATGTCCACCAGCAAGCCTGCCGTGGCCCAGCAGCTCGACTGGTCCGCCGCTCCGGTCTATTCCACCCTGACCCTGAGCGCCGGCTTCCAGCCGGATCCCCAGACCCTCGACGTGATGGCCGGCGGCAATACCCGGGCCAGTGTGGTCAGCGCCGACTGCGCCGGCTTCGTCAACGCCGAGGCTCCGGATGTGGACATCAACTACACCGCCGGCAGCTATCCGCTGAAGATCGCCGCCACCTCGGCCAGCGATACCACCCTGGTGGTCTACGACGCCAGCGGCATCTGGCACTGCAGCGATGACGCCGACGGCACCGATCCGGCGGTGGTACTGACCTCGCCCCCCAGCGGCAACTACAACGTCTGGGTCGGCAGCTACGATGGCAGCGGCCAGCTGGCACCCGCGACCCTGGTGGTATCCGAGTCGCTGTCCACCAGCAGTGCAGCGTCGGCCGGCGCCTCTGCCAGCGCATCGAGCAGCTATGTCGGTGGCGAGATCGAGTGGGGCGACGACGGCAGCCAGTGGAGTCACGACGGTGAGTGCGATGATCCTCGCTTCGCCGGCCCCGGGGTTGCCAGCGGCAATATCGACGCCGATCGCTTCCACGACGCCAGCGACTGCCGCAGTCTGTATGAACAGGGCCGCCTCTACCTGCGCTAGGGCTTGTCTGAAAAGTACTGGCGCTCGTCGACTTTTCGGACAGCGCCTAAGGCTTGCCTGAAAAGTACCGGCGCTGGCTGACTGGTGGGATGAGGCCCTGGCCGAAGGGCTAGTCGGCCAGACTGGAGATAGAGCGGAGATAGAGCGGAGATTGAGTTGAGATAGACTGGAGACAGAGCGCAGACAGAGAGGGGGCATGACGCCCCCTGTCCATGCCACCTGCCTTCCGTTATCTCCTTTCATTTCACTGTCACCTCGAGGTGCCAGACTGGACTGCCACTTTTCGCGGTGACGTCATGGAACACAGCCCTCAACAATCGCAACAACCCCTCCGACAACAGCCGCGACGCCACCTGGATATCTTTCTGACCTTCCTTGGCCTCGGGCTGACGTCCTTCGGCGGTCCGGTCGCCCATCTCGGGTACTTTCATCAGGTCTTCGTCAAGCGCCGGGCCTGGCTGAGCGAATCCGCCTACGCCGAACTGGTGGCGCTGTGCCAATTTCTTCCCGGCCCGGCCAGCAGCCAGGTGGGGCTCGCCATCGGACTGATCCGCGGCGGCCTGGTCGGCGCCCTGCTGGCCTGGCTCGCCTTCACCCTGCCCTCGGCACTGGCGATGATGGCCTTCGCCTATGGTGCCGGTGCCATGGACGGCGCCCTTGGCGAAGCGCTGATCCACTCGCTCAAGCTGGTCGCCGTGGTGGTCGTCGCCCAGGCCCTGACCGGCATGGCCCGCAGCCTCTGCCCGGATCTTCCCCGTGCCGGGATGGCACTGGTGGCGCTTGCCATCATGCTGGTCGTCGGCGGCATCGGCGCCCAGGTGGCGGTCATCGTGCTGGGAGCCCTGGCAGGTCTCCTGCTGCTGGAAGGCGCGACGCCAACGTCGACCGACGACGCTGGCGTGCCGGCACCATCGCTGGCGTCCTGGGTGAGTCCCGTTGCCCTGGTGCTGTTCGCGCTGCTGCTGGGAGGGCTGCCCCTGCTGCACTGGCTCTCGCCCAACGCCTGGACGACGCTGGCCGACGGTTTCTATCGCGCCGGCGCACTCGTGTTTGGCGGGGGCCATGTGGTGTTGCCGCTGCTGGACGCCGAGGTGGTCGGCCGCGGGCTGGTCTCGACTCAGGAGTTTACGGCTGGCTACGGCGCCGCTCAGGCTGTTCCGGGGCCGCTGTTCACCTTCGCCGCCTATCTGGGCAGCGTTGCCGGCGGCGTGTGGGCGGGCGCCCTGGCGCTGGTCGCCATCTTCCTTCCCGGGGCCCTGCTGGTGATCGGGCTGTTGCCGGCCTGGCAACGGCTCGGCCGTCGCCCTCGCCTGAGGGCCGCCATGAGCGGTGCCAACGCCGCTGTGGTCGGGCTACTGGGGGCCGCCTTCATCGATCCGGTGTGGCAAAGCGCCATCGTCTCGACCCTCGACGTGGCGATCGTGGTGGCAGGATTCGTGCTGCTGAAGCGGCTGCCGGTGTGGGCACTGGTGCTGGCGTTTCTGGCGTTGGGGCTGGTCAGGGGGCTGCTGGGCTAGGGCTTGTCTGAAAAGTGCCTGCGCTCGGTAATACGGCGTTAAAAATCGGCTGGTGCGCCAGCCCGGTCAAAATGCTCATTTACACCCCGTAAACTGCGCTTTCTCACCGATTTTTGCCTTGTCTAACCTTCGCTCGTCGACTTTTCGGGCAGCGCCTAGGGCTTGGCTGGTACGAAAGGTGCCTGCCTGCCCATGAAGAAGGTGTCGCTCCCGACGCCGGCGATACCAGCAGCCGGCCGTCAGGTCCGGCCCGGACTCAGCAGGGAGTGCCGGCGTGATCCCGCTTCAACTGGTAGAACTGGTCGACGATGTCGTCCATGGCCTCGGCGTCATAGGGACACAGGCCACTGACCACCAGCTTCTTGCCACCATGACCGATACTTTCTCCAGCGGCGTCGATGGCGAACTCGAGGTGCACGTCACCGCGCTTGCCGATGACCTCCAGGCGGGAATCCAGCAGCCGTAACGCCGGCTCCAGCGCATCCAGTCGCGTCAGCGAAAAGCCCATGCTGTCGTAGATCACCAGCGGCCGCTTGGGATTGAACATGACACCGCAGTCTTCCATCAGCGGCTTCATGTAGTGAGGAAAGTTCTTTCCCGAAAACGCCACGTAGCAGCGCGTGAAGGCTTCGACGACGCTCTCGTCGAAGGTCACCTCTCCGCGCCGTTCGACCTCCAGATAGCACTTGCCGTCATCGTCCAGCACCCGTATCACCCGGTCGCCTTCCTCGCGAAAACTGAGCGCCCGATCCGCCCCCACCATGGCGAGAAAGCGAAAGTTCATGTGCGGCGACAGTCCGAAACGCTTCAGCACCAGAGCGAACAACAGGTCGCCCGGTACGCAGAACCGCCGTGCGCCCGGTGTGTGAATGGGGTTGAAGTCGCCGGCTATGCACTTGGCGAAGCGGCTCGCCTGGTCAGCGGAAATCACGATGCGATCATCGACGCAGGAGTGGTAGTCATCAAGAAACATGGAGCAGGCGCCTGGCTGAAACTGAAGATGGAGCTCCCGGAGGCTCTCCAGGCGAGCATGATGCCACAGAACCTGCCGAGATGAGCACCGCCGGCATCAACTAGCACAGATTCTTGCCCCGACAACCGGACAGGGCCTCACTACTCCTACCAAAGGTGCATTCCAGCGCGCCTTTGGCAGCATATTGCAGTGCAAAACGCTGTGGTAGTCTCGACGTCGATTTCTCCCTTTCTCATTCACTTTCAGGATGACATCGTCATGCATAATTATGACAACAAGAGGATACGACGACCGGGTCGCTGGCTCGTCCTCGCCGCTCTGCTGCTGATGGGGCTCACCCTGGCGGGAGCCAGCCAGGCGGTGACCGGAGAACTCGACCTCACCGGCTCCTTCGCCGGCTTTCTGGCGGTGGCCATCTTCGTGCTGGCCTACGCCCTGGTGATGGCGGAAGAAAAGCTGCACATGCGCAAGTCCAAGCCCGTGCTGGTGGCGGCAGGCCTTATCTGGGCGCTGATCGGCTGGACCTACGTGCAATCCGGTATGCCGGATGAGGCCGAGCATGCCTTCCATATGACGCTGCTGGAATTCTCCGAGCTGATGCTGTTCCTGCTGGTAGCGATGACCTACATCAACGCCATGGACGAGCGCCGGATCTTCGATGGCCTGCGTTCCTGGATGGTCCAGAAAGGCTTCAGCTACCGCACCCTGTTCTGGCTCACCGGCGGCCTTGCCTTCGTCATCTCGCCGATCGCCGACAACCTGACCACGGCGTTGCTGATGTGTGCGGTGGTGACCAAGGTGGCCGAAGGTGACAAGCGCTTCATCAATCTCTGCTGTATCAACATCGTGGTCGCAGCCAACGCAGGTGGCGCCTTCAGCCCCTTCGGCGACATCACCACCCTGATGGTCTGGCAGGCCGGCCTGATCGAATTTCAGGAGTTCTTCGAACTGCTGATTCCCTCGCTGATCAACTTTGTGGTCCCGGCGGTGGTGATGAGCTTCTTCATCCACAATCGCACCCCGGACAGCCTCGAGGAGACGGTGGAGCTCAAGCGTGGGGCACGCCGCATCATCGTCCTGTTCCTGCTCACGGTGGCCACCGCCGTTGCCTGCCACACCCTGCTGCACCTGCCGCCGGTGCTTGGCATGATGACCGGACTGGGCTATCTGCAGTTCTTTGGCTTCTATCTGCGCAAGAGCCTGCCCAAGTCGCTGGACCGCAAGCGCACCGTCTATACCCAGAAGGGCGACTGGAAGAAGCTCGAGCAACTCGGCAGCGTGGTCCCCTTCGATGTGTTCAACCGGGTCGCCCGGGCTGAGTGGGACACCCTGCTGTTCTTCTATGGTGTCGTCATGTGCGTTGGCGGTCTTGGCTTCATGGGCTATCTCGGACTGCTGTCTGACGTGATGTACAACCAGTGGGACGCGACCTGGGCCAATATCGCGCTCGGTGTCATTTCGGCGGTGGTCGACAACATTCCGGTGATGTTCGCGGTACTGACCATGGAGCCAGAGATGTCCCACGGCCACTGGCTGTTGATCACCCTGACCGCTGGCGTCGGTGGTAGCCTGCTGTCGATCGGTTCCGCTGCTGGCGTCGCGCTGATGGGCCAGGCACGCGGCTATTACACCTTCATGGGCCACCTGCGCTGGGCCCCGGTGATCGCGCTGGGCTACGCCGCCAGCGTCGCGGCGCACCTGTGGTTGAACCAGGCCAGCTTCGCCATTCAGGGCTGAATCCCGGCCGTCCCTCTCTCTGCCATGCCACCTTCGCAAGCACCACATCGCCTTGCGTTGGTGGCATAAACTCTTTACTACCTCTCTTTTCCCCCACAGTGACTCACCTTAGGATAAGCTTGTTAATGCACAAGCTGGGCGCATTTGATGCGTAACGACATCTGGCTATCTACCTATAAAGAGCGTTTTTCTGCGGCCAAGCCCAAGAAATGCGACGTCGCAAGGAAGCCATGCAGGGAATCCGGAGCACTATGACACAGTGGATGCCACTCTCCAGGTGGCGATTGTCCTCCATCGAGGCTGCAGAGAGGCTGCGTTGATGCGTCGGTTATCTCTTCGCCTCCTGTTCTGCATCTGGACGGTCCTGATCTCCGGAGGGCTGGCCAGCACGGCTGCGTGGGGAAAGACCGCAGACGAGGTGGTGGTCATTTCTCATCCTGGCCTTGCCCTGAGCGAGCTCGACCGCGATACCTTGCGGGCGATCTTTGCCATGCGCCTGCGCACCTGGCCCAGCGGGCAAGGCGCGGAGGTGTACGTCCTGGCCAGTGATGACCCCGTCCACGCCACCTTCGTCAAGGAATGGCTGTCTGTCTATCCTCACCAGTTGCAGCTGGCGTGGGACCGCATCGTCTTTTCGGGTACCGGGCAGGCGCCACATCGTGTGCGCAGTCAGCAAGACATGATCGACACGGTGGCCACCACCCCCGGAGCCATCGGCTACATCGAAAGGGAGTATCTGGATGAGCGCGTCCAAGCCATTGCCAGGGATTAGGTCGGTGGGTTGCCGCCTGGGGCTGCTGGCGCCTTCGCTGCTGGTGCCGCTGCTGCTGGTGTCCACCGCACAGGCGTCCCCCCTGGACACCTTCCAGGTGCACGGTTTTCTGAGCCAGGCGCTGGTGATCACCGACGACAACAACATGTTCGGCGACAGCAGCGATAGTGGCGGCAGCTGGGACTACACGGAGCTCGGCATCAACGCCTCCATCCGACCCACCGAGAACCTGCTGCTGGCCGCCCAGGCCCTGAGCCGGCGCGCCGGCGAGGTCGACAACGGTTCGGTGGAACTCGACTACGGTATCGTCGACTGGCAGATGCTGTCCGACCGGGATCGCACCTTCGGTATTCAGGTCGGGCGCTTCAAGAACCCCTTCGGCTTCTACAACCAGACCCGGGACGTGGCCTTTACCCGCCCCAGCATTCTGCTGCCACAGTCGATCTATTTCGACCGCACCCGTTCCCTGGGGCTGTCTGCCGACGGCGTCAGCCTCTACCACGAAGAGCGCATCGACAACGGAGTGATCCATGCCCAGCTGGGTGTCGGCCAGGCGCAGGTGGATGACGATGTGGAAGAGGTGCTGGGGCTCGATGTGTTGCCCGGCTCCTTCGACGCCGACACCTCGGCGGTAGGCCAGGTGCGCTACGAACACGACGGCGGTCGCATGGTATTTGCCGTCAGCGCGGCTTCGGTCAAGGCCGACTACGATTCCCCCGGTGCCTTTCCCGGAGACGGCAAGCTCGATTTCCAGCCGTGGATCTTCTCTGCTCAATACAACGCCGAGCTGTGGAGCCTGACCGCGGAGTACGCGCTGCGCGACGTCAGCCTCACCGGCTTCGACGCCTTCGAGGACAACGAGAACCAGGGTGAAAGCTGGTACGTGCAATATCGCCGGCGCTTCCTCGACGACTGGCGCTGGCTGGTCCGCTACGACAGCCTGGTCAACGACCGCGACGACCGCAACGGCACCGACTACGAACGCGAAGGCCGTGGTCCGGCCCACTCCCAGTACGCCAATGATTGGACCTTCGGTCTGCAATGGCAGCCCCATTCACGGGTCATGCTGGCGGGCGAATATCACTATGTGGACGGGACCGCCTGGCTGCCGGTTCAGGATAATCCAGATCCTGAAGACACCGAGCGACGTTGGAACATGTGGCTCTTCCAGCTCTCGTTGAGGTTCTGATGCCGGTTACCAGCCCGTCACGCCCCGAGCGCCTTCGCCTGGGCCTCACATGGCGAGTGGTCACCCTCACCAGCCTTTTGCTGGTGGCGTTGGCAGTGCTGTTCACCTACCTGTCTCACACCAACCTGACACGTCAGTTCACCGCCACGCGCCAGGAGCAGATCGAGCGCCAGCAGCGTGAGCTCGAGTTCGCCATCCGCCGTTCGGAAAAAGGGTTGCAGCAGCTGGCGGGACTGATCGCGGCCTCGCCCGACCTGGGCCCTGCGCTGGAGCAGGGGGCCCCGCCGTCACCGCCCGAGGCGCTGTCCCCTGCGTTGGCCTCACTGTGGCCCTCGCTCCAGCTGGAGGCGGGTATCGAACAGATGCTGGTCTACGATGATCGCACCCGTGCGGTCATGTCGCTGGGGCTCGAACCAGGCCAGTCGCCGCCGCCTCATTATCGTCGCTGGGTGGAAAGCGTCATGTCCCGGGAGCTCCCCCTGTCGCCGCTCGAGTGCTCTCCCGAGTGCCGCCAGTATGCCGTGGTCCCGATACTGGCCGACGGCGGCAGCGCAGGCACCCTGCTGCTGTCTCGCTCGTTGGCGGACGTCGCCCGCCAGACTCGCGAGATATCCACCAGCGAGGTCGCCCTGATCAGCGTCGATACCAGCGCCACCGAAGCCGCCTTTGAACCACGTCGACTGGACGGCTGGAAGGGACGGGTACAGGCGGTGACCAACGCCTCACAGAGCCTGCCGCTGCTGCACCAGGCAAGCCGAAAAGGTTCCCTCGAGGCATTGGCGCAGGAACCCCTGCGCCTGGAGCAGCAGGGACGTCATCTGGAGCTTTCCGCCGTCCCGCTGACCTCGTCCTCCGGGGCTCGTGCACCCGCCTATTTCGTGCTGATCTCGGACATCACCACCCAGATCCATGCCATCCAGCTGGATACCCGGACCCAGATGATGGCCAGTCTGTTTGGCTGGCTGTCTGCCGAACTCCTGCTGCTGGCGATCCTGCTGCGTCCCATGGCTCGACTGCGCCGGGTGGCCTCGGTGCTGCCGCCGCTGGCCAGTGGTGGCTTTTCCCAGGCGCGCGAAGCCTTGCCGCTGGCGCCACGTCGCCTGCCAGACGAGATCGACGTGCTGGAATCCAGCACCCTGACGCTGGCCGACAAGCTCGAGCGCCTGCAGCGCCAGGTGGCTCAGCGGGGGGATGAGCTGGCACGTCGTATCGATGAATTGGCCAGGGAGCGGGACTTTGTCAGCAATCTGATCGATACCGCCCAGGTGCATATCCTCACGCTGGACGAAGAGGGGCGCATCGACATGGTCAACGACTACCTCAAGGACCAGCTCGGCTGCCCCTCCCAGGAACTGCTGGGGCGTCGTTTCGACGACATCTTCGGCGCAGGCCCGGGGGACAGCGAGCCCAGTCAGCCCGTGCATCAGGAAGAACGCACCCTGACCCTTCCCGATGGGGAGCCACGCACCATCATCTGGTACCACAGCCCGCTGAAGAGCGGTGCCAAAGCCTCCCTGGCACGCATATCGGTGGGACTTGATATCACCGAGCGCAAAGCCGCCGAGGCCAGACTGACCTGGCTCGCCGAGCGCGATCCGCTGACCGAGCTCTACAATCGTCGCTTCTTCCTGGAGTCGCTGCGCAAGGCCCTGGCCCGTGACGAGCAGGGTGTGGTCATGCTGCTGGACCTTGACCAGTTCAAGGAGGTCAACGAGCTCAGCGGCCATCATGCCGGGGATCGCATGCTGCATACCGTGGCCCGCCTGCTGCAGCAGGAGTACGCCCACCGAGGGGTCATCTCGCGCCTCGGCGGCGACGAGTTCGCCCTGCTGCTGCCTGGGGTCGACGACGACCACGCGATCCGCGTCGCCCAGCACCTCAACCAGTTGTTCGAGAGCCTCGGGTTCGTCGCCGAAGGACGTCGCCACCGGGTCACTGCGAGCATCGGTATCGTCCCCTTCCCCACCGAGGGCGCCACCCCCGCCGACCTGATGGCCAGCGCCGACGTGGCCATGTACAAGGCCAAGGCCAGCAACCTGCAACGCTGGCACCTGCTGGCCACTCTGGAAAACGCCCGGGATGAGCTCAACGAGCGTGTCTACTGGGTCGACCGTATTCGCCGAGCCCTGGTGGAGGGTGACTTCGTGCTGATGGTGCAGCCCATCGTGCGGCTGGAGGATCGCTCGATCCGCCACTACGAGGTGCTGCTGCGCATGCGCGACGACGATGGCAGCCTGATATCACCGGCACGCTTCATCCCGGTGGCCGAACATTCAGGCCAGATCGTGGCCATCGATCGCTGGGTGCTGCATCACTGCGTGCATGCCCTGGCGAGGCTCGAGGGCATCAGCCTGGCGGTCAACCTGTCGGGACAGTCGCTCCACGACGAAGGGCTGAAGCAGTACCTGGCCAACCTGCTGACGGTCAGTCAGGCCGATCCCCATCATCTGGTGCTGGAAGTTACCGAGACCGCCGCCGTCACCGACTTCTCCACCGCCCGCGGGGTGCTGCAGAGCGTACGTGATCTAGGCTGTCGGACCGCGCTGGACGACTTCGGCGTCGGTTTCTCGAGTTTCCACTATCTGGGCCAGTTGCCGGTGGACTATATCAAGATCGATGGCTCCTTCATCCGCAGCCTGGCGACCAATCCCGACAGCCGCGTCATCGTCAAGGCGGTGTCGGACATCGCCACCGGCTTCGGCAAACAGGCCGTGGCGGAGTTCGTCGACCAGGAGGCGCTGATCCCGCTGCTGTCGTCCTACAACATCACCTATGGCCAGGGGTATCACCTTGGCCGTCCTGTGCCCTTCAAAGAGGTCTTCGCCTTCGATCCAGTGATCGACATCGATTCGGTAAACTAGTGCATATTGAATGGGTATTATCATAGACAGGGTGTACTGGTGCAGGGAGCCGGGCGCCCGCCGGGCCTTTGCGGCCCGGCTATAACAACACGGAGGTGATCCCCCATGCCAGCAGCAGACACCGAGAGGCCATCCCGGCAACAGCGCCTGCTGGAGCAGTTCGCCGACCAGTTCCGGGTAATCCTGGTAAAGACGGTCGCGGACAGGGAGCGGGTCTATTCGCTGCGCCATGACGTCTTTCTACGTGAGCTTCAATACGCCCTGCCAGGCGACAGTGACAAGCAACAGGAGCATGATGACTTCGATGAACAGGCCATCCACTGCCTGGTCGAACATCGCTCAAGCGGTCTGGCGGCGGGCTGCGTGCGACTGGTATTTCCCCCCGTCGATCGTCCGGATGACCTGCCGGTGATGAACGCCACCCGCAGCGTCTTCACGGCGCCTTCGCTACATCCGCGACAGCACGACGGGCGCCAGATCGCCGAAATTTCTCGCCTGGCGATCTCGCGGCTTTTCCGGGCCCCAAGCAAGGGCGAAGAAACGCTGCCGGTACAGTTTCCTCCGGAGGAGCGCCAGGCATTTCCGTTGATCGTCACCGGCCTGTTCTTGAGCGCCCACGCCCTTGCCGGCCTGACCGCACGGCGACACCTCTACGCCCTGATGGAGCCTCCCCTGGCGCGGCTGTTGACCCTGTCCGGCTTTCGTTTCCAGCCGGTGAGCGACACCATCCACTACTGCGGCACCCGGCGTGCCTACTACATCGACAACGAATGCGCCGAGCGCGAGCGCAATCCGCTGCTGACGCCGCTTTACCTCCGTCTGCACGAGTCACTGGGGGCCCAGTTGCCCGCCACCCGGGATCACCTCGACGGACTGGGGAGCCTGTGGCGCTCGACGTCGAGCTGCCGGGTATAGCGAGGCGTCGGTCGAGTGTCTGGCCTCTCGACCCGACTCTTGAGCGGACCTCCGACCTGACCTCCAACTCAGTCCAGGGGCGACGTTGCCAGGGACCGCCCAGGCAGTCGGCAGTCACGCTCCTCGGAGATGTCCTTGAGGACCAGCCGGGGCCCTGAATACAACCGCCCGTCCCACCCCAGCGTCATGATCGCCAGCACGTTGCGATGCTCACCTTCGCCCAGATCGAATCCGCCGTCGGTGGCGGGCAGGATGCCCGACTGCGGATCCCGTCGTGCCAGCAGCGCTTCATGCAGCACCGCCACCAGCGGATGATCGGCCTGCCCTGCCAACTGCAGCGACAGCGCCACCTCGGCGATGATATCGGCCTTGACCTGCAACAACGCCTCTCCCTGGCCGAGCAACGCCGCGACCGCCCAATCGAGCTCGCCGTCGGACAGCATCCGCTGGTAGTAGTGGCTCGCGGCGATGATGAAGTGGGTCAGGCCGTAGACCCAGTTGCGATATTCCGCCGGTGACAGTCCCTCGATCCGTCCGGGTGGATAGCGGTCACGAAAGGCCCGAGCGAGCTCGCCACGCAGATCCACGATCCCCAGCTGGGCCAGGAAGGCGGCCTGGTTGGCCACCTGGGCGGCATACACCGACAGCACCTCGGGGTCGGTCAGAAAGGCCCGCCAATCCACGGCGCCCACGGCCTGCACAAGCAAGCGCCGGTCAGCTTCGGAAAGCTGTCCAAGCAAGCCGTGGTAGCGGGCCTGGGCCAGCCGAAACAGGATGCCCCGAGGCAGCATCATGTCGACATGTTCCGACAGCATGGCCTTGCGCCGACGCTGCTTGGGGCTGGTCTCGGGGTAGGCCGCCAGCAACTCGCGATTGCGCTGGCGAAGCCGGTCACTGTCCGCGACGGTGAAGGCGTCACGCGCGAGCTGATCGAGCAGACGTCGGCCGTAGGCATGATTGGCGCACAGGTAGGCAGGGTCACCGGTCACCCGCCACAACCGCTGGGCGTAGTGGCGCTGCTTGTCGGCGGGAAGAAGGTCGAAGGAGGTTTCATAGACGGCACGGATCTCGGCGGCGGCGCGCCTCTCGGCGATAGTACGACTCTCGCCAGCAGCACCGCTTTCGCCAACAGCAACATTTGCGCCAACAGCTCCTGGAGATTGGCCGACAGGAGAAGATCGAGAGGCCGGCTCAGAAACCTGAGTCGAGGCAAAGACGGCAGTGTCGCTCGGCAATGACAACAGCGCCGGCGATGCGACGCTCAGCAGCAGCGTCATCGCACCGAATAGCGTGAACAAGCACGCTCGACGCACCGAAGCGCCCTTCATGGTGGTTTTCAAGCCAGACGGCCGGTCAAGCGACGCTTTCGCGGCGGCGCGTCTGATCACCGCGACCGGCCAACAGACCTGCCACGGAGATATCTTCGTCCAGGGCCTCCCAGTGCAGCCCTTCTCCGCCGCCGATCAGCTCCCACGGCTCACGTTGTTCACGTGAGCCGTGCAATAGCCTGGGAAACCAGGCCAGCGGGATCGAAAGTTCTCGCCCATCATTCAGGGTGACGCAAAATGCATCGGAGGAGAATGCCACATCAACTGCCAGGGGTTCGGATTCAAGACGTAAAGTACGCATGTCATGCCTCCAGAAACTCTGCCTGGTGCCGTTCAACCAGCCGACAGAGCTGGGTGATTTCATGGGCACGCAGACGTTTGCTCGATTGCAACTCGACCGGATCCAGCCAGAATTTCGCGACCTGATCGCCCGCCGCCACGTGAACATGGGGCGGCTCTCGTGGATCGCCTTCGTCGCTGTAGAAGAAAAGCCGGTACGGGCCTTTTCTCAAGAGTGTCGGCATCACTCCCTCATGGGGGAGCGGCGTCCCCCTTGTCACCATGCAGGGGATAACTACATCGGCTCACTGAACAAGAGCATGGCACCTGCCACCTCGGTTGAACAGCGCGAACCAGCGAACGCGTCAGATCTCGCTCAGTCGACGTCCTCATCCTCGGGCCACAGGCGAGCAGCCTTGCTTCGGGAGACCATCCTCACCCGCATCTTGGGACGCGCGACGTCGGCGGACGATGCCGTCTCGCGGGCCGATGTCAGCGGTGTGTCATTGCCATCGGCCGGCATCGCCGCCGGGTCAGGAGGCACCGCTGCGGCGTCGGCATCCGCCGCCCGACTCGACGCCGACTGGCCAGGAGATGGCTCGATCACCACCCAGGCCAGCACCGGCAGCACGAGCTGCCAGCGGATCGCCGCGAGCCGCAGCCCCAGGGTGGTGACAAGCGACAGCAGGATGCCAAGCCTGGGGGTGCCAAGGCTTGCCAGAGCCACGAAGACCACACCGCCGGCGATGGCGGCGGTGGCGTAAACCTCACGACACAGCACCATCGGCACGCGCCTTGCCAGCACGTCACGGATCATGCCGCCGGCCACCCCGGTAAACAGCCCCATCAACACCGCCACGACCCCCGAGGTCCCCAGCAGCATCGCCTTGTTGGCACCAATGATCACGAACAGCGCCAGACCAAAGGCGTCGGCCACCGGCAGCACCACCCGATTGAGGCGGTGGATATAGTGAAATCCGACCAGCGCGCACAGCACCGTGGCCAGGATCACCCAAAGATAGGTCGGATCGCGGATCCAGAACACCGGGGCGACACCCAGCACCAGATCACGCAGGGTCCCTCCTCCGACGGCGGTCACCGCCGCCAGCACCAGCATGCCGATGGGATCCATGCGTGAGCGGCACGCCAGCAAGATGCCCGACAGGGCGAAGACCACCGTCCCCGCCATGTCCAGGGCGTAGACCAGATCACTATCCAAGGTCCCGTTCCTTCTCGATAAGTGTCGCCCGTCCGGGGCGAGCGTCAAAAGCGGGGATCAATGCGCCCTCAACTGGGAGCGTACACCGAACGCGCCCTTTCCAGATGACGCGTCATCTCGCGAATGGCGGCGCCTTCGTCGCCGTTCTTCAACGCCGCCAGGATGCGCTCGTGCTCCTCCAGCGTCACATGCTCGCTGCCTTTCCAGTGGATCAGCGAGGTATGGAACCTGGCCAGCCACTCGAACATCGCCCGACTGACCGCGATGAAGATAGGGTTACCGGTGGTCTCGGCGATGGCAACATGAAACCCCATGTCCGCCGCGATAAAGGCATCGATGTCCTTGTTCAACGCCACCCGCTGGCGCTCCACCAGCGCCTCGAGGCGCGCCAGATCCTTGGCGCCCACCTGCCGCGCCGCCCGCGCCACCATGCCCACCTCGAAGAATAGCCGCGCCTCCTTGAGGTGTTCGAGCGAGGCGGGTTCGGTCGACAGCAGGTGCATCGCGGTCAGTTCTATCTGGGCCAGCATGCCGTCGGCACTGGGCGTCAGCACCTTGGGCCGCTGCCCGTGGTGGATCGACACAAGCCCCAGTCGCTCCAGCGCCTGCATCGCTTCGCGGATGGCCGGCCGGCCGACCCCGAAGGTATCCATCAATTCCCGCTCAGAGGGCAGGCTGTCCCCCGGCGCATAGTCGCCGTTCAACAGTTGCTGATAAAGCCGATCGAACACCTCGTCGGACAGTTTGCGGCGAGAAATTTTTAACGAGTCGCTCATGGCCTCTACCTCGCGGCGCCAGGCCCCGCAGCATACCCATGCCAGCGGGCCTGGAACATGACACTCGACCAAGGTCGTGTTTGACAGCCTCGGCCACTTATATTGTCATCATACCAGTTGCAGCAAAGCTTGCCTCTTCCACTTTTTCACACAGGTTACCTGGCCATGACGACCATTGCCTTGATCGGTGCCGGCGGCAAGATGGGCGCCCGCCTCTCCCGCAATCTCAAGACTTCGGACTTCGACGTGCGTCACGTCGAGGTCAGCGAACAGGGCCGCCAACGGCTTCGCGACGAACTCGACATCGAGTGCGTCGACAGCGCCGAGCAGGCGGTGGCCGGCGCGGATGTGGTCATCCTGGCCGTTCCCGACACCCTGATCCAGAAGATTGCCGCCGAGCTGTCACCGTCGATCGAAGCCGGCACCATGGTGGTCTGCCTGGACGCCGCCGCCCCCTTCGCCGGCCATCTGCCCGAACGTGACGACCTGGTCTACTTCGTCACTCACCCTTGCCACCCCCCGATCTTCAACGACGAGACCACCCTCGAGGCCAAGCGCGACTATTTCGGCGGCAGCCACGCCACCCAGCATATCGTCAGCGCCTTGATGCAGGGCGATGACCGCCACTTTGCCCTCGGCGAGGCCGTGGCCAGGACCATCTATGCCCCCGTCGGGCGCAGCCATCGCGTCAGCGTTGAACAGATGGCGCTGCTGGAACCCGGTCTGTCGGAAACGGTATGTGCCACACTGTTATCGGTGATGCGTGAAGCGATGGACGAAGTCGTGGATCGAGGCGTCAGCCATGAGTGCGCCAGGGACTTTCTGCTTGGCCATCTCAACATCCTCGGTGCGGTGATCTTCGATGAGCAGCCCGGCGCTTTCTCGGACGCCTGCAACAAGGCGATCGAGAACGGCAAGCCGATGCTGATGCGCGATGACTGGAAGCGGGTGTTCGAACCAGACGCCATCGCCGACAGCATTCAGCGCATCACCTGAGGGGCCACGCTCTCCACAGAGTCTGACGACAGCGCCATCGCGAGTATCAAGAGGCCAGGCATGAACCGAATCGAAGCCAGCTACCTGATCGAGACCCCCTTCGAGGTGGAGCAGGCCTGCCAGGTGATGGCCGGGGAGCAATCCTGCGGCACCTTCACCCGCCTGGCCGCGGAAACCGATGACTTTCGAAAGCGTCATGCGGCCAGGGTCGAGTCCATCGAATTGCTCGACAGCGTCGACGCGCCCTCGCTGCCCATGCCGACCCGGCCCCAGCCGCCCGGCACCCGCTACCAGCGTGCCCGGGTGCGTTTGTCCTGGCCCCTTGAGAACCTCGGTCCGTCACTGACCACGCTGATGGCCACCCTCGCCGGCAATCTGTATGAACTCAAGGAATTCTCCGGGCTCAGGCTGCTCGACGTCAGCCTGCCCCACGCCTTTGCCGAGGCCTGCCCCGGGCCCCAGTTCGGCATCGACGGTACCCGCCGCCTCAGCGGCGTCGACCAGGGCCCCCTGATCGGCACCATCATCAAGCCCAGCGTCGGGCTCTCAGCCGATGCCACCGCCGAGGTGGTGAAGGAACTGCTGGATGGCGGCATCGACTTCATCAAGGACGATGAACTCCAGGCCAACGGCCCGCACTGCCGGTTCACCGAGCGGGTCGACGCGATAATGCCGCTGGTGCTCGAACATGAGCAGCGCACCGGACGCAAGGTCATGGTGGCCTTCAACATCACCGGCGAGATCGACGAGATGCGCCGGCACCACGACCACGTGCTGGCCGCCGGCGGCAGCTGTGTGATGGTCGCCCTGAACGCGGTGGGTCTGGCCGGCGTCAGTCATCTGCGGCGCCACTGTGAGCTGCCCATCCACGGCCACCGCGCCGGCTGGGGCATGTTCAGCCGGGAGCCGCTATTGGGCATGGACTTCGCCGCCTGGCAGACCTTCTGGCGCCTGGCCGGCGTCGATCACCTTCACGTCAATGGTCTGGCCAACAAGTTCTCGGAGTCCGACGACAGTGTCGCCGCCAGCGCCCGGGCCTGCCTGACACCGCTGTTCGAGCCCCCGGGACCGGCCCACACCGTGATGCCGGTGTTCTCCTCCAACCAGACCGCCTGCCAGGCCATCGACACCTGTCGCGCCATGGGGGGCGGCAGCGACATGATCGTCACCGCAGGCGGCGGCATCATGGCCCACCCTGGAGGTATCGCCGCCGGCGTCAGAAGCCTGCGCCAGGCCTACGACGCCGCTGCACGCGGCATCTCGCTGTCCGACCACGCCCGTGACCATGGCGAATTGGCCCAGGCTCTGGAGACCTTCTGCCCATGAACGACCTGCTGCTGACCTACTACGGCGACGACCTGACCGGCTCCACCGACGCGCTCGAGGCCCTGGCCTGCCAGGGCGTCCCCAGTGTGCTGTTCACCGCTCGCCCCAGCGCCGAGCAGCGCGCCCGCTTCGATCATTGCCGTGCCCTGGGCCTGGCCGGCACCAGCCGCAGCGAGTCCAATGACTGGATGCGCCGCGAGCTCAAGCGTTCCTTCCAGTGGCTGGCCGAACAGGGCGCAGCGCTGACCCACTACAAGACCTGCTCGACCTTCGACAGCAGCCCCGAGGTCGGCAGCATCGGTTGTGCCATGGAGGTGGCGCGCGGCGTCTTCGGCGAGACACCGATCCCACTGGTGGTGGGGGTGCCGCAGATGCGCCGCTACACCGTCTTCGGAGAGCTCTACGCCGCCTATCAGGATCAGATCTACCGTATCGATCGACACCCGGTGATGTCGCGCCACCCGGTCACCCCCATGCACGAGGCGGACCTGCGCCGCCACCTGGCCGCCCAGACCACTCTGCCGGTCGGCCTGATCGATGTGCCCAGCCTGGCCCTGCCGGATATCGACGAACGCGTGGATCACGCCCTCGCCGAGCATCCGGCGGTGCTGTTCGACGTGCTCGAACCCACCCATCAACAGACCGTGGGTCATCAACTCTGGCGCACTCGCCCGCAGCAGCAAGGCGGCAAGGGCGGCTTCGTGGTCGGCTCGTCCGGCGTCGAGTATGCCCTGCTCGCCGAATGGCAACGCCTGGGGCTGGTGGAAGGGGGCAACGACTTTACACCGCCCCGTACGGTCGAGCGCATCGCGGTGGTCTCCGGCAGCGTCTCCAGCACCACCGCACGCCAGATTCACTGGGCGGTCGAACACGCCGGTTTTCAGCGCATCGAGCTCGACGCTCGCAGTCTGGCCATTCCCGCCCATCGCAACGAAGCCATGGCCACCGCCATCCTCAAGGCGCTGGATGCCCTGAGCAGTGGCCGCAGCGTCATCCTGCACACCGCCATGGGACCCGACAGCCACGACGACAGCCTGGCCACCGAATCCAGCCGCCACAGTCTCGGCAAGGCCCTCGGCGAGATGCTCAAGGCGCTGGTGGACGATCAGGGGCTGACCCGGGTGTGCGTGGCCGGCGGCGACACCTCGAGCCATGCCATCACCGCCCTGAACATCCATGCCCTGACGGTCAAGATGCCGCTGCCGGACACCCCGGGTTCGCCGCTGTGCCAGGCCCACAGCGACGACCCGCGCTACCAGGATCTAGAGATCGCCTTCAAGGGCGGTCAGATCGGTGGCGACGACTACTTCGAGCGGCTAAGGCGAGGACGAGCCCTGGCCGACCACGAGCACTGATCCGGCCGTGCCACCGGGCACGGCCACACCCAAGCGTCATCCCGCAAAGAGGAAACAACAATGACGACGACTGTACGCCACGCAACACGCCGCCCCGCCTTTCACCTCAAGCCCTGCCTGCTGGCCGTGGCACTGGCCGGGTTTGCCCTGCCAGCGGCTGCCGCCCAGACCATCACCGTCGGCCACACCACCTCGGACAGCTCTCACTACTCCGAGGGTATCGATGCCTTCAAGGCGACCCTGGAGGAGCTGTCCGACGGCGAATTCACGGTCAACGAGCAGCCCTCCGGTGCGCTGGGCGGCGAGCGCGCCATGATCGAAGGCCTGCAGATCGGCACCATCGACGCCGTGGTCACCTCCACCGGGCCGCTGGGCAACTTCGTCCCCGAGACCTACGTGCTCGACCTGCCGTTTCTGTTCAAGGACTACGACCACGCCCGCTGCGTGCTGGATGGCGAGGTCGGCCAGGACCTGCTCGACAAGATCGGCGAGCACGATCTGGTGGGTCTTGCCTGGACCGAGAACGGCTTCCGCCACATGACCAACAGCCAGCGTGACATCGAGACCCCCGAAGATGCCCAGGGTCTCAAGATCCGCACCATGGAAAACGAGATGCACATGGCGGCGTTCAACGAGATGGGCGTGCATCCGACACCGATGGCCTTCCCGGAGCTGTTTACCGCGCTGCAGCAGGGCACCGTGGACGGCCAGGAAAACCCCATCTCGGTGATCCTCACCGGCAATCTGTGGGAGGTCCAGGATCGCCTGTCGCTGACCGGCCACGTCTATTCTCCGGCCATCATGCTGGCCTCGCCGATCCTCTGGGACGGCCTGTCCGATGAGCAGAAGGGCTGGTTCATGGAGGCCGCCCAGGCCGGCGCCGAGGCCACGCGAGCGATGGTGTCGAGACTCGAGACCGAAGGAGTCGAGGAACTCAAGGCCAAGGGCATGACCGTGGTCGATGACATCGACAAGTCCCAGTTCCAGGCCGCCGTCGAGCCCTCCTACTCGGTCTACACCGACGAGTACGGCTCGGAAATGCTCGATCGCATTCGCTCCAGCGACTGCGGCAGCTGATCGTCCACTGATCCTCGACTGACCTTCCCGCCCGAGCGCTCGCTGACTGCCGTGGGCGAGCGCTTGGGCGGTCAAGCCTGACCCGTCCTCGGGCCTTACCCGCGATGAGGAAAGCCCCATGCTGGATCTGTTCTTCCGTCTCGAGCGGGCCATCTCCCAGGTCGCCCTCTACGCAGCGGTGCTGATGTTGATCGCCTCGGTAAGCCTTGGCTTCTACCAGGTGCTGACCCGGTTCGTGTTCGACGCCCCCTCCACCTGGTCGGAGGTGATGGCCCGCTCCACCATGATCTGGTGCGTCTTTCTGGGCGCCGCGGCGACCTTTCGCGGCGGCTACATGATGGCCGTCGAAGTGATCTACAAGCTGGTGCCGGCCTCCGCCCTCAAGGCGCTGGAGATACTGATCGCCACCTGCTGCATGATCGTTCTGGCGATCCTGGTGATCTACGGCTATCAGATGACGCTGCGCGTGCAGAACCAGATGCTCTCCGGCGTCGGCATCTCGATCGCCTGGATCTACGCCGCCATTCCGATCGGCGCCGCCTTTTCGCTGCTGTCGGTGATCACTCGACTGATCGCCCAGCTGACCGGACGCGAGACCATCGGCGTGGTCGATGCCGAGGCCCCCGCCCACGTGCCTGAATCCGAATCCAGACCTGGCCCTGACACAGGCACCTCGTCCGGTACCGAAGGGAGGAAGCAGCCATGAACGCCGCCATCGGACTATCGCTGATCATCCTGTTCGCCCTGGGCGTGCCGATCGCCGTGTCGATCCTGCTGGCATCGGTGATCGGTATCGAGTTCTTCACCCGTTTTCCGCTGCTGATGGTGCCCCAGCAGATGTTCGTCGGCATCGACAACTTCCCGCTGATGGCGATCCCCTTCTTTATCCTGGCTGGCAACCTGATGGCCGCCGGCGGCATCTCCCAGCGCCTGGTGGACCTGGCCAAGTCCATCGTCGGCGGGCTCCAGGGCGGGCTCGCCATGACCTGCGTGCTGACCTGCATGATGTTCGCCGCGGTTTCCGGCTCGAGCGTGGCCACCACCTTCGCCATCGGCTCCATCCTGATTCCGGCGATGGTGGCCCACGACTACCCGCGTCCGCTGGCGGCCTCGATCCAGGCCTCCTCGGCGGAGCTCGGCGTACTGATCCCGCCCTCCATCCCCTTGATCCTCTACGGCGTCAGCACCGACACCTCGATCGGGCGCCTGTTCATTGCCGGTATCGGTCCGGGGTTGTTGATCGGCTCGGCGCTGCTGCTGTTTCTGTACATCTTCTGCAAGCTGCGCGGCTACGGCCTGCGCGACCGCGAGGATCGCGCCGCCTTCACCACCTCAATGCGTCGTGCCTGGGCCGCTCTGCTGATGCCGGTGGTGGTCATCGGCGGCATCTATGGCGGGGTCTTCACCCCTACCGAGGCCTCGGCGGTGGCGGTGTTCTACGCCCTGATCGTCGGCGGTCTGGTCTACCGCGAGCTGCCGCTGTCGGAGCTGGTGCCGATCCTGCGCCAGAGCGTGATTTCCACCGCCACGGTGATGCTGATCATCTCGGCGGCGGCGCTGTTCAGCTTCCTGATCAGCCGCTCGGGGCTGCCCGGCGAGGTTGCCGCCTGGGTCACCCAGGTGTTCGAGAGCCCGGTCAGCTTCCTGCTGGCGGTGAACGTGATGCTGCTGGTGATCGGCATGTTCGTCGAGACCTCGGCGGCGATCCTGGTGCTGGCCCCGATCTTCACCCCCATCGCCGTGCAGTACGGCATCGACCCGGTGCACTTCGGCCTGATCGTGGTGGTCAACCTGGCGCTCGGCATGTTCACCCCTCCGCTGGGGGTCAATCTGTTCGCCGCCTGCGCGGTGGCCAAGCTGTCCATCGACGAGCTGATCCCTTGGCTTGCGCGCTTCGTGCTGGTGGTCCTGGCCTGCCTGATGGCGATCACCTACATGCCCTGGATCTCGCTGGGCCTGGTCGATCTGCTCTACTGATACCGATCACTGCCCCGGCCGCGCCGGGGCCCACCTCATCTTCCGCCCCTTCTCAGGAGTCGACAGCATGCACGCCCTCCCCCTCACTCCACCCACCGGCGCCCTGATCGGCGGTCACTGGGTCGATACCGCCGACACCCTCGAGGTGCTGCGCCCGGCCAGCGGCGAAGTCATCGCCCGTATCGCCGCGTCCAGCGCAGCCGACGTCGATGCTGCGGTGGCCGCCGCCCGGGCAGCCTTCACAGGCGAGCTTGGCCAGTGGTCGACGTTCTCGGCGCGGGCGCGCAGTGAATGGCTGTATACCTTCAGTCAGGCCATCGACGCCGACAGGGAGACCCTGGCCGCCCTCGAGTGCGCCGACACCGGCAAGCCGATCAGCCAGGCCCGGGGCGACATCGCCGCCTGCGCGCGCTACTTCCGCTTCTACGCCGGCGCCGCCGACAAGCTCCACGGCGAGACCATCCCCTTCGATCCCGACTATGCGGTGATGACCCTGCGCGAGCCCTGGGGCGTGTGCGCCCAGATCATCCCCTGGAACTACCCGGCCCAGATCTTCGGACGCTGCGTGGCGGCGGCGCTGGCCGCCGGCAACACCTGCGTGCTCAAGCCCGCCGAGGACGCCTGTCTGAGCGTGCTGCGCCTGGCCCAGCTGGCCGTCGACTGCGGGCTGCCGGAAGGCGCGCTCAACCTGGTGCCTGGCCTCGGCCGTGAAGCCGGCGCCGCCCTGGCCGCCCACCCCGGCATCGACCATCTGTCGTTCACCGGCTCGCCGGAGACCGGCACCCTGGTGACTCAGGCGGCGGCGGTGCACCACGTGCCGGTGACCATGGAACTCGGCGGCAAGTCGCCCCAGCTGCTGTTCGCCGACGACGACCGTGAACGCGCCCTGGACGCCGTGGTACGCGGGATCATCCAGAACGCCGGCCAGACCTGTTCCGCCGGCAGCCGTCTGTTGGTGGAGCAGAGCATCCACGACGAGGTGGTGGCGGCACTGAGCGAGCGCTTCTCGCAATTGACCTGCGACGTCGGCGAGAACGACCCGGACTGCGGGCCGCTGATCAATGAACGCCAGCGCGACAAGGTGATGACGCTGATCCAGGCGGCACAGGATGACGGTATACACATCGCCGCCCGTGGACGCCTGGCCGACGACGCCCCCCGGGACGGCCACTTCGTGGTCCCCCACCTGTTGACCCAGGTGCCGCAAGGCCACGGCGTCAGCCGCGAGGAGCTGTTCGGGCCGGTACTGGTGGTCCAGGCCTTCGCCGACGAGGCCGAGGCCGCACGCCTGGCCAACGCCACCGACTTCGGTCTGTGTGCGGGCGTATGGACCACCGACGGCGGCCGCCAACTGCGTCTGGCCAAGGCGATCCGTTCGGGCCAGGTGTTCGTCAACAACTACGGCGCCGCCGGTGGTATCGAGCTCCCATTCGGCGGCGTCGGCCGCTCCGGCCACGGCCGCGAAAAGGGCTTTGAAGGGCTCAGGAGCTATACCCGCATCAAGACCATTGCGATTCATCACGGCTAGACGTCGCTGGAAAAGCCTGGGCCTGACACAAGAAATTCCCGAGCGTGTCGGGCCGCTTCTCTCGACCACCGACCAGCAACCATCATCACCACCACAAGGAAAGGGACATGACCACCTCGCTTCACGTCGGCCTGATCGGCGTCGGCCTGATGGGCCACGGGATCGCCACCAGCCTGCTGCGCGCGGACCATCGCCTGAGCTTTCTCGATCACCCCGGCAATCAGCCCAGCGACGACCTGATCGACAAAGGGGCAAGCGCTCTGACCAGCGCCCGCGAGGTCGCCGAGACCGCCGATCTGGTGATCCTGTGCGTCACCGGCACCCCCCAGGTGGAAAGCGTGCTGTTCGACGAAGGCGGCGTGCTGGAGGGGCTCAAGCCAGGCCAGATCGTGGTCGACTGCTCCACCGCCATCCCCAGCTCCACCCAGGCCATCGACGCCAGGGTGCGCGAGGCCGGAGGCCGTTTCGTCGACGCCGCCATGACCCGCACCCCGAAGGAGGCCGCCGAGGGCCGCCTCAACCTGATCGTCGGTGCCGATCAGGCGCTGTTTGACGAGCTCAAGCCGCTGTTTGGCGCCTTCGCCGAGCACATCACCCACGGCGGCCCGGTGGGCGCCGGCCACACCCTGAAGCTATTGCACAATTTCGTCTCGCTGGGCTTCACCGCCGTACTGGCCGAGGCCAGCGCCGCCTCCCGACGCGCCGGCATCGACGACGCCGTGCTGCTCGAGGTGCTGGGCAACGGTGGCGGCGGCGGCGTGGTGCTCGAACGCCTGCGTCCCTTCCTGACCGACGCCGACCCTTCAGGCTTCCGCTTCAGCCTGTCCAACTCGCTCAAGGACGTGGGCTACTATCAAAGCATGTCCGAGGACCTCGGCGCCTCGCGCCAGCTCAGCCAGGCGATCACCCGGCTCTACCAGGACATCGTCGATGCCGGCCACGGTGAAAGACTGGTCCCGGAATTGGTCAGTCTGCTCGGCGAATCACAGTCAAAGCAGCCATGATGCTTCCGTCACACGCCATTTGACGGCGGCCACCCGCAAGCTGCCTGAGCGGATCAAGCGACGTCAGCGAGGGTGGCCATTGAAGATACACAACAGCAGAGAACGGCAGCGGTCTGCGGCGATGACGAACGGGGCCGATCAACGGTAGCGAAACACTGAACCTTGCGGAGACCAGCATGAAGATCCAGCGTATCGAAACCCTGCGTCCTGCGGCTCGTCCGTCACTGATCTGGGTGCGCGTCCACACCGAGGACGGCCTGGTGGGCCTGGGCGAGAGCTGGTTCGGCACCGACGCCATCGACGCCGATGTTCATGGCCGCCTCGCCCCGCTGCTGCTGGGCGAGGATGCCACCCGCATCGAGGCGCTGCACCGCAAGATGCAACCCTACGTGGGCTTTGGCGGCACCAGTGCCGAGACCCGCGCGCTGTCCGCCATCGACGTGGCCCTGTGGGACCTGGCCGGTCAGCGTGCCGGCCTGCCCCTGCATGACCTGCTCGGTGGCGCCACTCGAGCGCGGGTGCCGCTCTACAACACCTGCGCCGGCCCCGACTATGTGTCCAAGTCCGCCGAGGTACGCCCGGACAACTTCGGCATCAAGGGTGGTTCGGGGGATGACGGGGCGTCTCCCCGCTACGAGGACCTGGACGCCTTTCTCGAGCGTCCGGCGGAGCTCGCCGCAGAGCTCCTCGAGATGGGCATATCCGCCATGAAGATCTGGCCCTTCGACTTCGCCGAAGGCGCCCGCCACGGCATGTCCATCTCGCCCGCCGATCTCAATCGTGCGCTGTGGCCGTTCGAGGAGATCCGTCGCGTCCACGGCGATCGCATGCGCCTGAAGGCGGAACTGCACGGGCTCTGGAGTCTGCCGGCGGCGCGCACCATCTGCCAGGCGCTGGCCCCCATCGACCCGGACTGGATCGAGGACCCGCTGTGGATGGATCGCTTCGACCAGCTCGGCGAGCTGGCCGACACCTGCGTCCCCCTGGCCGGCGGCGAGACCCTCGGCGGCCTGGGGCAGATTCGCGACCTGCTGCATCGCGGACGTATCCACACCCCGATCATCGACGTGACCTGGGGCGGCGGTGTCAGCTTCGCCCGCAAGGCCGCCGCCCTGGCCGAAGCCGAGGGTCGCCCCATCGCCTTCCATGATTGTTCCGGCCCGGTGACGCTGGCGGTATCCACCCACCTGGCCATGGCGCTTGCCAACGTCGCCGAGCAGGAATTCACACGGGCCTTCTACTACGGCTGGTACGCCGACTGCGTCGAGGGCCTGCCGCCGGTCGAGGACGGCATGATCCGCGTCAGCGGCGAACCCGGGCTGGGCATTCGCCTGAACCCCGAAATGCTCAAGGTCGACGCACTCCATGGACGTCTCAGCGAGAGCTAGATTCACTGACGCCCTGAACTTCATGTCGAGAAGCAGCCCTCACCACGAGAGGCGCCAGACGCCCCCGGCGCCTTTGCGGTAACCGCCATCCACGCATTTCGCCCGTTCCCGAATTCAACGTTGCCCACTAGTCGACTGGTCTATAGTATCGCGACATCGCTTATTAAGAGGCAGATGGTGTGCCAGTTACGGCATCCCGACCGTCCTCGCGTCCCCTGTTGCCTCAAGAACGGGTAAAAGGGACGCATACAAGAAAAATCAGAAGCACCAACGGACCCTGAAGCTACGCAATGAAACCAGCGAGGAACCAGCCCCCATGACCAGCTTCACCCTGAACGGCGAAGCGGTGAGCGTCGAGGTGGATCCCCAGACCCCACTGCTGTGGGTACTGCGCGATACCCTGGGCCTGACCGGCACCAAGTTCGGCTGCGGCATCGCCCAGTGCGGCGCCTGCACCATCCACTTCAACGGCTCGGCCACGCGTAGCTGCGTGCTGCCGCTGGCCGCCGCCGAAGGTGCCGAGATCACCACCATCGAAGGCCTCGACGCCGACGGCAACCACCCGCTGCAACAGGCCTGGCGAGAAGAGCAGGTGCCCCAGTGCGGTTACTGCCAATCCGGTCAGATCATGCAGGCGGCCGATCTGCTCAAGCGCAAGCCTTCCCCCAGCGATGACGAGATCACCCAGGGCATGAGCGGCAACCTGTGCCGCTGCATGGCCTACGTGCGCATCCATCGCGCGGTGAAACGCGCCTCCTCGCTTCAGCAGGGCGGCGTAGAGACCTTCGATCCCGCCTCCGCTACTGCTGCCCGCAGCGAAACCCGTACCAGCGCCGAGGAGCCCCGCCATGAGCCGGTTTGATGACACCCTGGCGGCCCATCGGGGCGCTTCCGCAGTCCGCAGCGATACGTCCCCAACCGATCGCCAAGCTGGCCCCGGTCTTAGCCGCCGCGGCTTTCTGATCGGCACCCTGGGCGCCAGCGCGGTTCTCGCCTTTGGCCTGCCCGGCATGGCCTTCGGCGCCGCCGACGCGGCCAGCGAGGCCCTGGCCAAGGGTCGCTTCGAGCCGACCCTGTGGTACGCCATCGACGCCCAGGGTCACGTCACCCTGCACTGCACCAAGGCCGAGATGGGCCAGCACGTGGGCACCAGCCTGGCCCGCCTGGTGGCCGAGGAACTCGAGGTCGACCCGGCGACGATCGCCATCGAATACGTCGACAGCGACCCCAAGTGGGGTTACATGATCACCGGGGGTAGCTGGTCGGTGAACCACAGCTTCCTGCCGCTGTCCCGTGCCGGCGCCGCCGGACGCCAGGCGCTGATCGAAGCAGGTGCGCGCCTGCTCGAGGTCGACGCCGCCGACTGCCAGGCCCGTGACGGTCAGGTCATCAGCGGCGACAAGCGCATCGGCTACGGCGAGATCGTTGCCAGCGGCACCCTGTCGCGCAGCTACAGCGCCGAAGAGCTTGAAGCCATCGAGCTCAAGCCGGCCTCCGAGCGCCGCGTGCTGGGCACCTCCGGCCGAGCCCAGGACATCCCCGCCAAGACCACCGGCGAGGCCGTCTTCGGCATCGACGCCAAGGTCGATGGGATGCTCTATGCCCGCCCGGTGCTGCCGCCTACCCGTTTCGGCTCCCGCGCCACCTCCATCGATGACAGCGCGGCCCAGTCTATCGCCGGCTATCGCCAGACCATCCGTCTGGAGGACCCCTCGGGCCTGTGCCAGGGCTGGCTGGCGGTGATCGCCGACAACTTTTCCGCCGCCATGCGCGCCACCGATGCGCTGAAGATTGAATGGGAAAACGGCTCCGGCATCTCGATCACCGAGGCCGATATCCTCGATGAAGGCCGCCGTCTGACCCAGTCGCCGAGCCGTGACAACGGCGCCCTGTTCGTCGATATCGGCGAGGTGACGTCGACCCTCGAGCAGGCCGCGTCCGCCGAGGACGTGTCGCTGATCGATGCCACCTACACCACGTCCAGCGTGCTGCACTTCCAGCTCGAGCCGGTCAACGCCACCGTGGTCGAGCGCGACGGCCACTGGCACGTCCACTGCGGCAACCAGCAGCAGTCCGTGGCGGTACCCCTGGTGGCCAAGGCGCTGGAAGTCGACGAGAGCCAGGTGACCTTCCACCAGTACTATCTGGGCGGCGGCTTCGGACGCCGTCTCTATGGCGACTATGCCGTGCCTGCTGCGCTGGCCGCCAAGGCCGTGGATGCCCCGGTCAAGATGGTCTTTACCCGCCCCGATGACAGTCGCATGGATTGCGTGCGCTCACCCTCGGTGCAGCGGCTGCGCTCGGCCCTGGCAGCCGACGGCGCCATCCAGGCCAGCGAACACGCCGCCGCCGCCGGCTGGCCCACCGCCGATATCGCACCCGGTTTTCTCGGCGAATTCGTCGAGGGTGGCGGCAAGATCGATTCCTTCGCCATCAGTGGTGCCGACCACTGGTACGCACTGGGCGCCCAGCGGGTGTGGGCCCAGCAGAACCACAAGGCCCACGAGGCCTTCGTTCCTGGCTATCTGCGCGCGGTGGGGCCAGGCTGGACCACCTGGGCGGTGGAGAGCCATATCGACGAACTGGCGCTGGCCGCCGGCCAGGACCCTGCCGAGTACCGCCGGAACCTGCTCAAGGCCGAAGGACGCAACGCCGGCGAGGCGCCCAACAGCGTCGGCGGCGCCGAGCGCCTCAAGACAGTCCTCGAACGCACGCTCGACAAGGCCGGCTGGAGCGAGCGCGACGCCCTGCCCGAGGACACCGGTCTCGGTGTGGCACTGAGCTTCGGCCAGGAACGCCATATGCCGACCTGGGTGGCCTGTGTCGCCCGCGTCAAGGTGGACCGTGCCAGCGGCGAGGTGACGGTCGAGAAGCTGACCTCGGTGGTGGATGCCGGCACCCTGGCCCATCCCGACGGTGCCATGGCCCAGTTGGAGGGCTCGCTGCTGTGGGGGCTGTCGATGGCCCTGCACGAAGGCACCGAGTACGCCGAAGGCCGGCCTGCGGACCTCAACCTGAACAGCTATACGCCGCTGCGCATGCATCAGGTGCCGGAGCTGGACCTTGAATTCGTCGACAACGACCACACCCCGGTCGGCTTAGGCGAGCCAGGCACCTGTGTGGTGGCACCGGCCATCGCCAACGCCATCGCTCACGCCACCGGCGTGCGCCTGCGCGACCTGCCGATGCGGCCGGAGGCTCTCAAGGCCGCACTGGGGGCCTGACCCGCCACCCGAGCGCCACGCTGATGGCGTGGCGCTCGTCACACACAGGACACGCTGACCATGCAACATCTGGATCTTACGGTGGTGCGACGTGCCCTCGCCTGGCTGCGCGACGGGCGCACCCTGTGGCTGGCCACGGTGCTGTCCACCTATGGCTCATCGCCACGCGAACCCGGTGCCTGGCTGGCTGCCACCCGTGACGGCGATCACGTTGGCTCGCTGTCCGGCGGCTGCGTCGAGGAGGACTTTCTTGAGCGCCTTGGGCAGGGTGATTTCGATACGCCGGTCAGGCGGGTGCGCTACGGCGCCGGCGATGGCGTCGACTACCCGGCGCCCAGCCTTCCCTGCGGCGGCGTGCTCGATGTGCTGGTCGAACGCTTCGCCCCCGACCAGGCGGCACTGGCGCACTTCTCGGCCCTGGAGGCGGCGCTGGAAGGACGCAAGCCGCTGATTCGCCGGGTAGACCTGGACACCGGCACGCTCTCGCTCACTCAGGACGATGGCCTGGGTGATCGCGTCGTTCTGGTCGATGGGAATGGTGAGGCCAGTGCGCAACTGCGCGTCGGCCCGGCCGCCCGACTGCTGCTTGCCGGGGTCTCGCCGGTGGCCGTCGCCTGCGCCCAGTTCGCCGTGGGGCTCGGCTTCGAGGTGATCGTCTGCGACCCTCGGGAAGGCATGCTGGAGTCCTTTATCGATGACCTCGGGGGCGCCTCCGGCAACATCGAGAAGGTGGCGACCCTACCGTCACGCTTTATCGCCGAAGGTGGCTGCCATGCTGCCACGGCGGTGGTGGCGCTGACCCACGACCCGCGCATCGATGATCTGGCGATGATCGAGGCGGTACGCTCCGAGGCGTTCTACATCGGGGTGATGGGATCGCTGCAGACGTCCCGGGCGCGGGCCGAGCGGCTATCCCGCAGCGGTGGTCTGAGCGATGACGAGATCGCGCGTATCCATATGCCGATCGGCTTGAACCTGGGCAGCAAGACCCCGGCGGAGATCGCCCTGGCGGTGATGGCCGATATCGTTCGGGTACGCCGGGGCAAGGACCGCAATGCGCTCTAGCGGCCAGTCGGGCACTCCTGCTTCAACCCCCTCTTGTGAGGATGGCCGCCATCCGTCCCACGCCACCCCGCTGATCTGTGTAGTAGCGGCGGCGGGGCGTTCACGGCGCTTCGGCGCCGCGGACAAGCGCCATGCACGCCTCGAAGATGGTCGCCGGCTGCTGGCGGCAAGCCTTGCGGCGGCGGCCAGACTGACCCCTCGGCGGCTGGTGGTGCTGGGGCCGGGCGAGAGCCTTGCCGATTGGGACCTTGCACCGTCTGCCAACCTCGAGCTGCTGTCGCTTGAACGTCCCAGCGACGCCCTTGGCGACAGCCTGTCGGCGGCCTTTCGCTGGCTGCTTCAGCAACGCCAGCAGCAACGTCCTGAGCTCACCGCAGCGGCGGTATGGCTCGGCGACATGGCCTGGATCTCGGCACCAACTTGCCGCCGGCTTGCCGCCAGCGCCAGGGCCGACCGACTGGTCAGGCCGCGCTTTCACGGCCAACCCGGCCACCCGGTGATCGTTGGCTGCGACTTCTGGCACGAGATGACGCAGCTTCACGGCCAGGACGGCGCCCGAGCGTTACTGCACCGCCACCGCCAGGCACTGCTCGAGATCGACGTCGATGATCCCGGCGTGGTGCGCGACCTGGATACCCCCGAAGACCCACGCTAGGCACCCTCGCTAAGGGCTCTCGCCAAGAACTCTCGCCAAGCCCCCGCGCTAGGCGCTGTCCGAAAAGTCGACGAGCGAAGGTTAGACAAGGCAAAAATCGGTGAGAAAGCGCAGTTTACGGGGTGTAAATGAGCATTTTGATCCGATTTTTAACGCCGTATTACCGAGCGCAGGCACTTTTCAGACAAGCCCTAGACCCTGGGCAACCACCGTCAGCCCCGATTCCCCACCGCTAGCGCTTCGCCTGATCCTCGACAAAGGCCTCGACGATGGCATCGAAGTCGCTGTCACCGACGAAGCCAAGGGCCTCAGCCTTGTCGGTACGAAAGCGCCCAGGCCAGCTCTCGACGATGGCGCGGATACGCTCATCCGGCTCGAAACTCACCAGCTCCCGCGCCTGAGCGCCACCCTGACGCTCCAGCGCGTCGAGCATGGCCGCCACGCTTACGCTGATACCCGGCAGCATGAAGGCGCGGAAGTCACCCAGGGCATCGGCGGCGACTTCGGCGCCGTGGACCAGCGCCTGAACCACCTTGCCAGGCGACATCACGAACAGTTCGAGCTCGGTGGGCACCGGGCACACCGCGGCCTCGCCGTTCAGGGGCTCACGCAGGATGCTGGAGGCAAAGCTCGAGGCCGCGGCGTTGGGCCGGCCTGGCCGAATGACGATGGTCGGCAGGCGCAGCACCAGACCGTCGATCAGGCCGCGCCGGCTGTAGTCGTTGATCAACAACTCGCACATGGCCTTCTGGCTGCCGTAGGAGCTCTGGGGCCGCAGCGCGGTCATGTCGTCGAGCACCTCGGGCAACTCGCCGCCGTACACCGCCACCGAGCTGGCCATGATCACCCGGGTCGTGGCCAGGCCGCGCTGGCGGCAGCCGTCGAGCAGCGCCCGGGTGGCGTCGAAGTTGACCGCTAGCCCAAGCTCCAGATCGGCCTCGGCGGCAGAACTGACCACCGCTGCCAGGTGGTAGATCACGTCCGGGGCGCCATCCAGCAGGGCGTCCCAGGCTCCCTCTTCGGTGAGGTCCCGAGCGGTCGACGTCACCGCCACCTGGCCCGCCTCCTGTGGGTGAGGCGGCGTGCTCTGGTCGACCAGGGTCAGGCGCGAAAGCGGCTGGCCGTTGACCTCGCCCTTGGCCAGCAGCGCCTGAACCAGACGTTGGCCAAGGAAGCCGGCTGCACCAGTAATCAAGATATGCATGGGTGTTCTCCTCCTTTAGGGACGATGGCCCACGCCGGGCGCAGCCCCAGCGATACACCAGAGGCACCAGTCATCAAGACATGCATGGAAGCCCTCCTCCTTCGGCGGCGAGTTATTTGGCAACGACACCATGGGCGCGCGCCCAGCCCAGGCCATCTACGGTGTCGCCTGCGGGGCGGTATTCACAGCCGACCCAGCCGTCATAGCCAAGGGCGTCGAGACGCTCGAGCACCGGGCCAAAGTTCACCTCGCCCTGGTCCGGCTCATGGCGCTCCGGGACCCCGGCGAGCTGCACGTGTCCCACCACGTCGAACTGGGCTTCCAGGGTACGGATCAGGTCGCCCTGGACGATCTGGCAGTGGTACAGGTCGAACTGCAGCCGGAGGTGGGGCGAGCCGACGCGCTGGATTACTTCCCTGGCAAGCTCCTGGCGCTGCAACAGGAAGCCCGGCATGTCGCGGCCGTTGATCGGCTCGATCAACAGGGTACGCCCGGCCCGGCCACAGGCCTCGGCGGCATGGGAAAGGTTGTCGACGTAGGTGGCCAGATGAGCCTCTCGGGTGGCCTCGCTGGCGCCTTGCGGCAGCAGCCCCGCCATGGCATGCAGGCGCGGACAGTCGAGCGCCGCGGCGTAGTCGAGCGCACGCTCGAGCCCCTCGCGGAACTCCCCCTCGCGCCCCGGCAGGCTGGCAAGGCCTCGCTCGCCGGCCTCCCAGTCGCCGGGAGGCAGGTTGAACAGCACCTGCGTCAGCCCATGTTGGTCGAGCCGCTCACGCAGCTCGTGCGCCTCGAAGTCGTAGGGGAAGAGGTACTCGACGCCGGTAAAGCCCGCCTTGGCGGCGGCGCCAAAGCGGTCGAGAAAGTCGTGCTCGGTGAACATCATGCTGAGGTTGGCGGCCAGGCGGGGCATCTCGCTCTCCTGATTGTCATTGTCGTGCGGGCCTCGCGTCGGGGGCCCAGTATCGAGGTATTGCCGACGCCAATAGCCCCGGTTCAGTCGCGGGGGAAGCGTGCTTCGAGTTCCTCTACCTGTTCTGGGGTCAACCCACGAGGATTCTGGCCGCGCAGCAGCAGGAACAGCTTGGCGGTCTCCTCGAGCTCTTCGGTGGCGTAGACCGCTGCCTCCAGCGACTTGCCCGCCACCACCGGGCCGTGGTTGGCCAGCAGCACCGCGCTGTGCTTGCCGGCGAGCCCACGTACCGCGTCGCCAAGGCTGGGGTCCCCCGGCACGTGATAGGGCACCAGCGGCAGGCGGCCGACGCGCATCACGTAGTAGGCGGTCAGCGGCGGAATGCAGTCGTGGTGGTCCACATCCGGCAGGCAGGATACAGCCACCGAGTGGGTCGAGTGCAGATGGACGATGGCCTCGGACTGGGGCCGCTCGGCGTACATCGCCATATGAAGGAAACTTTCCTTGGTCGGCTTGTCGCCATCGAGCCATTCCCCCGTCGCCGACAACGTCGAGATGCTGGCCGGATCGAGTCGTCCCAGGCAGGCATTGGTCGGGGTCATCAACCAGCCGCCGTCGTCCAGGCGCACACTGATATTACCACTGGAGCCCATGGTCAGGCCGCGGTCAAACAGCGACTTGCCATAGGTGGCGATCTGCTCGCGCAGACGATTGACGTCACGTGCACTCATTGGCTCATCTCCTTGAGCACCTTAAAGCCGCGGCTGAAGATATCGACGCCGCCGAAGTTGCCGGACTTGAGCGCCAGCGACAGGGTCGACCCGCCGACGCGGGCCTGGGTCCAGGGCACCCCGGCATCGATCTGCCCGCCGATATGCAACTGGTCCAGCGACAGCGCCGAGACCACCGCACCGGAGGTCTCGCCGCCGGCCACCAGCAACCTGCCGACACCTTCGTCCACCAGGGTGGCGGCCAGGGTCGCCAGGGCCCGCTCGACCAGCTCGCCCGCCTTGGCCACGCCCAGGCGCTGCTGGGCGGCCTTGACCCGCTCGGGTGCAGCCGAGGCGTAGACCAGCACCGGTTCATCCGGCGAGTCCTGATAGTGGCGACGCACGAAGTCCAGCGCCTCGGCGATGGGTGCGTCACCCTCGGCCAGCGCCAGCGGGTCCAGGGCGATCCCTGGATGGCGCTCGAGGAAGTGCTCGACCTGGGCCAGGGTCGCCCGCGAGCAGCTACCGGAAAGCACCAGGGCCTGTCCCTGGGCCGAGGCCAGCCGAGCCGCATCGTCGACCGCCTCAAGCCAGCCCTTGCGCCGATACTCGGCGGGCAGCGCCTGGCCAAGGCCCGAGCCGCCGGTGACCAGGGGCAGCTCGACGCAGGCCGCAGCCAGCACCTCAAGATCGGCGTCATCCAGGGTGTCACAGATGACGTGGCGGACCTTGTCACCTCCCAGGCGGTCGAGGTGGCTGGCACAGGCCTCGGCGCCCTGGCGGATCACCGAGTGAGACAGAAGCCCCACCGCATGCGACGTCTGCGCGCCCAGTACCCGCACCAGATCGGCGTCGGTCATCGGATTGAGCGGGTGATCCTGCATGCCGCTGTCGTTGAGCAGACGATCGCCGACGAACAGGTGCCCCTGATAGACCGTGCGTCCGGTGGTCGGAAAGGCCGGCACCATCACCGTCTGATCGCCGCCCAGACGCTCGAGCAGGGCATCGGCCACCGGGCCGATATTGCCCTCGGCGGTGGAATCAAACGTCGAGCAGTACTTGAAGAAGACCTGGCGTGCGCCCTGTTCGGTCAGCCAGTCCAGCGCCGCCAGGCTGTCGGCCAGCGCCTCCTCCACCGGGCAGGTGCGCGACTTGAGCGCGACGACCACGGCGTCGACACCTTCAGGCAGCGGCTTGCCGGTGGGCACACCGAGCATCTGCACGGTGCGCATGCCGGAGCGCACCAGATTGTTGGCCAGGTCGGTGGCGCCGGTGAAATCATCGGCGATGGCGCCGAGTACCAGAGTCATGGTCAGTCCTCGTCAAATACGGTGAATAAAGGGGAGGAACACGGCTGCGACGCGGCCTTATCCGGCGTCGTCGTCATTGGCCGCGGGCAGTGCGATCCCTGCGGTAGCGGCGTAGACCTTGACCACCGCGGCGTCGTCTTCGCGTCCCAGCCCCATGCCGCTGGCGGCGGTAAACTGCTGCAGGGCGCTGGCCGCCACTGGCATCGACAGGCGCAGTTCGCGGCCGGTGTCGTGGACGATGTTGAGGTCCTTGACGAAGATGTCCACGGCCGACAGCGGGTGATAGTCGCCGTCCAGAATGTGCGGCACCCGGTTCTCGAACATCCACGAATTGCCCGCCGACTGGGTAATCACCCGGTACAGCGCGCGACCGTCGATGCCCATCTTCAGGCCCAGCGCCATGGCCTCGGCGGCGGCGGCGATATGCACCCCGGCCAGGTGCTGATTGACCAGCTTGACGCTGGAGCCGGGCCCCGGCGTGTCACCCAGCCGGTGGACCGTGGCCGCCATGGCACCAAGCGGTGCCTCGGCCAGGGCGAAGGCCTCGGCACTCCCGGAGGCCATCACCGACAGCTCTCCGCTGGCCGCCTTGGCCGCCCCGCCGCTGATCGGGGCGTCGAGCATCATCAGCCCAGCCTCTGCCAGTCGGCGTCCCAGGGATTCGGCGAAACTCGGCGCCACGGTGGCGCACTGGATCACCAGGCTGCCCGACGCAAGCGTCGCTGCCAGGCCATCTTCTCCAAACAGCACCGCCTCGACCTGATCGGCGTTGACGACCACCAGCAGCACCACGTCACAGCGCGGCGCCAGCTCACGGGCCGACGCCACCGCCTCGCCACCGGCTTCCTCGAAGGCCTGACGGGAGGCGCTGGAAACGTCGCAACCGATCACCTCAAGGCCGCCACGCAGAAGGCTTCGGGCGATACCCATGCCCATGGCGCCAAGTCCCACCACGCCACAGACAGGGGATCCGGCGGATGTCGTGGATGATTCGCTCATGCTGCTCTCCGGTAACGAGGCCGTCAGGGCCGACAAACAAGAGTATGGCCTGCTTCGACTTCATCTGCGGAAGGAGCAGGGAGGCGGTATCTGTACCCGGCACATCGAAGGCCAGCGACCAATACCGATAACAGGACGATAGGAAATCCGGTCGGCGGTGATGGGTGAAGATCACCGCTGCTGCCCTGTAAAATGTTAGCGCTAACATTTTTAGTCCAGAGTCCCTTGCTGCACAAGCAGGAAAGCGATAGACATCGACCAATGTCTAACTACCGCAGGGGTCCCGGTGTCGGGACCATGGGTGCCCCGAGGCGTGCAGCGCTTGATCCAAGCTGCCCTGCATGAAGCGCTCGGCATCAGCCGCTCGAGGCCGAGGCGCTGGGCCATGTCCCCACTGACCTGCGACGCAGGGACAGCCTGGGAACGAGCGAGCCAGCGCGCCCCATTCGGCATACCATGGAAGGCAGGCGTCCCTCTGATGCCATCGATCAAGGAGAGTCCGATGAACGAGACCCAGGGCGGTGATCGCCGCCGCCGCAAGGGCCTGGACAACCCGACGCTTGACGACGTCGCCCGTGAGGCTGGAGTTTCCTCGATCACCGTGTCTCGGGCGATTCACCGCCCGGACAGCGTACGCGAGACCACCCGCAACAAGGTTGAAGCGGCGATCGCCAAGGTTGGCTATGTGCCCAATATGGTGGCCGGTAGCCTGGCCTCGGCCAGCTCGCGCTTCATCCCGGTGATCGTGCCGTCGCTGTCCAATGTGGTGTTCGTCGAGGTCATCCAGGGGCTGCAGGCACAGTTCGACCAGCACGGCTACCAGATGCTGCTGGGCAACACCGACTACAGCATGCAGCGCGAAGAAGAGCTGATCCGCACCTTTCTCGGCTGGTCCCCCACCGCCCTGGTGACCACCGGCCTGCGCCACCAGCCGGGGCTAAGCGCGCTGCTGGAACGTTTTCCTCGACCGCTGGTGGAAATCATGGAACTGGGCCCGGCGCTGGACATGAACGTCGGCATGGACCACGAAAAGGCAGGCGCCGCCATGGCCGATCATCTGATCGCTCGGGGCTACCGTCATATCGTCTTCGCCGGCACCCGGCTCGAGTCCAACTATCGCGCCGCCCAGCGCTACGCCGGCCACCGCACCAGGCTCGAGAAGGCCGGACTTGCGGCCCCGCTGATGGAGTGGCACCAGGACAGCCACTTCGACCTTGGCGCCACGGCGCTGGACGAGGTCCGTCGCCACCACCCGGGCGTCGAGGCGATCCACTTCGTCGACGATGTGATGGCCAGCGGCGCCCTGCTGGGCGCACAGCGCCAGGGCCTGCGAGTGCCCAACGACATCGCCATCGCCGGGTTTACCGGGCTGCCCTTCGGCCGCTCGCTGATGCCGCGTCTGACCACCATCTCCTCCCCCCGCGAGGCCATCGGCCGGCTCGCCGCCTCGCAGATCATCGACCGTCTGGAGGGCCGTGACCCCGAACGCCAGATCGACGTCGGCTTCGCCCTGCTGGAAGGTGAGAGCACCTGAGGACACCAGACCTGACCCACAACGAACAACGGGGAGTCACGATGACTCCCCGCTGGTACAAGACGTTGCCTGCCCGCACGGGCGACAGAGCCCGCGGCACTCGCCGCTACTGATCGAGCCGACCCTTGAGCTTGTCAAACTCCTTCTCCACCTCTTCTCTGGCCAGGCCAAACTTCTGCTGGATGATGCCGATCAGCTTTTCCTTGTTGCCTTCGGCCTGCTGAATCTCGTCGTCGGTGAGTTCTCCCCACTTTTCCTTGGCGGCACCGCTCAGTTCCTTCCACTTGCCTTCGATGGTGTGCTTGTCCATGGCATGATCTCCGGGTCAGTCGATCTCATAAAGGTAGATGGCATACTCCTGACGAAGGCTAGCCTGCGGCAAACCCAGCGGCTAGCCCACCCCACCACACACCTTCGTTTTTTATAAACAATTCAATCAGATAACTTCCGTAAAAGACTGTTTGAGCACAGTCCATCCTCCGACCGACCTTTTCACTTCACCCATCAATCAGCCGCCGCCGCATGATGGTGACCCGCTCACCCAGATAGTCGAGCTCTTCGAGTTCTTCCCATCCCAACCGGCGATACAGTGACTGCTGATCCGGCGTGTAGAGGTGAAGCCACTCGATGCCGTGGTCGCGGGCCTCCCGCTCCACCCGTCGTACCAGCGCGGAGGCGAGCCCCTGACCGCGTTGTTCGGGCGGCACGTAGACCGAGGCGAGCCACGGTGACAGTTCCCGGCGAATACTCATGTCATCCGGCGACAGGCTCGCCGTGCCCAGGGGCTGTCCCTCCTTCATCGCCACGAACACCGAGGGCACCCCGGCCGGACCGCACATCTGAGCCACCGCCTGGCGCCAGCCGTCGATGTCGGCCTCCGGATGCAGGTGCCCCCAGGCGTCAAAGGTCCAGTCGGCGACCTGGTCAAGCTGTTGCGAAGCGGCGCTCAAGCGCTCGATGGTGATCCCGTTCATCTGTCGATTTTCGTCCATTGCTGTCCACTTCCGTCTATTGCCGTTCACTTGTGAGCGTTATTGTCCCTGCCGACACTTTTCGACGGCGCCTGCCGATCGCGGCCTCGCCCAGGCTGACGCCGCAAGGATCAAGGCAACCGGCGCTGCCCGAAGCGCGCCAGCTGCATTTCGCCAAGCCGGCTCAGAGTGCGCCGGAAGGCAAACGCCAGATAGCCATCGGGATAAAGCTCCTCCATCGCCACCGACGCCTCGATCACCAGCGGTACCCGGCGGTCGTAGCATTCGTCGACCAGGGCAATAAAGCGACGCACGCTGTCGTCCCTGGCCCCCAGCGGCGGCAGTACGCGATCACCGGCGGCCACCCGCTCACTGGCGTCTTCTGTGCCACGAGCGATGGGACGCGGGGCGCCCGGTTGCCGATCCGGCGCGACTCTGCCGTCGCTGTCATCCTCGTCAGGCCTGGAAGCCAGGCATGGCACCTCCCCCAGCAACAGCGTATCGAAGCGATCACATAGCGCGATAAAGTCGAGCGCCGCCAGCGGCGCCTCGCACAAGGCCGCGAAGTCGCACCACAGTACCTGGCCTTCGAGGCCTCTGGCCTCCAGCTTGCGGCCGCCAAGCGCCAATGTTCGGGGCGTCGCCGCCCTGCCGCTCAGCCGAACAAACTGCTCGGACAGGATGCCGGGGTCGCCGGCCCTACGCACAAAATAGCGCTGGTGAACGTCGCCGGGATGGCGGCGATGATCCTGACCGCCATCCAGTTCGAGCACCTGAAGATGGGCCTGCATGGCGGCGATGGCCGGCAGGAAACGCTCGCGATTGAAGCCATCGCGATAGAGCTCGGCCGGCGGCTGGTTCGAGGTGGCCACCAGCGTCAGGCGTCTGGCGAACAGGTGCTGCATCAGCCCGCCCAGCAGCATGGCGTCGGCGATGTCCTCGACGAACACCTCATCGAGACACAGCACCCCGACCTCGGCGGAAAGCTCCTCGGCGAGCCTTGCCAGCGGGTCGGGCTGTCCGCGCCAGTAAAACTGACGCTGGTGCACCCAGCGCATGAAGTGATGAAAGTGCCAACGACGCACCGTCACCGGACTGAATTCGACGAACAGATCCATCAGCCAGGTCTTGCCACGACCCACCGGCCCCCAGAGGTACAGGCCCCGGCTCGTCACGCCGCCAGCGAGCTCCTGCTGCAAGGCGTCCAGCGCCTCGACCGCCCGGGCCTGGGCGGCATCGGCAACCAGATGTCCCTCCTCCAGCAGCGCCTGATAGCGCAGCGACAACGGCTGACATCGAGACTGGTTCAACGGCCCATGGAGCGGCCGATCCAGCCGTTGACTGCCAAGCGATGGCGCCTCTCGGTCCGGCCCAGGATGCGGTTGCAGGCCTTCACCGCTTGCTTCATCGATCCCGCCGCCGATCCTGTCACCGGTCCCTTCGCCCTCTTTGTAGCCGTCACTCATCGATAGATCCCTGGCTGGTGGTATCGACCCGTGTGCCCCCATTGCCGCCGGCACAGGTCCCTCGGAAGAGCATGCCTCCACCGTGGGCAAACGCCAGGCGCTGCACTATAGTGGCCCGTCTGCATATTCCCGATCGCTAAGGTTGCCTCTTTCATGCCCTCAGCCGCTCGTCTCTTGAGCTCCCGACCCCGCCGTCAGCGCCGGGTCTGCCTGCTGGCGGTGCTGGCCATGCTGATGCTCTTCGTGGGCCCGCTGATCAGCCAGGTCCAGGGCCTGGCGATGGAGGACGAGGCCGGTCGACAACTCCACCATGGACATGGTCACCACCAAGGCCTGGCTCAAGGCACCGGACAAGGCCATGCCCAGCATGATCCCACGCCGAGCGCCGCGGAAGTAGAGGGGCACAGCACGTCCGAGCCTGCCGCCGAGGGGGCGGTCGGTGACGCCGGGCATCATCACCTGGCCGCCTGTGGCTACTGCGTACTGTTTGCCCAGGTGCCGTGGCTGGCCCTGCTGTTGCTGGTATTGGTTAGCCTGGCGCCGCGGGCCCCGCCGGCACGTTGTGCTGCAGGCATTCCCCCCGTTGTCAGCGGGCGCTTCCAGCGTCCGACTCCCCGCGCCCCTCCCGCGTCATTGTCGTGATCCATCGAGGCCACCGCCTCCAGAGCCACCGAACGGCATCGCCGTCGGCAACTCCGCCTTCAAGAGAATGACCATGACGACGCACGCGAAACCTGTTGCGCCGGCGCTGAAGACGCTGGTGATACGACTGCACTTCTATATCGGCCTGCTGGTCGGCCCCTTCATCTTCTTCGCCGCCCTCACCGGCACGCTCTATGCGCTGACCCCGGCACTGGAGCAGGCACTGTACCGGGACGCGCTGACCACCGGCTCGGACAGCGCTTCCGCGACCTTGGCCCGGCCATTGTCACGCCAGATTGCAGCGGCCCAGGACTATCTCGATGATTCCGCCCTGCCCAGCGCCGTGCGCCCGGCCCCCGAACCCGGCGCCACCACCCGGGTGATGTTCGCAGACCCAAGCCTTGATGCCGGCGAACACCGGGCCATCTTTGTCGACCCGCAAAGCCTCGAAATCCGTGGCGACATGACTGTCTACGGTACCAGTGGGGTACTGCCGCTACGCCGGATCATCGACCAGATCCACCGCAGCCTGATGCAGGGCGATCCCGGCCGCCTCTACAGCGAGTTGGCCGCTTCCTGGATGTGGCTCGCCGCCCTCGGCGGACTGGCCATCTGGGCGGTCACCCCCTCGCCCCGAGTGCAGCCCGGCAAGCAGACCCGCACCGCCCGTCGCTTGCGCACCCGCCGACGCCACAGTCTGTTGGGGCTGTTCCTGCTGGTCGGCCTGCTGGCCCTGTCGGCCACCGGCATGACCTGGTCGAAGTACGCCGGCGACAACTTCTTCACCATGCTCAAGGCCGCAGGCTGGGGGACGCCTCGGGTGTCCCAGTCGCTTCAGGCCCACGACGTCGCCTACGACGCACACGCCGACCACGCCATGCCCGGCGCTCACCCGACCGTATCGGGGTCGCTTGAGGCCTTCGACGCGGTCGAACGCCAGGCCCGTGAGGCAGGCCTCGACGCCGGCAAGATCGAGTTGCTGGTGCCCGGCGACAATCAGGCCTGGAAGGTGCGCGAGATCGACCGTAGCTGGCCGTCCCAGGTGGACGAGGTGGCGATCCATCCGCAAAGCTTCCAGGTGCTGGATCAGGTGAGCTTCAACGACTACCCGCCTGCGGCCAAGCTCACCCGCTGGGGCATCGACGGCCATATGGGCATCCTCTTCGGCCTGCCCAACCAACTGCTGCTGGCCTCCCTGGGTATCGGCATCATGACCATGGTCGGCTGGGGCTACGCCATGTGGTGGCGCCGCCGTGCCCTGACCCGCGACAGCCAGACGCTGTGGCAGGCCCTGCTGGAATTGCCGCTGTCGGTGCTGGCGCTCATTTCGCTGGTGGCGCTGCTGCTGGGACTGGCGATGCCGGTAATGGGGGTAAGCCTGGTGATATTCCTGACGGTGGACGCCCTGCGTGCCCTGGTCGCGGCCCGCCGACGCGCTACCGGCTAGGCCCCACATCAGTAAAGACAGGAAAGGGCCATCGGCAAAGCCAGGAAAGGGCCATCCACCACACAAGAAGGGCGACCCACGGGTCGCCCTTCTTGCTTGATGCCAGGAGCACGCTCCGCCCCTGTCTACCTATCCGCGATCAGTGGCCCTTGCCCCGAAGCCGCTGGATGCCGGTCCAGACGGCCACCAGGGCAGCACCCACGGCCAGGCCGAACGAAGCATGATCGACCAGCATCGGCATTCAGTGTCCCTTGCCCCGAAGCCGCTGGACGCCGGTCCAGACGGCGACCAGAGCCGCGCCCACGGCCAGGCCGAACAGGCCGTTCCCCAGCATTGGCACCAGCCCGTGCATGATGGCGTCGAGGCCGGGAAGGGCTACCTCGGTCTCGGCCAGCCCCTCGATCCAGTGCCCGACCACCGGGATGCCGTGGGCAAGAATGCCACCGCCGACCAGGAACATCGCCAGGGTGCCGAAGATCGACAATCCCTTCATCAATAGCGGTGCGCCCTTGAGCAGTCCTCGGCCCAGGGCCTGTGCCAGGCCGCCGTCCTTCTGCGTCAGGTAGAGCCCCAGGTCGTCGAGCTTGACCAGCCCCGCCACCAGGCCGTAGACGCCCACGGTGATCAGCAGGCCGATGGCCACCAGCACCGCGATCTGCTGGCTCAGGGGGGCGGCGCTGACGGTGCCCAGCGCGATGACAATGATCTCCGCCGAGAGAATGAAGTCGGTGCGGATGGCGCCCTTGATCTTGTCGCGTTCAAAGGCCTTCATGTCGGTTTCGCCGTCGGCCAACGCCGCCAGTCGCGCCTGGCGCTCCTGCTCGGCGTCTTCCTTGTGCAGGAACTTGTGAGCCAGCTTTTCGGCGCCCTCGAAGCACAGAAAGGCCCCGCCAAGCATCAGCAGTACCGTCACCAGCCAGGGCACGAAGGCGCTGATCAACAGCGCGCCGGGAATCAGGAAACACTTGTTGAACAGCGACCCCTTGGCCACCGCCCACACCACCGGCAGCTCGCGATCCGCCGCCACGCCGGTGACCTGCTGGGCGTTTAGCGCCAGATCGTCGCCGAGAACACCGGCGGTCTTCTTGGCCGCCACCTTGGTCATCACCGAGACATCGTCGAGCAGGGTGGCGATGTCGTCGATCAGGGTTAACAGACTACTTCCAGCCACAGGGCATCCCTCCTTGGCCTGGGAAAACTTGGGTAGACTCAGCATAACCGCTCGGCCCCTTCGCCGCCGCAGCAATTGCCCCGGAGGTCTATGCCATGTCGCAAGCATCCACTGGAAAGCCGGCAGCATCAAAGGCCCATCCAGACTTGCCCGATGCCAGGCCGCAGCCGGCTTCAGATCCCGCTGCTGACGACCTGACAGCCGACAAGCTGACGCCCGACGACCTGGCGCTCTTGCTCGAAGGTGTGCCCGAGGGCTACAGCGAGGTTTGTTACCAGGGGCGCCGCTACGCCATGACCCGTCGCACCTTCAACCGAGGGCGCTCGCTCAAGGTGTTCGCGCGGGAGTTGGGCGGCAACGATATTGTCAGTCTCAACGGCTACCTGACCGCTCGTGGGTGGCAACTGAAGCCCTGCGAGATGAGCGAGCACAAGGTGCTCGACTTCCTTGTGCATTGCAAAACCGGCTGACTTGCTGACTGGGTCGTCCCGGGATTCGATTCCCGCCGCCGCTCTCTCTCCAGGCTCGCCGCTACCCTCTCTCCAGGCTCTCCGCCGCCCTCTCTCCAGGCTCTCCGCCGCCCTCTCTCCAGGCTCGCCGCCACCCTCTCTCCCCAAGCTCGCCGCCGCCCTCTCTCCCCAAGCTCGCCGCCGCCCTCTCTCCCCAAGCTCGCCGCCGCCCTCTCTCCCCAAGCTCGCCGCCGCCCTCTCTCCCAAGAGTCGCTCCGCCTCTCCCTTACGAGGTGTCGCCCTCTCGCCGCTTTCGGCAAAAAATATCCTTTTGTTGACCTAGATCACTGCGATAACGCCCGGTACGCACCGAAGTATGCTGAGATAATCAAAGAATACTTTACTCCGCTCCCATGGGACGTCTCATGCCTGTCGTCATGCTCGTTGTTGGAACCCGTCCCGAGGCGATCAAGATGGCCCCGGTCGCCCAGGCCATACAGGCATGCCCGGCACTGTCACTGCATCTGTGTGCCAGCGGCCAGCACGACGAGATGCTGTTCCAGGCACTGTCGCTGTTCGACCTCACGCCGGACAGCAATCTGGCGGTGATGAGACCAGCGCAGACCCTCAACGGTCTGATGCAGGCCATGATCCAGGCACTCGACCAGGACATGTCACGGGTGGCCCCCGACCTGGTGATGGTCCATGGTGATACCGCTACCTGCTTTGCCGCGAGCCTCGCGGCCTTCCACCGGCGGGTCCCGGTGGCTCACGTGGAAGCCGGGCTGCGCACCGGCAATATCGCGTCGCCCTGGCCGGAGGAGGCGTACCGCAGCATGGTGGCGCGTATCGCCCAGCGCCACTACGCCCCCACCGCGTCGGCGCGTCACAATCTGCTGCGTGAGCAGGTGGCGCCGGACTCCATCCTGGTGACCGGCAATACCGTCATCGACGCCCTGGCCTGGATGAAAGACCGCCTCGACCGCCAAGGCTATCGCCCGGCAGCCCCCTCACCGCTTGCCGCGCTGCGCGACGACGCCAGGCTGGTGCTGATCACCGGCCACCGCAGGGAAAACCACGGCGATGGCATCCGTACCATCTGCACCGCCATCGCCGCACTCGCCGCTCGCTACCCGGACGTCGACCTGGTCTACCCGGTCCATCTCAACCCGGCGATCAAGGACGTCGTCGAACACGCCCTGGCGGGCATCCCCAACGTGCTGCTGGTACCCCCCCAGGACTACCGTGACTTCGTCTGGCTGATGGGCCGCGCCTGTCTGATCCTCACCGATTCCGGCGGCATCCAGGAGGAGGCTCCCGCCCTCGGTGTGCCGGTGCTGGTAATGCGCGAGCACACCGAGCGCAGCGATGCCCTGAGCGCCGGTACCGTCATCCTCACCGGCAGTGACAGCGATGCCATCGTGGCCGCCTCGGCGCGCCTGCTCGACGATGAAAAGGCGCGCCGGCGCATGGCCGCGATCCCCAATCCCTACGGTAGCGGCGACGCCGCCAGGCAGATCATCGCAGACCTCAACGATTGGCTTGTCCGCGCCGTCGAGACACTCGAGGCCGGCGATGCCTGAGTTATCCCCCGAGCTGTCACTGTGGCTGGTCGACGCCACCATCCATGTGCTGTACGCCCTGAAGTACGTCGCCATAACGCTGTGCCTGCTGATGCTGGCCATGGGCATCGATGATCTGTTTCTCGATCTGATCTACTGGACCCGGCGTAGCTGGCGCTACTGGTCGATCTATCGCGATAACCCCAGGGCCAACGAGGAGCGCCTGTATCAGGCCCGGGAGAAACCGTTGGCGGTCATGGTGCCGGCCTGGCAGGAAGTCGGCGTGGTCGGCCAGATGGCCCAGCTGATGGCCAGTACCATGGACTACGAGAACTATCAGATCTTCGTCGGCACCTACCCCAACGACCCCGAGACCCAGGCCGAGGTAGATGCGGTCTGCCAGAGCTTCAGCAACGTGCACAAGGTGGTCACGGTACGCCCCGGCCCCACCAGCAAGGCCGACTGTCTGAACAACATCATCGAGGCCATCGCGCGCTTCGAGAAGGCCGCCGGGATCGAGTTTGCCGGCTGCATCCTGCATGACGCCGAAGACGTCATTTCGCCGATGGAGCTTAGGCTTTACAACTATCTGCTGCCGGACAAGGACCTGATCCAGGTCCCGGTCTACCCCTTCCGACCACGCTGGTACCAGCTCTCCGGCGGCCACTACATCGACGAGTTCTCCGAGTACCACGGCAAGGACGTGCTGATTCGCGAGGCCATGTGCGGCCAGGTGCCCAGCGCCGGGGTCGGCACCTGCTTCAGTCGTCGTGCGCTGGCCCACTTGAGAGAGCTCAATGACGGCATCACCTTCGACATCTGGAGTTTGACCGAAGACTACGATATCGGCTTTCGCCTGCACGAGAGCGGGCTTTCCTGTGTCTTCGTGCGCTACAGCGTCGAGCGCGACGAGCTGTCGCCTCGGCGCGAACACGCCCACGGCCTGTCGAAGCGTGACAGCAAGGTGATCTGTGTGCGCGAGCACTTCCCCACGGCGCTGGGCGCGGTGGTCCGGCAGAAGTCCCGCTGGATTACCGGTATCGTCTTCCAGGGTTATCAGCATCTGGGCTGGAGCCGCACCAACTGGCGTCTCAACTACTTTCTGTGGCGCGACCGTCGTGGCCTGGTGGCCTACCCCCTGGCGCTGGTCGCCACCCTGCTGATGCTGATCTTGGCAGGGCTTTGGCTGTACGCCGTGCTGTCGCCACAGGCCTGGCACTTCCAGTCGATCCTCGGTGGCTGGCTGCTGGAGACCCTGCTCACCATCAATGGTCTGCTGCTGGTCAACAGGGCCTTCCAGCGCTTCTACTTCGTCAAGATCTACTACGGCTGGCGTCAGGGCCTGCTGTCCTTTCCACGCATGCTGTGGAGCAATCTGGTCAACTTTCTGGCCAACGTGCGGGCCTGGAAGCTGTTCTTCACCCGGGCGCGTCACCGCACCTTCGCCTGGGACAAGACCACCCACGACTTCCCCCAGCTCGACGACGCCGTGCAAGTCTCTCTCGAAGCCCTGTTGATCGAAGATGGCGTTGTCACCGCGAGCGATATCGAGCGCATAGGTGTTGAAGTCGGAGCACGTCGGCTACCCAGGGAGCTGATTGCACGAGACCTGGTGTCCGGTGCGACGCTGGCCAGGCTTGAAGCCAGACGGCGGGGCATCGCCAGCGTCGAGATCCATCCGCTGGTGCTGTCGCCCGCGCTGATCGACGCCCTGCCCCGGCATGTCGCCCTGCGCTACGCCACGCTGCCCATCGGCGAGAGCGGCGACAGCCTGATCATCGCCACCGAGATCGCCTTGAGTCCGGTCGCCATCGGCGCCATTGGCCGTCGCATCAAGCGTCCTGTCGAGCAGCGTCTGGTCCCGCTCGGACGCGTCACCCTTGGCCTGCGCCACTGGTACCTGGGAGAGCTTGGCGACGTCGACCGGGACCGGCTGCTTGAGCTGGATGCAGACGCCGACGCCGCACGCCTCGATGGTTACTGCGCTCACCAGTACCTGCTCGGAGAACTGTTGCTGGAGCAAGGGCTTATCACACCCGCCCTGTTCGGCCAGGCGATGATCGACTTCGATCCTGAACAGGGTCGTCTGGGCGACTTCCTTGTCGCGCGCGGGATGATCGAATCGAACGACCTTGAGCGAGCACTCGCGCTCCAGGCGGACCACCGCCGACAGGCGGCCCGCAGTCTCGAGGATGTGGCGGTATGAAGGCCAGGGCGATATCGCTGCTGATCGCCGTGTCGCTGGCTCAGCTGCTGGCTCAGCCACCGGCCTGGGGGCTGAGCCAGTTCGAGGAGTTTCACAGCTACCCTTATCTCGACAAGGCCTACCGGGCAGCAGAACAACGCGACTGGGCGCAAGTCCAGCAGCTGATGGAGCACCTGATCAGTCAGGTACCCGAGAACGTCGAGGCCTATCGCCTGCTGGCCCAGGCACTGGCGAAGCAGGGCAATCTGGATGGCGCCATGGCGGCGCTGGGGGCGCTGGACGCCAACGTGGCGGCGGTCCAGATCAATGCCCTGCGCCAGGCCTGGATCGCCGACGGCCACGCCAGCGAGGGCGAGTTGACGCTATGGCTCAGCGAAACGTCGGGCAGCGCCCGGGAGGCCCTGTGGAGCGCCCATGCCAACTATTTGCGCGCAACCCGCGGCGCCCGGGCAGCACTGGAATGGCTTGCTACGGTGCCCGCCCGGCAGGACGCCCTGGCACGGGACCGCTACCGTGCCGCCCTGGCCGAGCAGATCCAGGACTGGAACGGCGTGATCGATGCGCTGGTGCCCCACGCCATGGAAGATACGCTGAACGACGACGACTGGCGACGCCTGTCGATCGCCATGATTCAGACCGATGATGCACGCGGCATCAATGCCTTGATCGCCAGGCTTCCCGAGGGCGACGTCCGCCATTTCGTGCTGCGCGCAGGCGCCGATCGCGCCATCGCCCTGGGCTACTCCGGGATCGCCCAGCGCTGGCTGGCCACCCTGGAGCAGTCGGATCAGCTGGACGCCAGCGACACCCGCAAGCTGCTGCAGACCTCGCTGGCAGTGGGCGACACCGACAGGGTCCGCCAGATGGCCAGCCGCCAGGACATGGATTGCCTGACGCTGGTGAGCTGGCTCAGCGATCATGGCGACCCCGAGGCCTTGAGCACCTTCACCGAGTGCGACGCAAAGGAAGATCCGCAAAGCTGGCTGATACTCGCCGATCGTCTCGATGCCCTCGAACTGCTGGAAACCACGGAACTGCCGGAGGCCTGGCACCAGCGACGCGATCGGGTGCTGCTGGATCGCTATCGCGCCGACGGGCTGGATGACAAGGCGCTGCGCCTGCTGACACGTCAGCCACAGACGCCGGCGATCCTGCGCGAGCGCGCCGAGTTGACCCAGCGCCTGGGACGCCCCGAGGCCGCCGAGCTATGGCAGCAGCACTATCATCTGACCGGCGATTCCGGCTCGCTTGAGCAGGCAAGCTATCTGTATCTGGCATCACAGCGGCCCCAGGCGGCCCGGCGACTGCTGGAGCAAGCCTTCAAGCTTGCCCCCGAGCGGCTATCGGCGACCTCACTGGCGCGACTGGCCCAGCTTTACGCCGACGACAATGCCGGCGTCACCGATTCAACGCTGGAAGCGCTGGTACGCCAGCCCCGACTGGCCGATACCGAGCGCAACAACCTGCTAGAGCAGCTTGCGCGCCACGATCGTTGCCCTGTCGTTCGCAGCGTGGCCGACGCCAGCACGCCACCCTGGGCGGCCCTCGGGATCTGCTCGCAAGACAGGCCCGCCCAGGCCGCCGGCTATTTTCAGAGGGCGCTGACACAGCTCACCCCGCGCCAGCCAGAAGCTGGCGCGGGGACCGCTGCAATGACGCAGCCAGAGATCCAGGCCCGCAAACGCCTGGCGTTCGCGCTGTTTGCCGCCGGCGACCCCGACGCCGCCTGGCGTCAGTGGCGAGCGTTCGAACGCGACGGCGCCAGCGACGGCAAACTCGACCAGACAGACCGCCTGGCCGGCGCGCGCAGTGCCCTGGCAAGTGGCGACACCGAGGGCGCCTGGCGCTGGTGGCCCGAGGATAGCGATAGTCCTGAGGCGAGGCTGCTCGGCGCACGCATCGCCTTGGCCCGCCACGACGACGCCGGCGCCGTGGCACTGGCCAGAGGCGCAGTGGCAGCCGCCGGCGGAAAGCCCAAGACCGACGCCGCCATCCTGGAAGGCGCGAGCCAAGTGGCCCGCCAGGCCGGAGACCCGACCCTCGCACGCCGCTGGCTGACCGAGGCCCAGGCGGCCTCGCCGAGCTCGCCAAGGCTTGCCCGGGAGCTGGGACTGACGCTCGCTGCAACGGAGGAAGCAGGTGCTCGGTCAGAGGCCATTGCGCTGCTGGAGCGCGCCCGCCAGGCCTATCCCGAAGACTACGTCAGCGCCGCCACCCTGGGGAACCTCTACAGCACCATTGGCGACAACGCCCGCTCCATGACGCGCATCGAGGACGCCATCGACCTGCAGCCCTTCGACCTGGCGGTGGGCGAGGACAGCCTCGAGGCCATGGCCGAGCGCCGCTACCGGCTGCGAAGGACCCACGAGACGCTGACGCGGCGCGACCGGATCACGCTGACCAGCAGCTGGTCGCCAACCAGCCCGACGCCGGGGATACGCAGTGACTCATCGAACCACGATAACGACGAAGATAGCGGCCACGATATCAACACCCAGGTGGTTCAATGGGACCACGCGCTTGGCCACGACCCGATCCACCAGGGGCGGGAGCTGGCCGGCTACATGAGGGTCATCATCGGCGGCGATGATCGTGACGACTACGGGCGAGGACGCTCCCTGGGCCTGGGACTGCGGGCCAAGCCGTTGGCCCGTCACAACCTGAACCTGTACGCCGAGATGTTCGCCGAGTCCCAGAAAAACGATGGCGAGCACACCGACTACAATCTGCTGCTGAGAGCCACCGGCTCCTTTCTGGATCAGGGCGATCACAGCAGCGAATGGCGCGTAAGCCAGGAGCAGTGGAATGAGCGCTCGCTCTATCTCGACGCCGCCTGGTGGACCCAACGTGGCGATGTACAGCTGTTCGGCCGCTACCGCCAGGGCCGCACCTTCAAGCTGCCGACCCGTTCGGCCCAGACGCTGATGCCCTACGCCAGTTTCCAGGCCACCAGCCACGACACCACCGGCTGGGACGAGGATGTACGCCTCGCCGCAGGACTGCGCTGGGAGTTGTGGTACGACGAGGATCACTACAACGCCTTTCGCCGCAAGCTGAGCGTCTCCACCGAGTACCAGCAATCCCTGGGGGGCAACCTCTACCAGGAACGCGACGGCTGGATGATCCATCTGGAGCTGAGCCTGTGATGAACTCAAGCATTCTTGTGGCCGGACACCTCAAAGGCACCGCGGTGCCAGTCCCATTCGCTGGCATTATCGCGCCACTGACCCTGACGGTGGTCCTTGCCATGCCCGTGGGGACGGTCGCTGCCGCCGACGACAGCCTCCTGACAAGAGCCGCCGAGGCCTACCGCAGCGAAACTCTGTTCTATCAGCCTCAGAATCGCGACGCCTCGCTCAGCCGACAGCAGTGGCAGACGCTGTGGCGGCGTACCCGCGAGAACGGCGTCGACACCTTGATCGTGCAGTGGACCCAGTACGGCGAAGAGACCTTCGGTGGCGCCGATGGCTGGCTGGCCGCCGCCCTGATCGACGCCGAACGCCAGGGTCTCGGGCTGATTATCGGTCTCTATCAGGACCCCGAGTACTACGAAACCCTCCCCGACAACGCCCGCTTCCGTCACTACTGGTACCAGCAGTTGGCCAAGGCCCACGCCCGACAGCAGCAGATCCAGCGCCAATGGCCGCTGACGCCGGTAGGCTGGTACCTGGCTGAGGAGCTCGATGACTGGCTGTTTCGTGAACCCGGCGTACGCCAGGAACTGACGCGCCAGTTGGCCAGCGCCAGCCAACAACTGACGGGCCCGCTGCACCTGAGCATGTTCAGCGGAGGCTTCGTGACGCCAGGGGTCTACGCGGCCTGGGCCGAGGACATCGCCGAAAGCGGCTGGCAGGTGTGGTGGCAGGACGACGAAGGCGCCCGCAACCTGGATCCGCCCATGCGCCAGGCCTACCGCGACGCCCTGAGCTGTCGCATCGGCGTCGTCCGCGAAGCCTTCGCCCGCACCAGCGCGACCGAATCCGACTTCCAGGCAATGCCCGCACGCCCCCGTCAGCACCGCAGCGACTGCCACCCGGACGCGGTCTTTTCGCTGCGTTACATGCCCTGGGCAGAAGCGCTACGCAAAGGCCCACCTGGCGCTCGCGCTCAATAAAAAACCCCACCGGGGGGTGGGGTCGAATCGACAAACAGCAACCAGGATACGCGTGCTCATTTGAGCCCATCGGTGCTCAGTTGCCAGCCCCCTGGAAGGGGTACACAGGGCCCAGTGCGAGGAGGGACGTCAGCTCGTCCAGCGCCGCCAATGTCTCCTCGGCGAGCCTGGGATCGGCCAGGTCTTCCGGTGCCAGACGTTCGCGGTAGTGACGCTCGACCCAGGCGACCAGGTCAGCGTAGAGGGCGTCGTCGAGCAGCACCCGGCCGGACAGCGCCTCGCGCTCGGCCTGGCTCAGCACCACCCTGAGCCTCAGGCAGGCCGGACCACCGCCGTTGCGCATGCTCTGCTTGACGTCCTTGACCACCACCTCGCCGATCGGGTTGTTGCCGGCCAGCAGGTGATCCTGGATGCACCGCCACACCGCCTCACGCTCCTGACACTCCCCCGGCACCACCAGGGTCATGCTGCCGTCGTCATTGGACAGAAGCTGGGAGTTGAACAGGTAGGAGGCCACCGCATCCTCGAGGCTGACCGCCTCAAGCGGTACCCGCACCGGAATCAGCGGCGTCGACATCTTCTCGCGCAGTGCATCGAGGGTGGCCTCTTCGTCACGGAAGGCCTGCTCGTGGTAGAGCAGCACCGAACCGTTGCCCACAGCGATGACGTCATTGTGGAAGACCCCGGCATCGATGGCGTCGGGATGTTGCTGGGCGTAGACCACCTGATGCTCGCCAAGTCCGTGCTGACGGGCGATGGCCTGGCTGGCCTCCAGGGTCTGGCGGGCCGGAAAGCGACGCGGCTCGACGCCGTCACCACCGAAGGCCTGACGCCCGTAGACGAACAGGTGCACCCCTGGCTCGCCGTGCTCGCCGCACAGCCGGGTGTGGTTGGCCGCGCCTTCATCGGAGAACGCCGGCGTCGCCGGCAGCACCGGGTGATGGGCGAAGTGAGCGGGATCGGCGAAGATCGCCGCCAGCACCCGACCGGTGGTCTCCGGCTCCAGAAAGCGGTGGAAGCTCGACTGCAGGTTGGCCGGGGTGAAGTGCACTCGACCGTCAGCGGCATCCAGGCTCGGCGTCACGGTGCCGGCGTTGGCCGTCCACATGCTGGAAGCGGAGCACACCGCGCGCAGCAGTTGCGGCGCCTGGCTGGCGGCCTGGGCCAGCACCTGACCGTTGTCGCCGGCAAAGCCCAGCGAGCGCAGCGCCCCCAGGTCAGGGCGCTGCTGCGGCGGCAGTACGCCCTGCACGTAGCCTGCGTCCTTCAGCGCCTTCATCTTGGCCAGGCCCTGCAGCGCCGCCTCGCGGGGGTTGGACACCAGGCCGCCGTGGGACATCGACGCCACGTTGCCGTGGGCCAGCCCCGAGTAGTTGTGGGTCGGCCCCACCAGGCCGTCGAAGTTGACCTCGACCACGTCCCGCTGGCTCATATCGCTCACAGGCTCACCCCCGGCGGCAGTTTCTCGGGCAGGTTGAGGGCTTCGCTCTCGACGGAGGCGACCGGGTAGGCGCAGTAGTCGGCAGCGTAATACGCACTGGGGCGATGGTTGCCGCTGTCGCCGACGCCGCCGAAGGGCGCGTCGCCGGAGGCGCCGGTGGTCTGGCGGTTCCAGTTGACGATACCGGCGCGGATGCGCAGCAGGAAGTCGTCCCAATCGGCCCGCTCCCCACCGATCAGCCCGGCGGACAGGCCATAGCGGGTGTCATTGGCGAGTGCGATGGCGTCGTCCCAGCTCTGGTAGCGGTAGACCTTGAGCAGCGGCCCGAAGTGTTCCTCGTCCGGCACCTCGACCCCGGTCACGTCGACGAGTCCCGGTGTCAGCAGGCTGGTGCCCGGCTCGACCTGGCGCATGCGCGACAGCACCTTGCCACCGCGAGCCTCCAGGTCTGCCTGGGCGGCGAGCAGCCCTTCGGCCGCCTCGACGCTGACCAGGCCACCGTAGAACGGCGCCTCTTCGGCAAAGGGCTCGGCCACGCGCAGGCGCTCGATGGCGCCGCTCAGGGCCGCGATCAGGCGATCACCGGCCTCGCCCTCGGGCACGATCAGGCGGCGGGCGCAGGTGCAACGCTGGCCCCCGGACAGAAAGGCCGACTGCAGGATGGTCAGCACCGCGGCGTCCTCATCCGGCACGTCCTTGACCACCAGCGGATTGTTGCCGCCGAGCTCAAGCGCCAGCACCTTGCCCATCTGGCCGGCGAACTGCTTGTGCAGAAGACCACCGACCTTGGCGCTGCCGGTGAACAGGAGGCCATCGATACCGGCATCGGCGGACAGTGCCTGGCCGACTTGGGCCGCGCCCTGGACCAGGTTGATGACGCCCGCCGGCAAGCCGGCCTCGAGCCAGCACTGCAGGGTCAGATCGGCGGTCAGCGGGGTCTGCTCGCTGGGTTTGAACACCACGGTATTGCCGGCCAGCAGCGCTGGCACGATATGCCCGTTGGGCAGATGGCCGGGGAAGTTGTAGGGACCGAATACCGCCATCACGCCATGGGGGCGATGGCGCAGTACCGCTCGGGCGTCACCCAGGTCACGCTCGCGCTCGCCGGTGCGCTCCTCGCGAGCACGGATGGACAGCGCCACCTTGCCGATCATGGCGCCGACCTCGGTGCGTGCTTCCCACAGCGGCTTGCCGGTCTCGTGGGCGATGCTCGCCGCCAGGTCCTCGCGGTGGCTTTCAAGCACGCCACGGAAGCGCTCGACCAGGGCCTCACGCTGCTCAAGCGAGGTCAATGCCCAGTCGGGAAAAGCCTTGCGTGCGCTGGCAACGGCCTGGGCGACCTGCTCGTCGCTGGCGGCCTTGCCCTGCCACAGCTCGGCGCCGGTGATCGGGTCGAGCTTGGTGAAGGCCTCGGCGTCGCCGGACATCCACTGTCCATCGATAAGCAATTGTTGTGTGGGTTGCATCACGCCTCCTCGTCGGAATTCAGCACGCGCAGGGTGTCGCCGGAGGCGACCTCCAGCCTGCGCGCCTCGTTGTCATTGAGCACCAGCACGCCGTCGGCGTCGGGACCACGTCCGACCCAGGCGGCACGGAAGTCGGCCATGCGGGTGGTCGCCGCCAGCCACTGGGGCCGCTCGGCGCTGTCGGCGTTGGGGTCGACCTCGACACGCACGTGCCGCGACAAGCGCACGCCCTTGACGTCGTCGATGTAGGCCTCGACCGTGGGACCGCCGTCGAAGATGTCGATATAGCCTTCCCAGCGCAGCCCCTGCTTCTTGAGCATGGCCAGCGCCGGGCGGGTGTGCTCGTGGACCTGACCGATGCAGGCACGCGCCTGCTCCGAGAGAAACGGCGTATAAATCGGGAACTTGGGCATCAGCTCGCCGATAAAGCTCTTCTGGCCAAGGCCGGTCAGCCGATCCGCCTCGTTGAAGTCCATGGGGAAGAAGTTGGCTCCCAGGCAGTCCCAGAAGGCGCTGCGCCCGTTCTCGTCGAAGCGTCCGCGCATCTCGGCCAGCACCTTCTCGGGAAAACGATCGCGAAACTCGGCCATGAACAGCCAACGCATCATCGACAACAGCGCGCCATTGCGCTGATGGCGGCGATCGGCACCCCGGAACTCCGGGCGCAGGAACAGCGAGGCGACCTCGGCGTCGCCGGTGTGATCCGAGCTCAGAAACAGCGTGTCGACGGTGCGATGCAGGTCGAGCTGCTTGGACGAGTGCGCCAGGGTGCCCACGCGGTAGTGGTAGAACGGCACTTCACGCCCGACCTGCCCTTCGATGGCGCAGCAGCCGGCCAGATGCCCGCTCTCCTCGTCCTCCAGCACGAAGAAGTAGAGACGCTGGTCCACCGGGGTCTGCTCGTTGAACGCGCTCGTGGCGGAGGCGATCTTGTCCGCCAGAAACTCGCGGTTGTCGGGAAGGGAGGTGAAGCCGACGCCGGTCTCCCGGGCCAGCGCCTGGAGTTCGTCCAGGTCCCCTTCCATGATCGGTCGCATGCGCATTACAGCTCTCCCTCGTCGTAGCCCGGGTCGAGCCCGTCATCGCTCAGCCCCAGCGGTGCCGCCAGCACCGCACGTCCTTCTTCCACACCCAGCAGTTCGGCGTGGGCCGGCGACAGCATCAGCTGGCCGGTCGGCGACAGCGCGTAGCGCGCCACCGTGCAGCAGAAGCCGTCCAGGCGCTGGTTGGCGACCATCGCAGGCTCGGCGTCGGGTAGAGCGTGCTCGGGGCGGATGCGTACCGGGTGCCAGGCGGCGCGACGGAAGGACTCGAGCCGCATGCGATCGCCCTTGATCACCGGGCCTGCGTCGAACAGGTCGACGTGGCGCGAACGCAGGAAGCCCTCGGCCAGCATCTCTTCCAGCGCCGCCTCGTGGGCCGGGTGCTCGCGCCCGATGGCCGCGCGCGCCTTGGGCGTCAGCAGCGCCAGGTACAGCGGGAACTGCGGCATCACCTCGGCGATGAAGCTCTTCGAGCGCACGCCTGCGATGTAGTTGATCTCGTGGTAGTCGCGCACGAAGAAGTGACGACCGACACTGTTCCAGAACGGCGACTCGCCGTCGTCGTCCAGATACCCCGGGAAGGCCATCGCCAGCACCTCGGCGAAGCGCTCGGGGTACTGGGCGATGAACATCAGCCGGGCGCGGCGCAGCAGGCTCTCGGCGCTGGTGCCCTTGTAACGCGGATCCAGCGACAGCGCGCACAGCAGGCTGGCGTCCGAGACCTCATGGGACAGCGCCAGGGTCGGCACCTCACGGCGAACATTGAGCTGCTGCGAAGCGTGGATCAGGGTTTCCTGGCGATAGGTGTAATACGCCTCGTTGGCCCCGGCCAGGGCGCGGATGGTCGCCGTACCGACCACCTCACCCCGCTCGCGATCCTCGAGCACGAAGGTGTAGTGCTCGTCGCCGGGCACCTCGGCCTCACTGGCAAACGCCCGCTGGGAGCGCGCGATGCGCTCTTCCAGGCGATCACGGTGGGCCGGCAGGTTGGTCAAACGTGGCTGGGCGGAACCCGCCAGGCGCTCCAGCGCCGGCAGGTCACCTAGCCGCACAGGGCGAACGGCCAGCATCGGATGCCCTCCCGTCAGCTCATGTTGATCGGCACCTTTCACGACGCGCTGACCATCCGTGCGATGGCGCGTTCGAGACGCTCGAGTCCCTCGACGATGTCGGCCTCGGGAATCACCAGCGACGGCGCCATGCGCAGCACGTTGGGGCCGGCGATCAGCGCCATCAGACCTTCCTCGATGGCCAGCGGCAGGATGTCCTTGGCGCGACCTTCATACTCGGGGGCCATCTCGGCACCGATCAGCAGTCCCATCCCACGAATTTCCTTGAACACACCGTGCTTGCGGTTGATCGCTTCCAGGTGCTCGCGGAACAGGTCGTGACGCTTGGCGACGCCACCGAGCACTTCCGGCGTGTCGATATGACGAATCGCCGCCAATGCCACCGCCGAGGCCAGGGCGTTGCCGCCGTAGGTAGAACCGTGGGTGCCCAGCACCAGCACCGGGGCGACGCGATCGGTGGTCAACATGGCGCCCACCGGGAAACCACCGCCCAGGCTCTTGGCGCTGGTCAGGATGTCCGGGGTGATGCCGTAGTCCATGTAGGCGTACAGCGAGCCGGAGCGGCCCACGCCGGTCTGCACCTCGTCGAACACCAGCAGGGCGTCGTGCTCGTCGCACAGGTCACGCAGGCCCTGGAGGAACTCGGGCGTGGCCGGCACGATGCCGCCCTCGCCCTGCATCGGCTCGACCATGATGGCGCAGGTGTCGTCGCCGACCAGTTCGCGCACGCTGTCCAGATTGTTGAACTCGGCGTGGAGCACGCCTCCGGGCACCGGCCCGAAGCCCTGGGAGTACTTGGGCTGGCCACCCACGCTGACGGTGAACAGGGTGCGACCATGGAAGGACTGACGGAAGGAAATGATCTTGTCCTTGTGGGCCCCGTGCTTGTCATGGGCCCAGCGACGCGCCAGCTTCAGTGCGGCCTCGTTGGCCTCGCCACCGGAAGAGCACAGATAGACCTTGTCGGCGAAGGTACGCTCGGTCAGCTCCCGGGCCAGCTCCAGTGCCGGCTCGTTGGTGTAGACGTTGGACAGGTGCCACAGCTTGTCGGCCTGGGCCTTGAGGGCCTCGACCAGGACCGGGTGGCAGTGACCCAGCGAGTTCACCGCGATGCCGCCGGCGAAGTCGATGTACTCGCGGCCTTCCTGATCCCACAGACGGCTGCCTTCGCCGCGCACCGGGATGACCTTCTGAGGAGCGTAGTTGGGCACCATGTACTGGTCGAAGTCGGCACGGCTCGGGGTATGACTCATCGGGGATCTCCGCTGTGGTTGGCGTTGCCCGTCGTCGGACGGGAGCGCGCAGCTTGCGCGCTACTGCAAAGCATGAAATGGATCGATGCTTCGAGTATAGGGACGCCCTCGCTCCACGGCTTTCAGCAATGGGACCCGCTTTTTCACAAAGCTCTGTCCTTGCGCCCTGCCCTTGCACCATCGTCATGACGCCTACCCAGGCTTCGTCTAGGCTGAAGACTCCCGCAGGACCTGACCCGATCACTACCACCTCCAGGGGCTCCGCCATGCTCAACACCACCGTCTGGAACCGCTGGCGCTATTCGCTTTATGCCCCCGTCTACGACACGGTGGCCCAGCGTACCTTTGCCAGGGCGCGGCGGCGCGCTCTGAATCAGGTGTGCTGGCAGTCGGGGATGAAGGTGCTGCTGGTGGGGGCCGGCACCGGCCTTGACCTGCCGTGGCTACCGCGCGACCTGGAGATCCACGCCAGCGACCTGTGCCCGGCGATGGTCAAGCGTCTCAAGGATCGCGCCTGTCGGCTTGGCATCGACGTCGAGGCCAGAACCATGGACGCCGAGCGGCTGGACTACGCCGACAACAGCTTCGATGTGGTGGTGATGCACCTGATCCTGGCGGTGATGCCGGATCCGGCAAAGGGGCTCGCCGAGGCCCATCGCGTCCTCAAAGGCGACGGCCAGCTATGCGTGATGGACAAGTTCCAGAGCGACGAGCGACCCTCGGGACTGGCGCGCAGGGGGCTCAATCTGCTGACATCCGCCATCGCCACCGATATCACTCGCCAGGCCCGGCCATTGCTGGACCAGGCAGGCTTCGTCATCGAACGGGACACTCCGGTGATGATGGGCTCGTTGTTTCGTGCGTTGATCGCCGCCAAGGCCGACCACGCCGAGCCTCGACCAGCGAAACCGCGACCAGACGAACCTCAACCAGAAGAACCTCGACCAGCCGAATCTCGACCAGCAGAACCTGGGCCTACTGAACATCAGTCCGGCTGAGCCTGCGTCCACTGGCGATGCTGGCGGCGCCACCGGGCAGGCGTGTCGGCTTCAAAGCGCTTCCACAGCCGGCGCAGCTGACGTTCGTCGTTCACCCCCACCCGCTCGGCGATGTCTCGCGGATGTCGCTGGCGCTGAAGGTTCGCTCTCCCCGCTGCATGGCAAAGGTCAGGGTCGCTTCACTGACGAAGTCCACTGCGTATCCCAGATCGGAGGCCACCCTGGTGGTGGTCTCGCAGCACTGCTCGGTGCGAATACCGCTGATCCATAGCCGAGACACCCCTCGACCGCGTAGCCAGCGGTCCAGCCCTGTATCGGTGAAGGCGTTGTGGGCGGTCTTGTAAAAGGTCACATCAGCGGGGTCTTCGAAGCCCTCCATGGCTCGGGTCAACCCATTGTCGGGATCAAATGCGCCCTGGCTTCCCGGCTCCGTATGGATGATTCGCACCATCAACATGCCTGCCTCGCGTGCCAGATCGATCAAAGAGCGCTGAGCTTCCGGCCAATCACCGAGTCGAGTGGCATCCCAGGAGGGGCGCGCGAGAAACGAGGCCTGAACATCGATGACGAGAAGTGCTGTGGTCATGTCCAATCTCCAGCAAAGGGGGGAGATTGCAGACTAGTGCCCCGCAGCAGCGATGCGCAGTACAGGGCCGGCCCTGAAGGGGGCAGATTCGGACATGACGTTACTATCGAGGATTCCGTCCATCGGCACCAGCATAGGAATCGGTATCGGCTGCCCTGACCTTTCTCCCATCAATGGACGAGTGCTGGATACCAGCAGACCGCAGCAGCGTAGCCACGGTTGAGCATGTCATGAACGCAGGGGCATTCGAACGCAGCATCCTTCAAACGCTAAAAAGGCCCACCTGAGTGAGCCTTTCACGTAGCGGTCGCGAAACGCGACAACACTGCTGCCGTCTTTGCTGACGACTTACATATTCGCTTCCTGGAACGCCGCGATGGTCTCGCGCAGCAGTTCCTTCAGCTCTGCAACCTCCTGCTCGAGGGCTGCAATCTTGGCCTGGCGCTCTGCGCTTTCGGCATTCTCCTGGATCCGCTGCATGTTTTTCTGCAAGGTATCGGAATCCATGGCGAAGGCTGAGCCGACGGCCATCATCGAGACCAGCGCTGCAGTTGCCAACATCTTGGTTTTCATGTCTCTCTCCTCGTTTTCGTCGAACATCCTTCGACCACTTGTCCTGACCGCCGCCCCTGGATGGCGCTGCCGGGTGGTGGCAGGAAGCGGTAATCAACCAACGTTAGTGAAAGCCAAGGTGCGTCACGGCCACCGACAGGTAGGCGCTTCGACGACCACTCCCGAGCTCTTCCGCCGGACATCCAATGTCACGCTTCAATCGCTCTGCAAGACCGCGTCCCTGCGGCCAGTGAGCCAATCCTTCGACTCAAGTCCTTGAGGCGCTCGGTCCATGAACGTCCACGTGTCGGCGAACAGGCATCGATATCCGTTCGAAAAACACTGTTCACAAATCGACAAGATCAATCTAAAGGGCACCATTTCAGCACGCAACCGACGCTTGCTCTGCATGACCAGACTTGCACAGTCCGAACATTGGTTCGACCACTAGCGCTTTTGGCTGGCGGCATCTACCCAGCGGAAACCGCCAGCGTATTGATGCCCAACGTCTTGTCACAACCAACCCAAAGAGCGCTTCAAACCCGCAAGGCAAGACGGCGTCCCTGCCGCTGTAGATAAGGGAGTCATCAAGATGAGCACGCCTTTTCTATCACCTTACCGACATTTCCCTTCACGCTTGCATGTCCTTTTGGCTAGTTCATGCGCTGCCAGGGCGATCCTCTCGGGTTGCAGAGCGAGCGCCCTTTACGTCAGCGTTCCAGCGTGTCTTTCTCCAGCTTGTGTTACTGGGACTCTTCCAGGCTCTCTACGGTCATTTGCAGCAGGTCCTTGAGCTCAGCCACTTCCTGCTCCAGGGCCTCGACCTTCTGCTCTTCAGAGGCTTCGGTGCTGCGCTCTTCGATTTCCTGCATGCGCTTTTGCAGGGTGTCGGAGTCCATGGCATAGACACTGCCAGCGGCAAACATGGAGGCCATCACTGCGGCAAAGATCATTTTGGTTTTCATGTCACTCTCCTTGGAGTCGTCGATAGTGTTTCGACGTTGAATCGTTCTGATATTTTGTGCGTTATCGAGCATCCCTTGGGATCATCTTCCTGGACGCGCCGACACTCTGCCCTCTACTTCTATCTTCGGTCTAACCACTTTCCGTCTTTCCGACTCTCGTCGTAACGTTTTGTTACCCGGCAACATCAAATCTAATCGGCATCCCTCATATTGGCAATTGCAAATATGTCCATCTAATCATTCAGGCACAATATTCGTTTAAGCTGCTGATTTAATTCACCCAAACTTCTTGATTGGAAAGGTGCGCCGACACGGACTCTTGCGCCCACACACCTTGGTAGCCATGTCCTCCACCAGCGCCCCTTCACAAAGGGACCAGGCGCGGAGCGGGCTTTCCAGCCCGGGAAAGCCACACTCCCGAGACCGAAAAGCCCTTTCATTTCTATGCAGCATCAGCAACCAGAGCGTCGTCCTTGGCATGCTGTGCACTACGCTCTGCACTCACTGCCTGCCAGGCTGAGCCGGTGATCACCAGCGAAGCGCCAAGCAGTACCAGATCCTTGGCCAGGAAGCCTCCGAACAGGGACGGGAACGCCAGGGTGTCACCGGACAGGCTGCTGACGTGCAGTACACCCGGCGTGGTCAACAGGAAGCTGGTCGTTGTCAGAAAGATCACGCTTGCCAAGGCACCACCCACCAGGCCGGCTTTTTTCGAGATGGGATAGGCGGCTACCAGCAGGCCGACGATAATCTCGGCGGTTCCGATCGCGGCTGATACCTGATTGACACTGGCGACATCATAGAGCCAGGCCATCAGTGGCGAACTGGCCACAATGCCCTGGATCGCTGCAGCTTCATCGGGGTGATACTTGAAAAAGCCGATCCAGAAAAGAATGGCGACGACGCCGTACAGGGCCACATAGAAACCCAGTCGAGAAATGGTGGTGTGGTTCATGTCTAACTCTCCGTCTTCACTTTTTTAGTTTGCGTGGATGGCATCCTGACGCCTCCACTTTGCTGCTACCGTTTCATTCACGTTTCATTCGAATATGCACAGAATTCCGACCTCACTAGCGGCAGGCTTCCGAGCAACTCGTCTGTTGTTCATGGTGGTTGGTAGGTGTTACCTGCGACTTTCTTACACGCCTTCTTCATTTTTTTTCGTCCCGGGCCGCTATCGACACGCCCATCGACATTCCCGGGACGAAAGCAGAGCCATTTGCTTGGCCGTTGCCTGACCTCAGCCAGCGGACAAGCCGTAACGGCTCCAGGAGTTACGGTATCTATGTAGCATTTATTGGAGATTCCTTACGTGCCAATGCTGTGCCGGTCTATGCACTCGGCGACGCAAAAGAAGGAAATACGCCAATTGCTAGCGGGTAGGCACATCGGGCAGTGAACGGTAGAGATAACAAGAGGCGAAACGATAGGACGACAGAAGCCGGGGAGAAAGGAGCGAGAAAGGAGCGAGAGGAGTCGTGCTGGAGATGATGTAGAGCGCAGAGGCGAGTGGAGCACGTACAGACGGGGCGAGTGCAGACGGGACGAGTGCAGACGAGGCTAGAAATGCGGGGGTGAGCAGGGGCGAAGCGAGAGGGTCGGAGCGAGAAGCTGAAACGCGACGGAGGGGATAAGCACGATGAAGACAGCAGCCGTTACTCTCAGGAGCAGACCATTCCGACAAGCGTCGCTCATCAAGGCCTGAAGACATACCGGATACAGAAAGCCTCGAGCGTCAGCCCAGTCGCTCTTCTCTCGGGGTCATGCCGAAGTGGTTGCGATAGGCCGTGGAAAAGTGGGCGGCAGAAGAAAAGCCGGTCTGCAGGGCGATCTCGCCCGCGGGCTGGTCGGTATCGCGCAACATTCGACGGGCCTTCTGCAGGCGCAGGTCCAGATAGTAGCGGCTCGGCACCGACTTCAGGTACTTCTTGAACAACCGCTCCAACTGACGGCGAGAGATCCCCAGGTGCTCGGCAAGTTCATGGGTAGACAGCGGCTCCTCGATGTTGGCTTCCATCAGCTGGACCGCCTCGACCAGGCTGTCCGGCGCATGGGCCAGGCGTGAACGCAGGGGGATCTGCTGGGGCTCGTCCCCCATGCGGATGCGCTCCATCACGAAGTACTCGGAGATACGAGTGGCAAGGCCTGAGCCGTGGTGGCTTTCCACCAGGGTGATCATCATGTCCATGGCGGCGGTCCCCCCACCGCAGGTGATCCGGTCGCGGTCGATCTCGAACAGCTGCTGTGACAGGCGCACCCTGGGATGGGCCGCCGCGAAGGCCTCGAAACGCTGCCAGGGTAGCGTTGCCTGGTAGCCATCCAGCAGGCCCAGCCGGGCCAGGGCTTCGGTGCCACCGCCGATACCGCCAAGCACCACCCCGGACGCCGCCAGACGCCTGAGCCAGGCGGCCAAGTCATCAGGAATGCCCCCCGGCAGCTTGGCCGGACCACACACCAGCACCATGTCGGGCTGCGACTCCGCCTCCCCCAGCGCGGCGCGTGGCAACACCGTCTGCTGGGAGGCGCTGGTGACCGCGTCGCCACCGCTGGCGTAGCTGGTCAATCGATACAGGGTTCGCCCGTGCAGCAAGTTGGCCACGTGCAGCGGTTCGGTGGCACAGGCGTGCGCCAGCAGCGAAAACCCCGGCATGACCACGACCCCGACCTGTCGAAGCAAATCCGGCGAACGTGTTGTGCTGACGGTGTGTGGCATGGGGGGTCTCGAGGAGTGTGCGCGAGGCATATATTACGCCACTGATCTGCGAGATTCAGCGCCCATGTCCGTTGCGCATGGGCTACACCAGGTCGACACCCAAGGTCTGCGGGCTTCACATCGAAGGAGGCCGCGACCTCTCGGTCGCGGCCTCCTTCATCGCCGAACGGCAGTCCTCTGGTTTACAGCTGCACCACGTCGAACTCGGCGACAGGATCAACGTCGGCGTCGTAGTCGACGTCATCGCGCTCAAAGCCAAACAGCTTCAGGAATTCGTGCTTGTAGCCGGCGTAGTCGGTGATGTCGAACAGGTTGTCGCTGGTCACCTGGGGCCACAGGTCCTTGCACGCCTGCTGGACATCGTCACGCAACTCCCAGTCGTCCAGGCGCAGGCGCCCGACGTCATCGGTGGTCGCCTCGCCACCGTAGAGGCGCTCGCCGAACAGACGATTGAGCTGATCGATGGTGCCTTCGTGCAGACTTTGCTCCTTCATCACGCGGTACACCATGGCGATGTACAGCGGCATGACCGGAATCGCCGCACTGGCCTGGGTCACCACGGACTTCAGCACCGCCACGTTGGCGCCGCCACCGCTCTGCTTGAGCGAGTCATCGATGGCGGAGGCTGCCCGGTCCAGGTCTTCCTTGGCCTTGCCAAGGGCGCCGTGCCAGTAGATCGGCCAGGTGATCTCGGTACCGATGTAGCTGAACGCCACACTGCGAGCGCCGGGTGCCAGCACGCCGGCCTCGGACAGCGCCTCCATCCACAGTTCCCAATCCTGGCCACCCATGACGTCGATGGTGTCGGCGATCTCCTGCTCGGTCGCCGGCTCCACCTGGGCTTCGATGATGGTGTCCTTGTTGGTATCGATGGCGGTAGCGCGATAGGTCTCGCCGATGGGCTTCAGGCAAGAGCGCTTGAGCTCGCCGGAATCGGGCAGCTTGCGCACCGGGGAAGCCAGCGAGTAGACCACCAGATCGATCTGGCCCATGTCGGCCTTGATCAGCTCGATCGCCTTGTCACGCGCCTCGTGGGAGAAGGCGTCGCCATTGATGGACTTGCTGTAGAGCCCTTCTTGCTTGGCGAACTTGTCGAAGGCGGCAGAGTTGTACCAGCCCGCCGTGCCCGGCTTCTTCTCGCTGCCCGGCTTCTCGAAGAACACCCCCAGGGTATCGGCGCCGTAGCCGAAGGCCGCGGTGACGCGCGCGGCCAGACCGTAGCCACTGGAGGCGCCGATGACCAGCACCTTCTTGGGCCCTTTGGATGCATCGAGGCCGCGCGCACGGGTCGCCTCGATCTGCTCGAGGACGTTCTTCTCGCAACCGACGGGATGGGTGGTGGTGCAGATGAATCCGCGTACCTTGGGCTTGATGATCACGACAGACCTCTTCGTTACTCGCGGCTCCCGAGGGAGAGCCATCCAATGTGTAGAGCGTGGTCGCGATATTCTAGCGGCACAGCGCCGCCCTGTCCGCCTTTGTGCACATGCCCCTGACTTCCCGCGCTTTTCCTTGCCGCGCATTGCGCCTGAACACACCAGGGCCCTGTCCGGCTCTGCTGGCGATCGCGTCGCTCTCTTGCCCACCGGCACGGGGTCGGGCAGGATGCTGCCCACCGCTTGAGGAGACCGCCCGATGGATGCACAGACCCTGGTCGATGAACGCGGCGAGCTGTGGCTTGCCCTGGCGCCCATGTGGCTCGAACGCGAGCCCAGAGAGTCCGACTATGCGCGGATGGTCGAGGTGATCGAGCGCGACGGTATCGCCCTCAAGGACCTGGAATGGGTCTTTCGGATCGAGCTGGCGCCGGTATTGTCGCGTCAGCAGATGTCGGTCGCCGGTGAGTGGCGCAAGTTCGATGACCACCAATTGATGCGCCGTCTGGTCGCCCACAACCTCCGCCTCAAGGGCTGGCGACGCAAGTTCTGGGCGCTGTTCTCGGGTCTGACCACCATGATGGTGCGCCATCGCTACAACGAACTGGTGGAACGGCTGGTGGTGGCGCGCGGAGGAGACATACGCTGAGCGCCAAAGAGGTCAGGATTCGTCCAGTGCCCGCTCGAGGTCCAGCATCATGGCGTCGCCCCCATCGCGAGGCCCATAGCGCTTGAGCACACGGCCGTCTCGGGCGACCAGAAACTTGGTGAAGTTCCACTTGATGGCGCGCGTCCCCATCCATCCTGGGGCTTCGGCCTTCAGGCGTTTGAACAGCGGATGGGCCTTGGCGCCATTGACCTCGACCTTTTCCATCAAGGGAAAGGTGACACCGAACTCACGCTCACCGAAAGCGCAGAACTGCTCGGCGGACTCCGGCGACTGCCGTGCGAACTGGTTGCAGGGGAACCCGAGCACGGTGAAGCCGCGCTCGCGGTGTTCCCGATAGAGCGCCTCCAGCTCCGCCAGCTGAGGGGTGAAGCCACACTTGCTCGCCACATTCACCACGAGCAGCACTTGGCCACGCAGGGCGCGGAGGTTGAAGGGCTCGCCGCTATGGGTGCGGCACTCGACATCATGCAGGGTCATGGGATGAACTCGCGCTTGCTGTCTTCACGATGACATGCCAGACGTCATTGCGCCAGTCGCAACGCCCTGGCGGCAAAGCGGCATTCAGTTGTCCCCCTCGCGCTCGAGCAGCAACTCGAGGGCCAGCCGCGTATCCGGCGTCACGCCGGCGAGCTCGAGGGCTCGACGCGGTGACATCCAGGCCACACTGGCGACCTCCTCGGCCTGCAGCGACAAGGGGCCGTCCCACTCTACGCAGTAGACGCTGCCGAAGATGCGATACCCGTCCTCATCGTAGCGAAACTCCAGGCAATGGCGCAGCGCTACTGCGCGGATACCGAGCTCCTCGGCCAGCTCACGACGTGCCGAGACGTGGACCGCCTCCCCGGCGCCGACCACGCCTCCCGCCGCCAGGTCCAGTCCGCCTGGAAAGGCTTCCTTGGTCAGCGTTCGATGCTGCACACATAGTTCACCACGGCGATTGCGTACCACGATGTAGGTGGCGCGGTGCCAGAACCGATAGCGGCGCATTTCTGCGCGCCAGGCGCTGCCACAGGGACGATTGCGGGCATCCACCACCTGCACACGCTCCCGGGCGATCACCGCTGCGGGCGCCTCACGCTGGTTGTCAGGGGACGCCTCGCCAGCATTCGTCACGCCAGAGGCCGTGGGAGCCGAGTCGAAAGAGGAAACAGGGCACATCGAAGGGCTCCACCGAGAAAGCCCCAAGACTACCCATCCCGTCCCGTTGCGTCATCCCTCTCGTTTGACCCGAGGGGCACAGCACACCATGCTGAATATCAGGTCTTTCGTCATCAGGACAGGGCCATGCATGACCAAGCTCCGCGAGAGGGCCTGGCGAGCCACCGGGTCGACAATCAGCCGTACTCTCTTCCCTTCGACGCCTTCGCCGACGACGCCGTGCTTCAGTTCTGGCTGGCCCATCTGGCGCCGGCCTGGGTGAGTTGCCGACTGTCCCTGCTGGGCCAGGATGTCGGTCGTGCGGAGACCCAGCGACTGGGTGACGAGGCCAACCGCCACCCACCCTCATTGCGACTTTTCGATCGTCACGGTCGCCGACTCGACGTCGTCGATTACCACCCGGCCTACCACGCGCTGATGCGCCTGGCTACCACCCGTGGCGTCCACGCCATGGCCTGGACGGAGGAGGGGCGCGGCGGTCATCAGGCGCACGTGGCGGGACTCTATCTGCTGACCCAGGCCGAAACCGGCATCTGCTGCCCGGTGACCATGACCCACGCCGCCTACCCGGTGCTGCGTCGAGAACGCTCACTGCCGGATTGGTGGGCCTCTGGGCTGCTCGTCGAGGACTACGATTCCAGGGCCCTACCGGCGAGCGACAAGCACGCCCTGACCTTCGGCATGGCGATGACCGAGAAGCAGGGTGGCAGCGATGTGCGCACCAACACCACCCGAGCCGAACTTGGCGAGGACGGCTGGCGCCTGTACGGACACAAGTGGTTCATGAGCGCCCCCATGTCCGACGCCTTCCTGACCCTGGCTCAGCGAGACGAAGGCCTCAGCTGCTTCCTGGTGCCTCGCTTCGCCCCTGATGGCGAGCGCAACGCCATCGAGATTCAGCGACTGAAGGACAAGTGCGGCAATCGCGCCAATGGCTCCGCCGAGATCGAATATCGGGGGGCCTGGGCCCACCCGCTCGGCGACCCTGGACGCGGCATCGCCACCATCTTGGAAATGGTTCAGCAGACCCGTCTCGACGCCGCCAGCGCCCCGGTGGGCATGATGCGCCAGGCCTGGCGCGAGGCCTGGCAGCATACCTGTCAGCGTCATGCCTTCGGGGCGCCCTTGGCTGAGCAGCCGGTGATGCGGGCGGTACTGGCGGATCTGGCGCTGGAGGTGGAGGCCGGCGTAGCGCTGATGCTGCGCACCGCTCAGGCCTTCGACGGCGCCAGCCGCGGGGAGGAGCAGGAGCGCGCCCTGGCCCGGCTGCTGCCGAGCCTGGCCAAGTACTGGCACAACAAGCGCGCCCCCGGCTTAATGGCAGAGGCCATGGAGTGCCTCGGTGGCATCGGCTACGTCGAGGAAGCACCGCTGGCGCGGCTCTACCGCGAAGCGCCGGTCAATTCCATCTGGGAAGGGTCCGGCAACGTGATCTGCCTCGACGTGCTGCGGGTCATGGCGCGACACCCCGAGGCCATGGCGGCCCTGTATCAGCTGTTCGAGCATGCCCGAGGTGGACATCCGGATCTGGATCGCGCCTTGGCCCAGCTGCCTCAGCCACAGACCAGCGAAGACCTGGTGCCCAGGGCCCGCTGGCTGACCCAGTGGCTGGCCCAGTGCACCCAGGCAGCGCTGCTGGTCCAGCACGCGCCCCACGAGGTGGCGGATACCTTCTGCCGCACCCGCCTGGGCCGGCACCCGAGCCCGGCCTATGGCGTGTTGCCGACGGCAAGTCCGCTGGACGCCATCCTCCATCGCTCGGCGCCAGCATGAACCGGCATCGCCGGCAGCCTCGCCCACGAAATGCTCGCAGCCGGCGGCGGCCTTATCCCGCCAGCACCCTCAGCGCCAGCCCCAGCAGCAGCACCCCGCTGATGCGATTGATCCAGTGGGCGCGAGCCTGGAGCCAGGGCAGCACGCGGGAGTGCGACAGCCCCAACGCCACGATGACGTACCAGCCACCGTCGATCAGCATCGCCGTCAGCACAATGATGGCACGCTCGATCGAGGACATTTCGGGGCTGACAAACTGACTGAGCAGCGCGACGAAGAACAGGATCAGCTTGGGATTACCCAGGGCAACCAACAGCCCTTCTCTCGCAGCGACGCGGTGACTGGCGGCGGTGGGTCGGGCGCCCAGCGCTCCGCCACGCCCGGCCCTCAGCGCCTTTATGCCAAGCCAGGCCAGATACAGTGCCCCACCGATCGTGATCACGCGAAAGGCGGATGGATGGCGTTCGATCACCTCCCCCAGTCCCCACACGGTCAGCAAGGCGTAGAGGCCGACGCCCAGCGCATGGGCGATCGCCGCCACCACCCCGGAGCTGCGCCCCCCTCCCAGCGTATGACGAAGCACCAGGGCCAGACTTGGACCAGGAGACATGGCCCCCATGGCACAGATGGCGGCCAGAGACATCCACAATGACAGCGGCATCACACTCCCTCGTGAGAATTCCGATGGACTAGACGACGAATGGCGCACAGTTCAGCGTGCTGACACCTACGACCCACGGCGCTCAGCGGCCATCCTTTGCGACCTGAATCAAAAAAACCATTCTTCGGAAATGACAAAGTTCACGCCCAATGGTCATTTACAAGCATATTAGTATCGATAACGATACTAAATCGGCATCACCAAAAAACGATAACGATCAATCATCGCATGGGAACAGGGAGGGGACGATGTCTGCCCTTCAGGAAGGTCCGATCGTCCGGCTGATCACGCACCCCAACGTGCAGTCGCAGTTGTTCACCCATCACCTGAGCCAGGTACTCGACTGCCAGGTCAGTCCTCTTGCCCCGGAGGCGGTGTCCGGCCTGGAAGCGGAACTGTCGAACTCACCTCCTGGTGTGCAACTGTGGCTACTGGACGCCGATCAGCTATCGCACAGCGACATGCATCGCTGCCACGAGCTCAAGGCACAGTTTCCCGACATTCTGCTGGCGGCGTTCAACCTGGCCAACCAGGAACAAGCCGCTGAATTGTTGGCGTCATTGCACCTTCAGGGCATCTTCTATCGCCGCGACGAACTGGACAATATCTGCAAGGGAATCATCCAACTCCTCGATGGCGCCCTGTGGATGTCGCGTCCGCTGCTACAGCAGATGTTCGAATATTTCCGACGACAGCAGTTCAACACCTACCGTCCCGTCGCCGGTCTGACCCAGCGGGAGCTGGAAATTCTCGGCTTCATCGGCAACGGCGCGTCCAACCAGGATATCGCCACCCAACTGTTCCTGAGTGAGCATACGGTCAAGTCTCACCTGTACAACATCTTCAAGAAGATCAAGGTGCATCACCGCGCCGAGGCCGCACACTGGGCGCGCAAGCACCTGGGCATCCCGCCCCCCATGACTAAGAATTCACATCGCAGCCGTCTGCCCCGGGAGCTCGAGCCTCGCTGAACCGATCACGACATGGCCTTGCGGCCAGGCTCACTGCAACGAGAACAACATCGTCGCCCCGGCACCACTGCTGGACGAGGAAGAACGATTGCCGCGCCCGGTGACCAGCACCTCCAGCCGGCCTCCGGACGCCTGCTGGATGACGCTCATGCTGAACCTTCCGTCGGGCAGGCGCTCTACCCGAGGCGCTCGTCCCGCCCAGGTCCCGCTCCTGTGCTCCTGCCCCGGGCCCGTCCACTCCCACTGAGCGGTGAAGGGAATGCCCTGAGTCCCGGAGAACCGCACGACAATATCGGCCACGGCAACGCCTGTACCCGCGAGGAAAAGCCCCAGCCCGAGGACATACCCTGAGAACCGGTGAGTGAATCGGCCCATCTCCCTCCTCCTTTGCTCATCCAGGCGATGCCAAAGGCTGCGGCTGCGCTGCTCACTGGGCCTTGAGCGAGAAGTCGATGAGCGAAAAGTCGACGAACGAAGGCGCTTTTTAAACAAGCCCATTAGACAAGCCCAGCGATTCAGACAAACCTAGGCGCTGTCCGAAAAGTCGACGAGCGAAGGTTAGACAAGGCAAAAATCGGTGAGAAAGCGCAGTTTACGGGGTGTAAATGAGCATTTTGACCGGGCTGGCGCACCAGCCGATTTTTAACGCCGTATTACCGAGCGCAGGCACTTTTCAGACAAGCCCTAGCGATGAAACTGACGCTCTCGCTCCGGCTGCCACAATATCTCTTCCACCCGCCAGCGCCCTGGCTTGCCCAATGCCACCTGGGTCGTCCACTCTTCCCCGACCCGACGGGTCAACAGCTCGGCGCCCAGCGGCGCCATCACCGATAGACCATCTTCGGTCGTCGCCAGCGCATGAGGATAGACCAGCGTGCGCGTCAGAAGTCGGTCCGTGTCGACGTCCCTGAGCACAACCTTGCTGTTCATGCTGACCACGTCATCGGGCATCTCGTCCGGGTCGCGAATCTCGGCACGCTCCAGTCGCTCTTCCAGCAGGTCGGCGGCAGCCCGTTCGGTTCCGCAGGCTTCATCGATCAGGCGCTGTAAACGCTCCGCATCAAGACGGTTGGCAAGTCTCAACGACATCCTTGGCACCTCACTGCTAAACGTCGGCCTGCGTCGAAGACAACGATCGAGAATCAGGCCTGGCAACAAAAATGTATGGTCAGCCTGGCTTTTGCAACGTGGATCTACGACATTGACAAAGTGGGCTTGCGCCAATGTATTCGGGCTCTCGATGGGCACGCATCACTGGCGCCCGGCCCTCGATGAGAAGCCGCGC